>JBLJBF010000066.1:0-4022 GCA_047637855.1 Pseudoflavonifractor sp. | reverse complement strand
GAACAGGGAGAAGAGCTGGCTGATGATGTAGATGACCTTAACGCCGCCGGCCATCGCGGTGCCGTCCTTGAGAGCGGCGGCGGCGGCGGCCAGGGCTTCCTTCGTGAAGGGGATCTGCCCCATCAGGCTGGCCAGGCCGTTGAAGAGACCGGCCGCGATGATGGCGGGGATCATGGGGATGAAGATGCTGGCGATGGTGCGCAGGCCGCGCTTGAGAGCGCTGTCGTTCTGGCCGGCCTTCATGGCGGCCTTGTTGTCCTGCCAGCTCTGCTCGCTGGTCACATTCTGGACGCCCGCGTCCACCACGAAGATGTCGCATACCTTGCGGGCCTTGCCGGGGCCGAGGACAACCTGGAGGGTCACATCCTCCACCACGCCGAGGACGCCCTCGGTCTTCTTCAGGGCTTCGACCTTGACGAGGGAGTTGTCCTTGAGCTGGATGCGGAGCCTAGTCATGCAGTTGCTGGCGCTGAGTACGTTTGCCTTGCCGCCGACCAATTCCAGGATTTGCTTGGATAGCTCTTGATTTGTCATGCGAAAACACCTCTCCTTTTCTCTCACTGGATGTATGGCAGCCCGCCGCATGGCGGGCTGCAAAAATGGCGTACGCCATTTTTGCACAATGATAACGCGTGGTCTGGTTTAGCGGATAGCCTCCCGGACGTGGCCGTTGGCCGTTTCCAGCCGCGCTTTGGCGGCGGGTGCGTCGCACCCGGTGAGGATCATGACGATGGCGGTCTTCACGCTGCCGTCTGCCGCGGCGATGGCGGCCTTTGCCTCGGCCCGCTCCGCCCCGGTGGCGGCCATGACAATGTTCTCGGCCCGGATGTGGAGCTTTTCGTTGGTCTGCATCACATCCACCATCAGGTTTTGATAGACCTTGCCCACGCCCACCATCGTGGCGGTGGAGATCATATTGAGAATGAGCTTTTGCGCGGTGCCGGCTTTCAGCCGGGTGGAGCCTGTGAGCACCTCAGGGCCCACCACCACCTCCACCGCCAGGTCGGCGGCCCTGCCGATGTCGCAGCCCGCGTTGCAGGAGATGGCGACGGTGTGGCAGCCTGCCTCCTTGGCGTAGGCCAGGCCGCCCAGCACATAGGGGGTACGTCCGCTGGCCGCAATGCCGACGACAAGGTCAACGGGCCGGAGATCGTGGTCGATCAGGTCCTGGCGGCCCAGATCAAAGCTGTCCTCCGCGCCCTCGACAGCTTTTAAAAACGCCATATCGCCTCCGGCAATCAGACCCACCACCAGATCGGGGGAGACGCCGAAGGTAGGGGGGCACTCGGCAGCGTCCAGCACGCCCAAACGGCCGCTTGTGCCCGCGCCCATGTAGAAAAGCCGCCCGCCCTGCCTCAGGGACGCTACCGCCCAATCCACCACGGCCGCGACCTGAGGCAGCACGTTCTCGATCGCCTTGGGGACGAGCGCGTCCTCACGGTTCATGGCGGTGACGATCTCCAGGGAGGTCATCTGGTCCAGCTCCATGGTGCTGGGGTTTCGCGTCTCGGTTGTCATCTTTTTCAAGTCAAGCGCCACGCTTGGCATCTCCTCTCTGCAAGGGGGGATCCTTACAGCGCTATGGTATAAAAATTTGAACATGATGTCAATTGAAAAGCAATGAGACGGAACTTTGTACCGAAAAGTGGGATTGTTTTGAACAGTTAAGGGCAAAATGGAGAAACTATTTTTAAAAGTATAATAAAAATTGTGGATAATAGACAATTAAAACTTTGTTTTGCCTTGACAAAAAATAGCCGGTACTTTATGATAGAAGCCATATCAGATAGGCATTGCGATGATTCGCCGCGGGACAGGCGGGTAATGATAGCTCAAAGGAGACGATGACAGTTATGAAAGAGAACACATTTTTTTCCCGTCTTTTCGGGAAGAGGGCGCCCGACGAAGAGGTGATTGTCAGCCCCATCACCGGGGAGGTTCTGCCCATCGAGGAGGTGGAGGACGCCACGTTCGCCCAGAAACTGCTGGGAGACGGTCTGGCCGTCATCCCCACGGAGGGGAAGCTCTACGCCCCTGCCGCGGGTACGGTCCAGGGGCTCCAGAAGAAGACGGGACACGCCCTGTGCATCACCACTCCTTCGGGTGTGGAACTGCTGCTCCACATCGGGCGGGACACGGTGCGTATGGAGGGACGGGGGTTCACCATCCACTGCGAGGAGGGCGGGCAGGTGGCCCAGGGCGATCTGCTCATCGAGTTTGACATCGAGGCTATCAAGGCCGAGGGGTACGACACCGCCAGCCCCGTTATCGTCCTCAATACCGACGACTACGTGTTTGAAAGCCGGGCGTCCAAGGGGGCCATTCTGCACGGCGCGCCCCTGTATACCCTGAAGAAGAAAGCGTGAGCACGCGGAGAGCGGGAAGGGGGGAGCGGGAATGAAGAGCGCGCTGATTCGTCTTCGGGAGAGCCGGGACCTGGTGAGCGCCACCGAGCGAAGTGTGGCCGACTATCTGCTGGACCGGCCGGAAGAGGCCATGAACCTGAGCATCCACCAGCTTGCCGAGCGGACCTTCTCCTCACCGTCCACCATCATCCGTATGTGCCACCGGGTGGGGTTCGAGGGGTACAAGGATTTCCGCCGCGCGGTGACCTATGAGCTTGCCCTGCGCAGAAAGAGCGCGGAGGAGGAGCGGAAGGAAGTAAGCCGGAGCGACAGCATCGAGGAGATCATTGAGAAGACCACCTATAAGAATGTACTTTGTCTGGAGGACACAAAGAACCTTCTGGACGCCGAAACGGTACACAAATGTGTGGAGCTCATCAGCCGGAGCGACCGCATCCTTCTCTTCGGCGTCGGCGCGTCCCTCTGCGTGGCACGGGACGCCTATTTGAAATTCCTGCGGCTGGACAAGGCCTGCATCGTCAACGACGACTGGCACTCCCAGCTTCTCCAGGCCTGCAACTCCAAGAAGAGCGACCTTGGCATTGTCTTCTCCTATTCGGGAGAGACGGTAGAGATGGTCCGGTGCATGCAGGAGATGCGAAAGAACGATACGCCCATCATCGCCATCACGCGCTATGCTCCCTCGGCGGTGGCCGAGCTGTCCACGTACAATCTCTATGTTGCCTCCAACGAGTCCACCTTCCGCAGCGGGGCTATGTCCTCCCGCATCTCCCAGCTCAACGTGGTGGACGTGCTCTATGTCAGCTTTGCCAACACGGAGTACGATTTTTGCATCCAGCAGCTGGACCGCACCCATATCGACAAGCCCCGGGTCACCCGTCCTCTATAGGCAGACAAATACGCGCCCCCGGCCGTTTGGCCGGGGGCGCGTATTTGTGCAGAGAACTTATTTTGTGATCTCGCCGGGCCAGTCGAGGATGCCGCCGAAGTCATAAACCTCGGTGTAGCCCAGCCCGACCAGCGCCTTGGCGGCCAGGGCGCTGCGCCGCCCGCTTCGGCAGTAGACAAGAACAGTCTGTCCCTTGTCGGAGAGAACCTCCTCCGCCCGCCGGGTGATTTCGCTGTCGGGCAGAAGGAGCGCGCCGGGGATGTGCCCCTCGTCGAACTCGGCCTGGGTGCGCACGTCGAGAATGACAGCCTCCCCAGTCATTTTGTTCGCGGCCTCCTCGGCGGTGATCTTCTGGTACGTTCCGCTCTGGCCACAGCCTGCCAGCAGCAGAAGAGGGATGAGAAAAACGGAAAATTTCTTCTTCATACGTGCCTCCTTTAGGGGAAGTGTACGGGGAGCCGGGCGCGCAACCGCACCCGGCTCCCCGTTGTGTTTTGATGTTACAGCACCAGGCTGGGGGCGGCGTACACCCGGGCGGCCAGCTCCTGGTCCAGCAGGTACAGGCCCTTGCTGTCGCCGCCGAAGAGTTCCATCCTCTTGATGAGATCGGTGGCGTTGGTCTCCTCCTCGCCCTGCTCCTTCACGAACCAGTCCAGGAACTGTGTGGTGCGGAAGTCCTTGGACTCATAGGCGGCGGCGTAGATGTTATGGATCAGCGCAGTCACAAACTGCTCATGCTTAAGACCCGCCACCAGGGGGGCCCTGGT
>JBLJBF010000065.1:0-5148 GCA_047637855.1 Pseudoflavonifractor sp. | reverse complement strand
TGGCGTACTCATTGCCCACGCCCTCGTCGTAGTCGAAATTGTCGGGCAGGCTGTAGTAGCAGTAGCGGGGGGTATCGATCAGGCGGGCCTTGGAAATGGTGACGTAGGAGGACTCCTTTTTATCCTCGATCCAGAAGTGGAACTTCTTCACCTCGCCCAGCTCGATGCCCGCGGCGTCGATGATGTCGGCCAGACGCACCCCCTTCACGTGGTCGATGATGACCGAGGGCATATTGTCGAGAAAGGTATAGTCGGCGTAGACCACGTCCATCCCCTCCAGCTCGGCGAGGGTGTATAGGCGCTTATCGTGGTAGGGCCCGCCGGGATAGCCCACCTGGACCAGCAGCGTGTCCGACGGCTTGCCCCCAAACTCGTCGTCGTCCAGAGCCCGGGCGAGATCGGGCAGCAGCAGGATAGCCGAGAACACCAGCAGGGCAAGGAGACGAAGTGTACGTCGTATCTTCAAGGGGCTGTCCTCCTCATGGTCTAATACATCTTCCTGAGATAGTGCAGGTAGTAGAAACGCCGCCCCTTCTTCTCCCGTACCAGGCGGGGGACAGACCGGAAAAGCGCAAGACAGGTTTCGTACAGATCGGGCAAGACCTCTTGTCCCCCGTAGAACGCGGACAGGAAGGCCTCTGTGGCCGCTTTAAACTGCGCACGGGGAAAAAGAAAGCCCTCTGCCTGAGCATGCTCAAGATATTCAAGGGGGGTCTCCTGGGGCTGCCGCGCCCAGCCGCACAGGGCCAGGCTCCGCAGGCAATACCGGTAAAATTCCACGATCTGTCCCTGTGGAGCGGCAGCCAAAGTCCTACGCAGCCACCGCCTGTACCGCAGGTAGCGGAAGGCCGCCGCCCCTCCCAAAAGACATACCGCGGCGGCGACAGCGAATGGCAGGAGTATCCTCAGGCTGACCGGTTCAGAGGGGGGCTTGAGGGGATGATTTTGCTTTTCCCCCGGCGCACGCTCCGTCAATCCGCCGCCGCCATTCGGGGGCCGGCTTGGGCTCTCCTCCCGCGGTGGTAGGGAATCCACAGGGACGCGGGGCGTGACCAACGCGAACTTCTCCGTCTCGGGCAGATTGGGCACTAAAATATGCCTATAGACCTGGAGGGTGGAGAGGGCCACGAGGGCACAGCAGAGAAGGGCCGCCGGGAAGGCCGGACCCACGCCGGACTTGCCGTGCCCAGCCTGCCGGGCGCCCTCTGTCAGCTGGGTCTGGATGTACAGGAGCGCCAGCGTAAACAGGCAGGCCAGCAACTGCCAGAGCACCACCTTCCTGCCCAGCGCCTCCAGCAAAAAGGCCAGAATGAGGGCATAGCTCAGGAGGAAGAGCACGCTCTCCCGGCTGCGCAGGTACAGGAAAACCGCCGGAACTGTCAGCGCGGCCACAGCAAAAAACGGAAGCGAGAGGGCCCCTGCATTCTGAAAAAAGCCCAGCTCGATGAGGGAGAGGAAAACGCCCGTCAGGAGAGATAACAGCGCCCGGGTCAGGGGAAAGAAAGACCGCCTCATAGCTCCTCCTCCAGTTTTCCCGCGAGCTGATTCGCCGAGCGGATGATGTGGTACTCGATGCCCCGCGCAGCCATCAGCCCGGCCGCGGGAGCGTCCGGCTGCTCGTCACCATACACGTGGAGGAGTACGGGCCGCCTGCCCCGCTCTCGGCAGGCCGAGAGCAGCTCTACCAGAGCCTTGCTCACCGTGGGCGTCAAAACGGCGATATGGTCCAGAGAGTCTGTGCGCCCGGCGTGCTCCTCCACCAGGAGCTCCACGGGGTATCTCTCCGCCGCCGAGACCGGGCGCAGGGCGCACACCGCCTCGTCCAGGAGTGCCCGGTCCCCGAGCGGCAGGGCGGTGGGAACGCTGCCCTGGGTATAGATCAGCTCCGCCCTGTGCTCCCGGCCCAGCGCGTGGGCGGCGACAGCGTAGGCGCTCTCCACCAGGCAGTCGTTGACCGAGGCCGTCTCTTCTGCGGGGAGGTGGGCCGGGAAACGGGTGTCCAGGTAGACCGACACCCCGCTCACCGCGTCGGTGCGGAAAATACGGCTGACATACTCGGCGCTGTGAGCCGAGAGCTTCCAGTGAATGTTCTTGATGGGGTCGCCGGGGACATACTGCCTGATATCGGCGTATTCCCCGCCATCCATCTGGTGGGGCACGCTGAACTCCACCGCGAAGGCGGGGCGCACCGTATGGAGCTTGAGCCTGGGGAGAGGAAAGCGCTTGGGCGTGACCTGGACCGGGACACTCCAGCCCGGCCTGCGGCTCAGGGCGAATATGCCCAGCAGGCTGTGAAAGCTTAAGGAGCTCACCCGCACTTCATACTGCCCGATGTGGGGAAAGATCAGGGGGAGCTCCAGGGTGAGGGTCTCCCGCGGGCGCAGGGCCAGCTCGTGCTGTGAGGTCAGGGGGGGCAGGCCGTCCACGCTCCTCACCTGCAGCGTCAGCGTCACCCGTGGGACCGCCAGAACGCCACGGTTTCGTATGGTCACGGGGTAGCACGCCGAGGAATCCCGCTCGCAGCGCCTGCGTTCCTCCGCCGGGCCGGAGAGCACGCAGCCACAAGCCAAGGCCAGCGTATAGAGCGCCGAGACCAGGCACAGCAGCACGCAAAAAACCAGGGGGACGTAGGCGATCGGCGTATTGATCACGGCAGCGGCGGCAGCGCAGAGCAGAAGGACCGCCGCGGGCAGCAGCCTCCTCCTCGCCATCACTGCCCGCTCCGCCCCAGCGCGGGGATGGGGGTGCGGCCTAAAATCTCGCGGAGGATCGCGTCGGGCGCCACCCTGTCTATCTTGGCCTCAGGGCGGAGCATCAGGCGATGAGAGAGGACATGGGGGGCCAAAGACTTGATATCGTCAGGCAGTATGTAATCCCGCCCCTCGTAGAGAGCCAGCGCGCGGCTCATGCGGTAGAGCGCGATCCCGCCCCGGGGGCTGGCCCCCAGCAGAACCGAGGGGTGGTTTCTGGTGGCCGAGACGATATCGGCAATGTACCGCACCAGAGACGGGTCGGCCCGCACCTGCTCCAGGGCCGCCCGGATGGCCAGGATATCCTCCCCCGTGGCCGCCGTGGGCACGGCGGCCTTCTCCGCCTCGGTCATGGTGATGATGCGCAGCTCCTCCTCGTAGCAGGGGTAGCCCAAAGATATCTTGATCTGAAAGCGGTCGATCTGGGCCTCGGGCAGAGGGTAGGTACCCAGATTGTCCACCGGGTTTTGGGTCGCCAGCACCATGAAGGGCTCGGGCAGGCGGTGGGTGTGGCCGTCGATGGTGACCTGCCGCTCCTCCATCACCTCCAAGAGGCTTGCCTGCGCCTTGGCCGAGGCCCGGTTGATCTCGTCGGCCAGGACGAAATTGCTCATGGCCGCGCCGGGGCGGAACTCGAATTCCCCCGTTTTTTGGTTGTACACCGAAAAGCCGGTGATGTCCGAGGGCATGATGTCTGGCGTGAACTGGACGCGCTTGAAGCGGCAGGACACCGCCCGGGACAGGGCGGACACCAGCCCCGTCTTTCCCACGCCGGGCACATCCTCGATCAAGACATGGCCGCCGCTGGCCAGTGAGAGCACCACGAGCTTCACCATGGGTTCCTTCCCGATGATGGCCCCTCCAATGGCCTCGACAATGGCCCTGAGCTGGCGGGAATACTGCATGAGTTCTTCTTCCATTGGTATGACTACCTCCCGTAGTATTGGATCAGGCCGGGGCTACCGCACAAATTCGATGGTGGTCACACCATAGGCCCAGTAGGAGGACTCGGCCTCCGGAATGAGGACGCGCAGGGGCTGCTGCTCCTCGATGAGGGAGCCGTCGCTCTGGGCAAGCTGGAGCACGACCTCATACTCGGTCAGATACTCGCCCTTCAGCACGGAGCGATACCCGTCTCTGCATATAAACCGTATCCGGTCAAAGTCGGCCATGCGCGCGCCATACTGCTCCAAAAAGGTATCCAGAAGGGGCCCCACCGCATGGACTGTCCCCGCCTTGGCCGTCGCGCCGACAGCGGTGCGCTCCACGCAGGGCAGCTCCTTGAGCTCGTTGGGGGTCACGGTAAAGTCGGCCTCCCGCAGCCCTACGATGGTGATGGGCTCATCTCCATAGGCCGAGATGTCCGCCTTTACTCCTGCCGTACCGCTGCCGCAGGCGGACAGCAGGCTGAGAACCAAAATAAGGGCGGGGAAGCGCAGTTTCAGTTTCTTTTTCATATGCGATCCCTCCGCTCCCGCGCGCCGTAGGCGTCGAGCTGGGCGCGCAGAAAGTCAATTACCTGCGGGTACAGGCTTTGAGCGTTGTCGCTGCCGAGCGGAAAGCAGCGGGCATTGCGGTGACCCCGTACTGCCTCCAGAAAGGGGATATCGATGTCTCGCACCGACGCTAAAATGGGGACGTCCCCCTCCAATGCGGCCAGGACGGCGGCCGAGAACAGGGGTGAACCGCTCTCCATGGGGCCGATCTCGTCCATAATCAAAAGGCCGTCCTTCCCCGCGCCTGTGATGAGCCCGGCCTGGCGCTCAAATACGTCCGGGTAAGTAGTGGACTTCTGATCCCTGCACCAGCCCAGTTGGTTTTCCGCGCTCCGGCGGCGCTCCCCGGCGGCGGGATAGATGTAGATGGGGCAGTTCCCATCCGGTCCGGGTGCTTCCTTCACGCTGCGGTAGCCGTACAGGTTCAGCTCCGGGCCCAGCGCGGAGAGAAGCCGGTCAATGAAAGGGCCCCGTCCGGTTCGATGGCTCCCTACGATCAGCGTGTGCATAAAATTCCCTCCTGTGTGTCCGCCTCACTCGACCCCTTTATAGGTAGAGTTTTTCATCAGCTCCCGCGCCTCCTCGGCGGAGAGGGCACAGTGGAAAAACAGGCGGTAAAACTTCTGTGTCTCGGCCGCCATATCATAGTCGAACAGCTCGGGATAGAGCAGATTCCCAAGCCACCTGACGGCGAGAATCCGCTGTACCGACGGCGGGCGGTCCATCCAGTTGTAGGGCCCGCTGGGAACCTTGTACACCTGGCCCGTCCTGACGGCCCGGACCTCGGACCAGAGCGGGTCGTCAAAGATCTCGTCGTAATTGGCCTCCGGCGAGAGGATCAACACCTCGGGGTCCCACAGGAGGATCTGCTCCATGGAGACCTCGTTCCCACCCTTGGAGGC
>JBLJBF010000064.1:0-2414 GCA_047637855.1 Pseudoflavonifractor sp. | reverse complement strand
CTTTCACGTGCAGGAAAACCACTTTTTGAAACTTCTTACGGTGTTTCAAAAAGTGTAGCAGCCTGTCAAAGAAGTCCTAGGGGACTTCTTTGACAGGCTGAGAGCCCGTCACCTCTCGGTGACGGGCTTTGACTTTGCGTTTTACAGCGTGGCGACCGAGTAGCCCAGGCTCCAATCCTCGCCGGGGGCAAGGAGGACGGCGTGGGGCTTGTCCTCAAACCGGCCGGTCTCGTCCTCATAGGCCGCACAGCCGTGCCACGGCTCGATGCAGATAAACGGGGCGTTTTTCCCCGGCGGGGTCCAGAAGGCCACCATGGGCCATCCGGTGAAGTCCACGCGGACCCCGTGTCCCCCGGCGCGGTGCCGCAGGCTGACGCCATGGGACTTCAGCCCCTCGAAGGTTAAGGTGTCCACCCGGTCGAAGACGGCGTGGTCCAGGGGGAGGGTATCGGTTCCATCCAGGCAGGGCATGGTCTTTTCGCGGGAGAGGAGACCGTCCGCTGTGGGGAGGAGCGCGGGGAGATGTTCGATCTGGTCGAAGACGAGCACATAGTCCTCAAAGGACTCGCCGGGGCGCTGGGGGCAGCGGAAACCGGTGTGGGCCCCCAGGCAGAAGGGCAGGGGACCGCTCCCCGTATTGCTCACAGTAACAGTGGTTGTAAAGCCGTTCTCCTTTAACTCCTGACGCACCTGGAGGAGGTAGGGGAAAGGGTAGGCCGACAGCGTATCCGGCCCATTCCGCTGCTCCAATTCAGCCCAATGTTCCCCCTGGCCGATCAGAGCGAACTCCCTTCGCCGGGCCAGACCGTGCTGGGGCATGGCGCACGCCTTACCCAGGGCCAGCACGGCCCCCTGGCGCAGCTTGCCCACGATGGGGAAGAGAATGGGATTGCGTCCGGTCCAGGAGGCCGGGTCCCCCTGCCAGATGTACTCCAGTCCGCTCTCGTCCCGGTAGGAGGTAAGCTCTCCGCCCATGGTGTCGATGGTCGCCGTGCGGCCGCCCTGTTTCAGTGTGATCTGCATTTGCCCATCTCCTCGTCTAGTCTGGTACCAGTGTACCACATCCCGCCTGTACGCACAATGGAGAAGGAAGGCCCATAGGATACACTCGGAGGTGGTTTTGTGAAGTGCCTCTGTCAGGCCAGGGCGGTCTACCGCCGTTGGGGCGGGATCTATCTGGTGGACAAATTTCTTTTGTGTATTCTGGCCCTGCTCATGTTCCAATCGGCCGTCAACCTCTTTTTACGCGGGGAGGTCACGGCTGAGGTCAACGGGATCGATGCGCTGATGCGCACCTCGGCGGCCGGTATCTTTGGCTATCTGGTCAGCGCCAACTTCAATCAGCACCGCAAAAGGGGGACGGAAGGCCGTGCCGGCCAGGTGGACACTCCGCCCCGGGCGAAGGAAGGGGAGCCGGCCTGCGACCGGGAGCAGGTCATGGTGGTGGCCTCCATCGGCCTGATCTCCGTTTTCGTTTTAATGGTGCTTCGAACGCTCCTGCCGACGGCGGAGGTCAACTCGGGCAGTCTGACCCAGTTCCGGGACTTCGCCTCCGGCAGTGTGGGGTTTCTCATCAGCTGCTCCTCTAATGGAATGAGCAAAAAAGAAAAATAGGGCACAGCCTGTCAAAAAAGTTTTTTGACAGGCTGTTACACAGTTGATTGTCCCCCAAAATGACGAAACACGAGCGGCCTGAAATACGCCGCATGGGAAAACTTACCCCTTGCGCCGGTCTTGGAGATTGGTTACAATTTGGTTACAAAAAGTAACAAAGGATGTGACCGTTATGGGACGATGCGGAAGGCTGGCTGTTGGCCTGCTGCTGGCGCTGGCGCTCGGAGTGGGCGCCCATGCCGCTGAAGTGCGGGTGGACGGCGTGAAGGTGAAGAGCGACGTGGCGCCGCGGACCGTGGGCGGTTCCACATACGTGTCCCTCCGGTCGGTGACGCAGGCCCTGCGGGGCGACGCGGCCCTCACCTGGGACGGGCAGGCGGTGGTTCGGGCCGGCGGCCTTGCCCTCACTGCCCGCCCGGGCGCGTGTTATCTGGAGGCCAACGGCCGGGAGCTCTACCTGGCCAACGGCGTCCTGACCGAAGGGGGACGGGTCCTGGTGCCCGTCCGGGCGCTGGCAAAGGCATTGGGGGCCGAGGTATACTGGGACGCCGCCACCGGGGATGTGGACGTGCGCAGCGGCAGCGGGGCCATTACCCCGGGGAGCGCCTGGTATAACGCCACCGACCTCTACTGGCTCTCCCGCATCATCTCGGCCGAGAGTCAGGGCGAGCCGCTGACCGGGAAGATTGCCGTGGGCAACGTGATCCTCAACCGGGTCAAGAGCGACGAGTTCCCCAACACGATCCATGATGTGATCTTTGATGACAAGTGGGGCATCCAGTTTACCCCCGTGGCCAACG
>JBLJBF010000063.1:0-12619 GCA_047637855.1 Pseudoflavonifractor sp. | reverse complement strand
CGGAAAAGCTGAAGGCCCTGGCATACCGCTGCTGGGTCTCTCCGCCCCGGTAATATTTGCCCCAGTACCGGTCGTCCTCCCGCATCGCCCACTCCAGCGTGTTTCGGAAATCGCTGACGGGGAAGGGGTGCAGGCGGGCAAGCTCGGTCTCGATCTGCTCCAGCGCGAACAGGCCCTCCCGGAGGGCGAAGGTGAGCGCGGGGCCCACCTTGAGGATGGCGATGCCATCCTCCACCATCTGCCGCAGCAGCTCTCTGGGCTGGTAGTCGGTGGAGTGCCCCTCAAAGACCAGGCCTTCCCGGTCGGATAGGCAGGCGACAAGAGACTTGGCGGCCGCCCGGTCGTACTCCACCACGCTCTCGTCGGCAAACTCCACGCCGGGCTGCACCACGAGGGCAACCACCCGCTCCCACGCGCGCTCCAGCCCGAGGGCGGAGAATTCCCGCTGGAACGCGGCCAGGGTCTCCCGGCAGCCGTCGGGGGAGGTGACGGCCACGCTGTCCTCGTTCTCCCGCGCGCCGCCGGGAACAGGCACCTCGCTGCCGATCACGTAGACCGGGGCGCTCGCGTCGGGATGAGCGCTCCGGTAGAGGGAGAAGGCCTCCTCCGCCGCTTTGCACAGGGCCGCGCCCCGGCGGGCGATGACGGCGTCGGGCAGGCGCAGGGCGGGGTCGTCGGACGCCAGGCGCATACTGGTGTCGAGGTGGATTTTCGAGAAACCGGCCAGCACGTAGGCGCGGATGAGCTCCCGCGCGTTGGCCATAGCCTGCACCTCGGGCAGGCCCCGCCAGGTGAGGGGGCCCAGATGATCGCCGCCGCACAGCAGGCGGGCGGCGGGAAAGCCCTCCTCGCGGGCGAGCCGGTCTAAAAAGCCGCGGAAATCGGCGGGGGTCATGCCGGTATAGCCGCCGTTCTGGTCAACCTGGTTGGCGGTAGCCTCCACCAGCACCACGGTGTCCCGCTCCAGAGCCCGCCGCAGGGCGGAGCGGATCACATATTCGTTGGCGCTGCAGCAGGAGTAGATGCCCTTTTCCCGCGTGTGGCCCCGGTTTTGCAGCAGGGTTAAGATCGGATTGATGCTCATAGCTTTATCCATGGATCAAGACCCTCCGGCCTATCCGGGTCAACGCCGCGCACAAGCGCATGGTGAAGGCACAGCAGCTGGATGCAGTAGATGGCAAAGACGGCCCGTATATCGTCCGGTCCGCAGTCGGGCAGTGAAATCCGCGCTCCCGGCAGTTCCGCGCTGTCCCCCGGGGCGCAGTCCAGCACCAGCAGGTGCTCCGTCCTCTGCGAGAGATCGGCCAGCAGGGCGCGCTGGAGGAGCCTGTCGCCGCTGGAGAGCAGGGCGATTACCAGCGTGTCCGGTCCGATCTGCACCATGGGGCCGTGGCGGACATCCAGCAGGTGATAGTGGTTGGAGTTCCGGCGGCAGATCTCCTGAAAGGCCAGCGCACCCTCCTCGGCCAGGCCGGCAGGCCCGCTGTCGGCCAGCACCACCGCCCGGGTCCACCCCTGGGCCGCAAGCGCGGAGAGGGTTGCCTCCACCTCCGGGCAGAAGGTCTTTGCCTGGCCGGCCAGCGCGCGCAGCGCGGCGAGACCCGCCTCATTCTGCCCGGCAAGGTATGCCAGACCAAGCCCGGCCACGTACAGGTTGGTCACGGTGCGGGTCTGGCATACGGCCTCATCAAAGGCCCAGGGGAGGTTCAGGCTCCAGTCGGCCAGGGACTGGACGGGCGACTGCTCCCGCGCACAGAGGGACAGGACCGTACATCCCAGCTCGGCCTTGCAGCGCTCGGCGGCGCGCAGTACCTCGCTGGTGGAGCCGGAGCGGGAGAGCAGCAGAAGGGTGCACCCGCGCAGCATTTTTGCATAGGAGGGGAAGTTGACCAGCAGATCCCCGGCGGCCAAGGCGTATGAGGGAAGCCCGGTGACCTGCGAAAACTGTAAAGCCGCGGATTTTGCCAGGGAGTAGCTGGAGCCGCAGCCCAGCACACACAGTGCCCTTGTACCCGCCAGGACGGGTGTAAGGGCGCCCCGGGACGCAGCCAAGGCGGCCGCCGTCCGCTCCACCGCGTCAAATTGCCCCCTCAATTCCAGTTCGGTTAAATACATGTCTGTGTCCTTTCTGTATAAAAGTAATGCTGCGACGGAGGATGGCAAGCCATCCCCCGTCGCAGTCCGCTGCTGCTATTCGGCGACTGAGGATTTTGCCGGCGTATTCTTCCGGTGCCGCACCTCGAGCACCGAGAGAACCACAAATGCGGCGACCAGAATGGCGATGCCGACGATGGGAGTCTTCAGGGCGGTCATCAACGCCATTGCGTCGATGCAGTCATGGCCCGTACCCTCGGCACCTACGGCGGCAAAGTGGCCAAAGAGCGAGTAGGTAAAGCCGGAGAAGAGGATGAGCTCCAGGCCGTACACAAAACCGGAGACCATAGCGCCGCGTCGTCCGCCCATGGCGTTGCCCATGATGCCCGCCACGCCGCCGGTAAAGAAGGCGCCGATAATGGACACCAGGGGGACGACGCCGAAAATGACGGAGGAGAGGAACATGGCGACGACCATGCCGACAACCGAGAAAATAAAGCCCAGCATGAGGGAGTTGGGGGCGAAACCGAAGAGCGCGGGCACATCCAGCGCGGGGATGGCGTGGGGGACCAGCCTGTCGGCGATCCCCTTGAACGCGGGAACCAGCTCACCAAGAAGCATACGTACGCCCTGCAGGAGGACCAGCACGCCGGCGGTAAAGCCCAGGGCCTTCAGCAGGCCGAAGATGAGATAGTTGGTGCCGCCAGAGTAGGGGGCCACGCCCTCGGGACCCGCGGCGAGGACCACGAGCATGTAGAACACGAACATGACGATGGCGATGGACATGGAGGTGTCTTTAAAGAACTTGAGGCCCTCGGGCAGCTTCATGTCCTCGGCGCTCTTGCTCTTGCCGCCCACCAGCTTGCCCACATAGGCGGAGGAGACCGTGCCCAGCGTGGTCAGGTGCGCGATGGCAAAGTCGTCGCTGCCGGTGATCCTGCGGATGACGGGCTGGGAGATCGCGGGCAGAAGGGTGAGGACCATGCCCTGGATCACTGTGCCCAGGCCGATGATGACGGCGGTGCCGTAGCCCGCGGAGTAGAGGGAGAAGGCCACCGCGACCGAGCTGATCCACATCATATGTCCCGTGAGGAAGATGTACTTGAGTGGGGTGAAGCGGGCCAGCAGGATGTTCGCCAGGAAACCGGCGCCCATGATAATCGCCGACGTGGAGGCGATTTCGGGCACGGCCTTCTGCATGGCACCGACGATGATTTCAGAGCCCGTGGCAAAGCCGCTGAGCTTGAACACGTCCTGGAACAGCCCTACAAAGGGCAGGATTTCGGATACCAGCAGGCCCGCGCCCGCCGACAGGACCAGGTAGCCCAGCGCGGTCTTTACGGTCCCCGAGAGGACCTGCGGGACCGACTTGTGCTGTGCGAGGAGCCCGACCAGCGCGACGGCGGCCAGGATGACAGCCGGGGTCTTTAAGAGCTCTAAGAAGAAATTCAAAACAACCATTACTAACGCCATCCCTTTCTCAACTTTATGATTTTCCTTCCAGATAGGCCTTCAGCTTCTCCTTCACCTCCCCCGTGTTGACAACGCTCTTGACGAATATCACATTGCGCTTACCGGCAAAGCGGTCCGTAAAGTCCTCCGAGGTCACGATCAAATCGGCGGATTTGCTCTCCACCGTACCGGCGTCCCAGTGCTCGATCTCGCAGTCGCGGATGCCCAGCTCCCGCGCGGCCTTTTCCACAGTCATCTTGAGAATCAGGCTGGAGCCCATACCAAGTCCGCATACACACACGATATACATAAGAGCCTCCCGTATCCCGGCCCTGGAGGGACGGGACTGCCGCGCTTTTGGCAGGCGGCGCGCCAATTTTATACTGCAGCCGTCAGGGCGGACGAGTGCGGGCAGACCTTAAAGACAGCCGATCATCCTGCCGTAATTTTTGATGTGCTCGTCGTTGATCTTATCGCCCCGGTCCAGGTTGGAGCTGACATAGATAGGGGGCAGATATCCGCTCTTGACGCAGTTTTCCACAGTCTGGGCAATGATGGCTTCCATGACCGACATTCCAAGTACGGTGGAGGTGCCGCAGAAACGGGGCTCCAGCCCGTCGATCTCCATGGCGGCGTCGCCGCTGACGCACTTGATGTCGATGACCACGTCGGCGATCTCCGCCAGGTTCCTGCCGCTGGAGTGGCGGGAGGTGGTGCTCCCGGCAAACTGCCGCGACACCAGCGCCACGACCTTCATTCCGATCCGCTTGGCCGCCAGGGCCATGTCGATCACGGCGGCGTTGCGCCCGGAGATGGAGACGATGATCATCGTGTCGCGCCCGTCGGTGTCCTCCAGCTCCAGGTACTTGTCGGCAAACCCCTCGATCCGCTCCTGCAGGGTGCTCAGCTTGGCTTTGGGGAAGAGGGCCAGATGGGGGATCAGCAGGGCGTTGACGGGCACCAGTCCGCCGGCCCGGTAGAATACCTCCATCGCGAACATCTGGGAGTGGCCGCAGCCGAACACATGGATGACCCGCCCGCTGCACACCGAAGCCGCGCAGTACTCGGCGGCCTGCTCGATATTGGCCCCCTCCTGCTCAAACTCACGCTGCAGCTGCTCTGTTACGGCGCCGTAAAATTCCTGATACTTCATTTCTATTCTTCTCCCTTGCGTAGTTTTTCCATAATCGCGGCTTTTCCTCCGTGATTGCGCAGCAAATCCAAAAACGCCTCGTCCTGCAGATGGCCGCCCAGCTCGCGCAGCAGCTCCAAATGGCTGCCCTTGTCCACCGCGGCGAAGGTAAAGGCTGCCTTGATCCGCTTATCCTGCAAATAGACGGCGTCGCGCAGGAGGACCAGGCTCATGGACACCTCGTTGACCCCCGCCTCCGGACGCCCGTGGAAGAAGGCGATGTCGTCTACCAGGACCATGTAAGCGCCGAATTCTGCGATGGTGTCCTTGATCGACTGGAGAAAACGCGGCTCCACCGCGCCCGACCGGACCAGAAGGCCGCCGCCGATGTCCACCAGGCTTTCCCAGCCTTCGCATTCCACATCCTCCAAAAAGGTTTTGTCTGTGATCAGGTCGTAAATCATATGGTTACCTCCCAGAAGTATATTGTCATATATGCACAAATTTTTCAATATAGATTGCGAAATTATGGCCAATACGTAAGTGGTATACCCAGTGGACCTATACCACTCGTCTGATTGTCGGTTTTCCTTGACGACCTGTCGCGGCGTGGATATAATCTCTAACAAAAGGAGGGGGCTCTTATGGATGGCGTCCCTGTCTATCGGGAGATTTACAACGATCTGCGCAGAAAAATTGAAAACGGATACTACTCGGAAAATACCCCGCTGCCCGCCGAGCGCGTGCTGTGCGGGATGTACCACGTGAGCCGCTCCACCATCCGCAATTCTCTGGAGACGCTGCGCGGTGACGGCTATATCGTCAAGGCCCATGGGAACGGCAATTTTATCAAGCCCAAGATGTTTGAGCAGAAACTGACGAAGTTCCACTCCTTTGCGGGCAGCCTGAAGGCGCAGCATATCCTCATCAAAAATCAGATCGTGGATTATGAGCTCGTCGAAACGGACAAGTATCTGGGCTCTTTGGATATCGTGCGCCAGAACTGTCCGCCGAGCACCCGCTGGCACAAGCTGGTGCGGCTGCGCTCGGCCGAGACCTTTCCCCTCATGATAGAGACCAGCTACCTGCCCCAGAGCCGCTTTATGTCCCTGGACGCCGACATCCTCCGGGACGGCTCCCTCTACGCCTATCTGGAGAACTACTACAATATGGAGATTACCGATGCGTATGAGACGCTCTCCCCGCTGATCCCCACCAACAGGGAGCGCATGCTGCTGCAGATCCCTCAGCACCTGCCCTGCATGCTGTGCGAGCGTTTCTGCCATGAGAGGGAGTGCCTGATTGCCGTCCACCGCACAGTGGTGCGAGGGGACAAGTATAAGTTCAAGGCCGCATATTATGTAAACGACACATCCACCTAAGGAGCGGCGGGCAGGGATGGTTGCCCGCCGGGCATACAGAGGGAGGAATGACCATGCTGATCGCAAACGGAGCGCTGTTTCGGGAGGACGGAACCTTTCAAAGGCTGGACATAGAAACGCAGGGCGGACGGATATCGGCCCTTGGGGAGGCTCTGGCCCGGAACGGGCAGGAGGTGCTGGACGCGGAGGGCTGCTACGTGGTCCCCGGCCTTGTGGACATCCATATCCACGGGGCGATGGGCGCCGACTTCAGCGACGGCAGCCCCGAGGCCGTGCGGACCATCGCCCGGTTTTTGCTCTCCCACGGCGTCACCAGTTTTTTGGGCACCTCCATGGCCCTGCCGGGCGACCGCCTGGCCGAGATATACCGCGCCGTCCGCCCTCTCGCCGGCCGCGGCGTCCCCGGCTGCGCCACACTGCGGGGCATCAACATGGAGGGGCCTTTTTTCAACGTGGAAAAGCGGGGAGCGCAGAATGAAACCTACATCGTCGCCGCGGACTTCGAGCTGTTCGCCCGCTTGAACGAGGTCAGCGGCGGCCACATCCTCACGGTGGCGGTAGCGCCCGAGATCGACGGCGGCATGGAGTTTGTCCGGATGGCAAGCGCCCTGTGCAGCGTATCTCTGGCCCACTCCTGCGCGGACTACGATACCGCGCGAAAGGCCTTTGCCTGCGGCGCAAACCACGTGACCCATCTTTTTAACGGCATGTCCCCCTTCGGCCACCGCGACCCCGGAATCGTGGGAGCCGCCATCGGCTCGGACGCCTACGTGGAGCTGATCTGCGACGGTGTGCATGTTCATCCGGCCATGGTGCAGGCTGTCTTCCGGCTCTTTGGCGGCGACAGGGTCTGCCTGATCAGCGACGCCATGCGCGCCTGCGGAATGCCTGAGGGACAATACGATTTGGGGGGCAAGGAGGTCACCGTCGCGAACGGCCGCGCCACCATTGACAGTGGGTCCCTGGCGGGCAGCATCACCGTATTGACCGACTGCCTGAGAAATGCCGTGCGCTTTGGCATTCCCCTGGAACACGCGCTGAAGGCGGCGACGGTGAACCCGGCGAAGTCGGTGGGGCTTGCGGATCAGGTGGGCGTCCTCGCCGCCGGAAGGCAGGCGGATATCCTCGTTCTGGACCGGGGACTATCGCTCAGGCATGTCGTACAGAACGGCCGTCTCCAGTGAGACCGCCATGTTACATGAGAGAAACAGGAAAAGGCGCACAGCGCCAGCACGAACGGCCTTGAGAATGGAGAAGAAATTTTCCGGACCGCCTGGACCTCACCGATCCCTTCATCACCCACGACCCGCCGGTGGTCAAGCGCACCTCGGACGAGATCGCGGTGCTTTACCCAAAGAGCCTGCCCGCGCTGTGGCGTGGGCAGGCTCTTTAATTGTATCAGCGCTCTTCTCAAAAACCGAGATCTGTGGTATACTGGTGCGCGTTTGAGACGAATCCACCGTTTAAGGAGAACATATGAGTATTTTGACCGTCACCCACGTCAGCCACAGCTTTGGCGGGCGGCAGATTTTGCAGGACGCCTCCTTCCGCCTCCTCAAGGGGGAGCACGTAGGGCTGGTGGGGGCCAACGGAGAGGGGAAGACCACCTTCCTGGACATTCTCACCGGCAAGCGCAGCCCCGACGAGGGGGACGTGGCCTGGTGCAGTCACATCACCACCGGGTATCTGGACCAGTTTTCGGCCCTGGAGAAGGGCAGGACCATCCGCGAGGTCCTCCGCACCGCCTTTGCCCATATGTACGACCTGGAGCGGGAACTGCTGGCCCTCTATGACCGGATGGGGGACTGTGAGCCGGAGGCGCTGGACAAGCTCATGGAGGACGTGGGGGAGATCCAGGAGATATTAGAGCAGAGCGGCTTTTACGTCCTGGACGCCAAAATCGAGGAATACGCCGGCGGGTTGGGCCTGGGCGAGATTGGCCTGGAGCGGGACGTGTCCGAACTGTCGGGCGGCCAGCGGGCCAAGGTTCTTCTCACCAAGCTCCTGCTGGAAAACCCTATGATCCTCATTCTGGACGAGCCCACCAACTTCCTGGACGAGAACCACATCGCCTGGCTCAGGCGGTTTTTGCAGGGGTACGAGAACGCCTTCATTCTGGTCTCCCACGACACCGCCTTCTTAAACGACGTCGTAAACGTCGTCTACCATGTGGAGAACGCCGTGCTCACCCGCTACACCGGGAATTACCAGGACTTTGAGGCCCTCTACGGGGTGAAGAAGCGGCAGCTGGAGCAGGCGTACGAAAAGCAGCAGAAGGAGATCGCCCAGCTGGAGGACTTTGTGGCCCGCAACAAGGCCCGGGCCGCCACCGCCAACATGGCCCGCAGCAGGCAGAAGCGGCTTGACAAGATGGAGGTCATCGAGCTGGCCAAGGAGAAGGTGAAGCCCGCCTTCTCCTTTACCCCCGCCCGCACCACCGGCCGGGAGGTCATTGCGGCCCGGGGCCTGGTGCTGGGGTACGACGAGGCCCTCACCCGCCCGGTGGACGTGGTGGTGGAGCGGGGCCAGAAGATCGCCATCCGGGGGGTCAACGGACTGGGGAAGTCCACGCTGCTCAAGACCCTGCTGGGGGTTATCCCGGCTTTCGCGGGAGCGGTCGAGCACGACCAGTTTCTGGAGACCGGCTATTTCGAGCAGGAGGAGCGGGGCAACGACCGCACCGCGCTGGAGGAGATCTGGGCCGAGTTTCCCGGCATGACCAACGGCGAGGTCCGCGCTGCCCTGGCCAAATGCGGCCTGACCGCCGAGCACATCACGACCCGTATGCGGGTGCTCTCAGGCGGGGAGAACGCCAAGGCGCGCCTGTGCAAGCTCATGCTCAGGCCCATGAACCTCCTGGTGCTGGATGAGCCAACCAACCACCTGGACGTGGACGCCAAGGAGGCGCTGCGCGACGCCATCCGCGCCTACAGGGGAACCGTACTCCTGGTGAGCCATGAGCCCGAGTTCTATGAGGGGCTGGTCTCCGCCGTCTGGAACGTGGAGGACTGGACCACCAAGATCGTATAACCCCCCCGTGCCGCCCGCTGTCTGGCAGCGTAGGGACGGTCGGAGACCGCCCCTACGGGGCCCGGGTGTTGGGAGGGGGGGTGAAGGACGGCCCCCCCACGGACAAAATTCCCCAACCGGGCCGTTTCTAAGGGGCAAAAGCGCACAAAATTGTCGATTGTCAAGCGGTTAGCGGTATGATACTATTTGACAAAGAGAAAGGGGATTGGCATATGGGATACAGGAAGGAAGATATCATCCGCATCGTCCGCGAGGAGGGCATTGAGGTCACCCGTCTGCAATTTACCGACGTCTTCGGTATGCTCAAAAACGTCGCCATTACCGCCTCGCAGATTGAAAAGGCCGTCAACAATGAGATCATGTTCGACGGCTCCTCGGTGGAGGGGTTCGTGCGCATTGACGAGTCGGATCAGTGCCTTTACCCCGACTTGGACAGCTTTGTCGTCTATCCCTGGCATCACAAGCACAAGACGGCCCGCCTCATCTGCGACGTGTACAATACCGACGGCACCCCCTTCGTGGGCGACCCCCGCTATGTGCTCAAGCGCGTGCTCAAAAAGGCCGCTGATATGGGCTATACGGCCTTCAACGTAGGCCCTGAGTGCGAATTCTTCCTCTTTCAGACCGATGAGGAGGGCAAGCCCACCACCAGGACCAACGACGAGGCGGGCTACTTTGACTTAGGCCCTCTCGACTGCGGGGAGAGCACCCGCCGGAGCATCTGCGTGGCGCTGGAGCGCATGGGCTTTGAGATCGAGGCCAGCCATCACGAGAACGCCCCCGGCCAGCACGAGATCGACTTCAAGTACGGCGACGCCCTGCGGGCGGCCGACAACATCATGACCTTCAAGCTGGCCGTCAAGCTCCTGGCCAAGCAGGACGGGCTCCACGCCACCTTCATGCCCAAGCCCACCTTCGGCGTGGCCGGGTCGGGCATGCACACCAACATGTCCCTCTTCCGGGACGGGAAGAACGTCTTCGACGACCCCAGCGGCCCTAAGGGCCTGTCCAAGGAGGCGTACAGCTTCATCGCGGGCGTTCTGGCCCACGTGCGGGGTATGGCTGCCGTGACCAATCCGCTGGTCAACTCATACAAGCGCCTTGTGCCCGGGTACGAGGCCCCCTGCTACATGGCCTGGTCGGCCTCCAACCGTTCGGCCCTCATCCGCATCCCCGCCAGCCGGGGCTTGGCCACCCGGGTGGAGCTGCGCTCGCCCGACCCCTCCTGCAACCCCTATCTGGCCCTGGCCGTCTGTCTGGCCGCCGGGCTGGACGGGATCGAGCGGGACCTCACCCCGCCCGCCGAGATCACCGAGAACATCTTCGCCATGGACGAGCAGGCCCGGAAGGCCCACGGCATCGACAGCCTGCCCGGCTCCCTGGACGAGGCCATCCAATGCATGGAGGCCGACGCCCTGCTTCTGGACGCCCTGGGCGGGCACGTCGCGGACAACTACCTGGACGGCAAGAAGAAGGAGTGCGAAGAATACCGCACCCGTGTTTCCAGCTGGGAGCGGGAAAAGTACATCATGAACTATTAACGTATAAATTCCTCGTCCACCCCGTAGGGCATAGGGGGCATCCGGGAGGAGAGCCGCACCCGCGTTTCCGGCTGGGAACGGGAGAAATCCATCAGGAACGATTGAAATTTTCCCCGCATAGGATAGGAATACCGGGCGGCGGATTTCCGCGCTGCCTGCCTACTATGTAAGGGGGCGGCGTTGTGCGCTTTACGAAAATGCAGGGTACCGGCAACGACTACATCTACCTGGACTGTACCGGGGAAGTCCCGGCGGACCTGCCCGATCTGGCGGTGCGGCTGTCCCGGCCCCACCTGGGCGTGGGGAGCGACGGGCTCATCTGCATCCTTCCGTCGGAGCGGGCGGACTTTCGGATGCGCATCTTCAACGCCGACGGCTCCGAGGGCGAGATGTGCGGAAACGGCCTGCGCTGTCTGTGCAAATTTGTCTACGAGAAGGGCCTGACGGGCAAAACAGATCTGACGGTGGATACGCTGGCCGGGATCAAGTGCTGTGCCTTCCGGCCCGAGGGGGGCAAGGTGTCCACGGTCACCGTGGACATGGGCGTGCCCGTGGTGGGCAGTCCCATTCTGCTGTCGGTTCCGGCGGGGGAGTACCTCGTCACCCCCGTCTCGGTGGGCAATCCTCACATCGTCACCTTTGTGGACGAGGTGGACGGCCTGAATCTGCCCGCTCTGGGGCCCAGATTTGAGCATCACCCAAGATTTGCTCCCGGCCGTGTAAATACCGAGTTCGTGGCCGTCACCACCCCCTCCCGGCTCAAAATGAGGGTCTGGGAGCGGGGGAGCGGGGAGACCTTGGCCTGCGGAACGGGGGCCTGCGCCGCTCTGGCAGCCGCGGCCGCACAGCGCCGCTGCGGGCGGGAGGCGGTGGTCTCCCTCCTGGGCGGAGAGCTGAATATACGCTGGGACGAGGAGGACGGGCATATTCACATGACCGGCCCCGCAGTCAGCGTTTTTGAAGGAGAGATAAACGAATGACAACCATCAATCAAAACTACCTGAAACTGCCCGGCAGCTATCTCTTTTCTGAGATCGCCCGCCGGGTGGCGGCCTACGCCGCGGAGCACCCGGAGGCCAAGCTCATCCGCCTGGGGATTGGGGACGTGACCCGGCCTCTCCCTGCCGCCGTCACCGCCGCCATGCACGCCGCCGTGGACGAGATGGCCTCGGCCCAGGGGTTTCACGGGTACGGCCCCGAGCAGGGGTACGACTTCCTCCGCTGCGCCATTGCCGAGTACGACTATAATGCCCGGGGCGTGGGCATCGACCCCGGCGAGATCTTTGTATCCGACGGGGCCAAGAGCGACTGCGGAAACATCGGTGACATCTTCGGCGGGGATAATCTGGTGGCCGTCTGCGACCCGGTATACCCCGTCTATGTGGATACCAACGCCATGGCGGGCCGGGCCGGGGATTTTGACGAGACTCTGGGCAGGTGGAGCAGGCTCGTCTATATGCCCTGCGTGGCCGAAAACGGCTTTGCCCCCGCCATCCCGGCCGAGCGGGCCGACCTCATCTACCTCTGTTTCCCCAACAACCCCACCGGCGCGGTGGCCACCCGGGCGCAGCTCAAGGCCTGGGTGGACTACGCCAACGCCAGCGGCTCGGTCATCCTCTTCGACTCGGCCTACGAGGCCTTCATCACCGACCCGGCCATCCCCCACAGCATCTTTGAGATCCCGGGGGCCCAGACCTGCGCCATCGAGTTCCGCTCCTTCTCCAAGACGGCGGGCTTTACCGGCACCCGCTGCGCCTACACCGTGGTGCCCAAGGCCTTGACGCGGGACGGGGCGAGCCTGAACGCCATGTGGAACCGCCGCCAGTGCACCAAGTTCAACGGCGTGCCCTACGTGGTCCAGCGGGGCGCGGCGGCGGTCTATACCGACGAGGGCCGCGCCCAGGTGCGGGAGACCATCGAGTTCTATCAGCGCAACGCCCAGGTCATTCTGGCCGGGCTGAAGAGCGCGGGCCTCACGGTGTCGGGCG
>JBLJBF010000062.1:0-4527 GCA_047637855.1 Pseudoflavonifractor sp. | reverse complement strand
CGGGACCTGGAGAACGCCGCCGCCCAGGGAAATTTCCGCGCCCAGCTGGCCCGGGACGTGTTTACCTACAGCGTGCGTAAGCTCATCGGCGCCTATGCCGCCGCCATGGGCGGGGTGGACGGCATTATCTTTACCGCCGGCGTGGGTGAAAACGACGGCGGCGTCCGGCTCGACTCCTGCAAGGGTCTGGAATTCATGGGCGTGAAGATCGACGAAGAGGCCAACAAGCTCCGGGGCAAGGAGGTCGTTATCTCCACCGCCGACTCCCACGTAAAGGTCATGATTATCCCCACCGACGAAGAGCTGATGATCGCCAGCGACACCGCAGCCATCATCGGTAAGAAGTAACTCCACGCTGCTGAAGGGGCCGGTCGTGCTGACCGGTCCCTATCATTCTCTCTGAGGCGGTGCGCTTATGATACGCATTCAGAATCTCCCCCTGCCCATCGGCGGGGACCCGGAACAGCTGAAGACCGGCTCCGCCCGCGCCCTGGGCATCCGCCCGGAGGACATCCGGGAGATCTCCCTGGCCCGGCAGTCCATCGACGCACGGCGGAAGAGCGACGTGCACTATGTCTGCACCGTCAACGTCACCGCCCCCGGGGAGGAGGCCCTGGTGAAACGGGCGGCCAGCCCCGACGTGACCCTCTTCACCCCCGCGCCCTATGCGCCGCCCCCCGTCCGCCGCGTCTCTCCCCTGCCCCCGGTGGTGGTGGGCATGGGGCCCGCGGGCCTGTTCGCGGCGCTGTACCTGGCCCGAAGCGGCATCCCCTCCATCGTGCTGGAGCGGGGCCGCCACGTTGACGCGCGGAGCGCAGATGTGGAGCGGTTCTGGTCCACCGGGGACTTGGACCCGGACTCCAACGTCCAGTTTGGCGAGGGGGGCGCGGGCACTTTCTCGGACGGAAAGCTCACCACTGGCACCCATGACCCCCGAATCACCACCGTCCTCCAGTCCCTGGCCGACGCGGGCGCGCCCGCCGACATCCTCTACCAGCACAAGCCCCATGTGGGCACCGACATGCTGCGCACGGTGGTAAAGCATCTCCGCGCCGAGCTCATCGCCTTAGGCTGCGACGTGCGCTTTGAGCACCGGCTCACCGGGCTGGATATCAGGGATGACGCTCTGAGGGGCGTACAGGTCGCCTCCCCCCAGGGGGCGTATGACCTCCCCTGCGACGCGCTGGTTTTGGCCCCCGGCCACTCGGCCCGCGACACCTTTGGGATGCTGCTGGCCGCGGGCGTCCCCATGGAGCAAAAGCCCTTCGCCGTCGGCGTGCGCATCGAGCACAGTCAGGCCGCCGTCTCCGAGGCCCAGTTCGGCCCGGTGTGGAGCCACCTCCCCGCCGCCGACTACAAGCTGGCCTGTCACCTGCCCGACGGCCGGAGCGCCTTCACCTTCTGCGTCTGTCCCGGCGGGCAGGTGGTGGCCGCCGCGTCCGAGCCGGGCCGCCTGGTCACCAACGGCATGAGCAACCGCGCCCGGGATGGCAAGACCATCAACGGCGGTTTTCTGGTGGGGGTCTCCCCTGCCGACTTCGGCGGGGACGATCCTCTGGCGGGCGTGCGCTTTCAGGCCCGTTGGGAAGAGGCCGCCTTTGCCCTGGGCGGCGGGGGCTTCCGCGCCCCCGCCCAGACGGTGGGGGACTTTCTTAAAGCCGTCCCCTCCCGCTCTCTGGGCGACGCCGCGTTTACCTACAGCCCCGGCGTCACCCCCGCCGACCTGTCGGCCTGCCTGCCCGGTTTCGTGACCTCCACCCTCCGCACCGCCCTTCCGCTCCTCGACCGCAGGCTCCACGGCTTTGCTGACCCCGCCGCGGTGATGACCGGGGTGGAGACCCGCTCCTCTTCCCCCGTGCGCATCCTCCGGGGGGCCGATATGCAGTCCCCCATCCGGGGCCTGTACCCCTGCGGCGAGGGCGCGGGCTACGCGGGCGGCATCACCAGCGCGGCGGTAGACGGCATTAAGGCCGCCGAGGCCATCGCCGCGGGATAGCGACCTCGCCACCAAGCGTTTCGGCCTTGAAAAGGCCGAAACCTTGAAATTGGGCGAATTCACTTTGAATGTGTTTTAGCAAAACCCGGCTCCGCCAAGTTGGCGGGGCCGGGCTTTTTCTTTTCCATAAAAAATGATAAGATGGGTGCAATAATCCGGCCCGCTGGGGTGTGTTTCCGGTAGAGAGAGGAGGGGTGGCCGTGGTGGTTCAAAATTCGGCATTTCAGCGCGCGTTCGAGCGGTATACCGACACCGTCTACCGTGTGGCCGTCCACAACGCACCCACCAGAGCCGACGCGGAGGACGTGACCCAGGAGGTCTTTGAAAAGCTCCTGAGGAGCCGGAAGGAGTTCGCTGACGACGAGCACCTGAAAGCCTGGCTGATCCGCGTGACCGTCAACCTATGCAAGAACCTGCGCCGGGACAGGCGCTGGGACTGGGAGGCGCTGCCTGACGACCTGCCCACCGCTCCCGGGGGCGACGGCTCGGTGCTGGAGGCGGTGCGGGCGCTCCCGCCCAAGCACCGCAACGCCATTTACCTCCACTACTACGAGGGCTATACCGCCGCCGAGATCGGCTCTATTCTGGGCACGGGGCAGAACACCGTTCTCTCCTGGCTGAGCCGAGGGCGGCAGGCACTGAAAAAACAGATGATCGGGGGGTTCGAGGATGACTGACCGGGACTATATCCGCCAGGTGGACGCGCTCCGCGCCCCCGATTCCCTCCGCGCAGATATCGCCGCCCTCTCCGACGGAGAATGCCCGAAGCGGCGGCCCGCCCTCTCCGCCCGGTGGCTGGCCGCCGCCGTGCTGGCCCTGGCCGTGGGCCTGGGGGCCGCCATGCCCCGCCTGTTCCCCGACCTCTTCACCGGAGGAGAGCTCCACCCCCCCACTGCCACCACCTCTCCAACCTCGACAGCAGCGGAGGCCCCCGCCATTCCCGACGGAGAGCTGACTGAGCTGCTGGAGGCCGCACTCCCCGAGCCGGCATCGGCCAGCGGTGGAGTCTCCCTGCTCTATTCCACCTCCCAAAGCGGGCGGACGCTGGGTGTGGCCCTGTGCCGGGGCGACCGACACGGCTCTCTGGGCAGCCTCGTCTTCGGGGTATTTGACAACGCTTCCAAGGCACCGGTGGGCGATGTGAGGCTCCACCAGGGCGACGACGGCGAGCTCTCGGCCTGGACGGACAACGACGGGGTTGTCCACCTCCTATGGACGAACTATACCACTACCATGTCCTGGGACCGAGACTGCGGCGCGGGGCTGTACCTCTTCGACCGCGGCGCGCTGACCCAAATCACCAAGCTGCCCCAGAGCGTCTCCGCGCCTGAGGATGCCCAGGAGATGCTGGACCCTGAGCAGAGCCGGGACTTCTGGGCTCAGCACAAGCCCGTTCTGAACGGGACGGCGCTGGAGGTCTGGAAGCGCCTCATAGTCCCGCCCAGCCTGGAGGGAAGCCCCTGGCGGCTGGAGTTCACCGCACTATTTGCCCCGGCCGCCCCCGTCGCCGCCGAAGGACCCATCCCCGACGATGTGCTCACGAACCTGCTGGGTGTCTATGCCCCTCATACCGCAGGCTCCGGCCAGCCGACCTTGCTGGCGCGCAGCTCCTCCCCGGAGGGGTACACCATGGGTGTACTCTCCTTCCGCTCCGGAGCTGCCACCCCCGGCGATCCCAGCGGCCTGATTCTGGCGGCGTTCCACAACACCACCCACGCGCTCAGCGGAACGGTGCAGTATTTCAACTTCCCGTATGTCAGCAGCGCCCAGTGGCTCAGTGTCCACCCATACGTCACCGAGGGCTCAATCCCAGGGGGCGACTACTTCCTGTGCATCGGCGAGAGCGTGGGCGCGACCTCGGCGGCGGACTACTTCCGGGCGAGCCTCTACCACTTCGACGGCCGGGAACTCAAACAGATCACCACCGCGCCCCGCCTGGAGCTCCCCCCTGGGCTGGAGCATCTCTTTGACGACGCCGAGAACGAGGCTCTTTGGCAGGACCGCCGCATCATGCTGGCGCAGGGCGGATTTGAGCTGTTCCGGCGCAACCCGAAGTATTACGACTATCGGCCCGACGAAACGCGGCCGCCCCTCTGGCTTTACGAATGCTATGTCCCCATGACCCCCGAGCACCCTGAGCCGCGGGCGATGAAAGCGGCGCGGCAATTCTGGGAGGACTTTTACGGCTATCTCGGCAACTCATCGGCCTACTCCAACCTGGAGTGCTGCGCGCCGGTGACGGGCACAGACTACCGGGACCCGGAGTTCCCGGACGCGCTGCTCTACTACGCCGTGCTGCGCAGCGGGGGGGAGGTGGAAGCGGAGCGCTACTTCCTCTTCGACAGGGACTACAAGGTGCTCGGCACCCGGTCGGTGCCGGAGTTCACGCTGACCGTCGGCGGGAAGGCCGTCCCCCTGGGCCTCGGCCAGCGGGGGGTGCTGGGCAGGCCCTCCAAGACCAACACGGTGAAACTGAACGACGCGCAGTCCCTCTACAGCGAGTGGTACGGCGCGGACTTCGCCAACGGATG
>JBLJBF010000061.1:0-2944 GCA_047637855.1 Pseudoflavonifractor sp. | reverse complement strand
GCAACGACACCTCGGCCGCCGTCTACCTCTCCCAGCACGCCCAGGACTCGGGGGCCGACGCCCTTTTGCTGGTGACGCCCTACTACAATAAATGCTCTCAGACCGGTCTTATCAAGCACTATGAGTACATTGCCGACCGGGTGGAGATTCCCATCATTCTCTACAATGTCCCCTCCCGCACCGGCGTTTCCTTCACGGCCGAGACCTATCAGATACTCTCCCGAAATCCCAGGATAAACGGCGTCAAGGAGGCCAGCGGAAACTTCTCCCTTCTGGCTCACGCCCGGCTCCTGTGCGGAGATGATTTCTACATCTGGTCGGGCAATGACGATCAGGTGGTGCCCATGATGAGTCTGGGGGCCAAGGGTGTCATCTCGGTGGCCTCCAACATCATGCCCGAGGTGATGGTGAACATGAGCCACCTCTGCCTGGAGGGCGACTTTACCTCCGCCTCCAAGCTCCAGATCGAATACATGGACCTCATCGACGCACTCTTTATCGAGGTCAATCCCATCCCCATCAAGGCCGCCATGAATCTGCTGGGGATGGACGCGGGCGAGCTCCGTCTGCCTTTGTGCGACATCTCGGCTCCCCATATGGAGGTGCTTCGCGCCTCTATGCAGAGGATGAAGCTCCTCTAATCCATTTGCGAGGAGGAATACCGATGATAAAGCTTGCCATTTCCGGCTGCAACGGCCATATGGGCCGGGTAGTGGAGAGTATTTGCGCTGCCGATCCAGGCCTCTCCATTGTCGCCGGATTCGATATTTTAGGCTCCGGGAACCATGATTTTAAGGTCTATTCCACGCCCGATAAATTTCCGGGAGAGGCCGATGTTGTCATTGATTTCTCCTCCCCCGCCGCTCTATCCGCCCTGCTCGGCTTCGCTGGGACCCGCCATACGGCTCTGGTGTTGGCTACCACCGGGTACTCGGAGGCCCAGCTTGCCGCCATTGACGACTGTGCCAAGGTGGTGCCCATCTTCCGCTCCGGCAATATGTCCTTGGGCATCAATCTGCTGATGGAGCTGGTGAAGCGGGCCGCCTCCGTTCTGGGAAACGGGTATGACGTAGAGATCGTGGAAAAGCACCACCACCGCAAGGTGGACGCCCCCAGCGGCACCGCCCTCATGCTGGCAGAGGCCGCGGCCGAGGGCCTGCCCTATGCGCCCGAGTATATCTACGAGCGGCAGTCGGTCCGTAAGCCGCGGGAAGCAAAGGAGATCGGCATCTCCTCGGTTCGGGGCGGCACCATCGTGGGCGATCATGAGGTCCTCTTTGCCGGGCGGGACGAGGTCATCGAGCTCAAACACTCGGCCCAGTCCAGAGAGGTCTTTGCCTCGGGAGCGGTACGGGCCGCCAAGTTCCTGGCGGAGGTCAAAGCGCCGGGACTATACTCCATGTCGGATTTGGTGAAGAGCATCTTATAAACGCAACAGGGGCTGGAAGGTGGTTTCACTTTCCAGCCCCTTCCCTATTGATTTGGATCAGAGTCAACCCCAGGCAAAGGAGGAGAAGGAAAACTCCAAAGCCGGTCGGCCCTTCATTCCAGCATAAGCGCACGGCAGACACTACCCCATGGAATAAGTATCCTGTCTCACGAAGTAAGAACAGCGCACAGGGCAATAAGTTTGCCCTGTGCGCTGCTGCTTTATTAAGTATAGGGTTCTCCTATTTCCCGTGTGCCTTGGCCGCCGTCAGCGTGTTCTCCAGCAACATGACTCTTGTCATAGGTCCTACGCCGCCGGGAACCGGTGTAATGTAGGAAACCTTGTCGGCAACCTCTCCATAGCGCACATCGCCGCAGAGCTTGCCGTCATCGCCACGGTTCATCGCCACGTCAATGACCACCGCACCGTCCCTTACCATATCGGCCGTGATGAGGTCTACCTTACCCACCGCAGCCACCAGAATGTCGGCGGTGCGGGTGACCGCGCCCAGGTCGGGGGTGCGGGAGTGGCAGATGGTAACGGTGGCGTCGCGGCGGAGCATGAGCATAGCCTGAGGCTTTCCCACGATATTGCTCCGGCCCACGATGACGCAGTGCTTGCCCTTGGGGTCAATGCCGTACTCGTCGAGCATCTCCATCACACCGGCGGGGGTACAGGGCAGGAAGCCCTGCTCTCCTGTCATAAGCTTGCCCACGTGATAGGGATGGAAGCAGTCTACGTCCTTACCGGGGTCAATGGCTTCCAGCACAGCTTTCTCGTCAAAGCCCTTGGGCAGGGGAAGCTGGCAGAGGATGCCGTCGATGTCCTCCCGGCCATTGAGCACATCGATAAGCTCCAGAAGGGCGTCCTGTCCGGCCTCGGCGGGCAGGGCATACTCCTCGCTGTAGATACCGCACTCGGCGCAGTCCCGCTTCTTGTTGTCCACGTACACCCGGGAAGCCTGGTTATCACCCACGATGATAACTGCCAGACCGGGTCTGCTGGAAAGGGCCTCTACCTTGTCTTTGATTCGAGCCTTACATTTTGCTGAGAGTGCCTTTCCGTCAATGATTGTCGCCGCCATCGCTATTTTCCTCCTTTTCATCCAATACGGCTGCCTCTTCAGCTGCCGTCATTGCCGCTTTTTGGTTGACCCAGAGGGCCTGGGGCCCCTTTTTGCGCCGGGAGAAGAAAATCAAAAGCAAGATGCCTGCAAGAGCCGAGGCAAAGCCCAGCACCTGGGACACCCGGATGGGAGAGCGCATGAAATAGAGGCTGTCGGTTCGCAGGCCCTCAATGATGCCCCGGCCAACGCCGTACCAGGCCAGGTACATAAAGAAGAGCTGCCCGTCAAATCTGTATAGCTTTTTGGAAAGCCAGACCAGCAGAAGGAAACCGGCCAGGTTCCATATCGATTCGTAGAAAAAGGTGGGATGGACGCCAAGAGCTCCGTCTAAAATCTGCTGATATCCGGCGGCATCCACCAGCCCCTGCCCAAAGAGCTCTGCGGCGATC
>JBLJBF010000060.1:0-2103 GCA_047637855.1 Pseudoflavonifractor sp. | reverse complement strand
ACAGGCGTTGGTAAAGCGTGCGCCGTCCATGTGCAGGTTCAGGCCCAGCTCCTTTGCGTCCAGGAACTCGTGGTAGCGCACATCGGAGGTGACGAAGGTATCGCAGCCCCGGGCCAGGACCTCCCCCATCAGGTCGGCCCCCGCGCCGCCGCACACCGCCACAGTCCGCACGGGCCTGCCGCCGTCCACGCAGCGCACGCATCCCGCCTCCAGAGCCTCTTTGACAAAGGCGGCGAATCGGGCCGCACTTCTCTCGCCCGCGGCATATCCCACCCGGCCAAGCCCGGAGGGGACGCCGCCCGTATCCGCGCCGTCGTGCCGGAGAGAGGTAATCCCGGTCAGCCCCAGCCTGCGGGCCAGCGCGTCGTTGACACCGCCCGCCGCCGCGTCCAGATTGGTATGGGCGCAGATGGCGGACACGCCGCCCTCGGCAAGTGCCAGGAGCTTTCGCCCGGCGGGGGATGCGTCGGTCATCTCCCGCGCCGGGTGGAAAATGACCGGGTGGTGGGCGACGATGAGCTCCGCGCTCTGCTCGACGGCCTCGCGGATGACCTCCTCGGTGATGTCCAGTGCGATCAGGGTCCCGGTAACCCGGCGGTCCCCCCGGCCCACCAGAAAGCCCGCGTTGTCAAAGGACATCTGAAGGTCAAAGGGCGCGAGGGCGTCCAGATACTCGTAGACTTCCTTTACCGTTGCCATTGGTTCCACTCCTCTCTCATGCGCTTCAGCCCCTCGGCCGCGCCCTCCAGCTCCTCCCGCCGGAGAACGTCTCCGGGTCTGGCGGAGCGGCGTATGCCCGCCACGGCGCGCTCCGCCCGGCGGACCAGCTTTTCGAGGTATTGGTCCCGCAGGGAGCAGTCCATGCCCGGCTCCTGCCGCCCGGCCCAGGTCTCGGCCGGGGTGAGGGGCGCGTCTTCCCCGGGTGTGACCAAAAAAGTGCTGTAAATGGTTTTCCCTTCACAGGAGAGCAGCTCACGCACGATACGAAAGCCGTGGCCATTGAGCCAGGTGCGCAGCTCCGGGTGGGCCGTCATGGGCTGGAGGAGAAGGCTACGCGCTCCCTCCGCCGTCCAGGGGGCGGCGGCGAGGATCTGGGCGATGGTCTCTCCGCCCATGCCCGCTATGGCGATGACGTCGGCCTCGCCGGGGGCGATGCCGGAAAGCCCGTCACACAGGCGGAAGGACAGACGCTCCGCCGCGCCATAGCGCTCGGCCGTCTGCCGGGCCCGCTCCAGCGGCCCCTCTCGCAGGTCGGAGGCGATGGCCCGGTCGATACTGCCGTTGAGGATTAGCCAGACGGGCAGATAGGCGTGGTCGGTGCCCACGTCGGCAAAGCGGGCCCCCGGCGGCACCAGCCCCGCCACCGACTGAAGCCGTGGTGAGAGCTCAAAAATACGCAAGACGGGTCCGCCCCTTTCACACTGATATGGGTTTATGGGCCTACAAAAAGAGAGCGGCGCAGGCCGCTCTCTTTTTTTGAATTACTTTCCTGCGGGGATCATAGCGTTCAGAGACTCGAGCAGCTCGTTCACCTCAACGCCGTGGACCATGCAGGCCTGCTCTACCGTCTCGCCGCGGGAGGAGGGACAGCCCAGGCAGTGCATGCCGATGGAAAGGAATACGGGCGCCGTCTCAGGGGCGATGTCAAGGATATCGCCGATGATGGTGTCCTTTGTGATCTGAACCATACTGGTAAACCTCCAAAATATCTAGGATATACGTAGTATATCCCAACTCGTCCGATTTTTCAAGAGGTATCCTTTTTTATTCCCTACTATTTTAAGGGAAAATAAAAAGGGAGATGTTCCGAGGAACATCTCCCTTTATTCGTCCGGCTAAAAGATTAGCCCTGCTCCTCACGCATACGAGCGAAGCACTCGCTGCAGTACACGGGGCGATCGGACTTGGGCTCGAAGGGGACCTTCGCCTCACAGCCGCAAGCAGCGCAGGTGGCGGTGAAGTACTCGCGGGGACCGCGAGCGCTGGTCTTGCGGGCGTCGCGGCAGCCCTTGCAGCGCTGGGGCTCATTCTGGAAACCGCGCTCCGCGTAGAACTCCTGCTCACCGGAGGTGAACACGAACTCCTGGCCACATTCCTTACATG
>JBLJBF010000059.1:0-13570 GCA_047637855.1 Pseudoflavonifractor sp. | reverse complement strand
ACCATAGTTGTAGAGTTCAATATAATCCATCACATCAACACCGGCTTTTACCGAGGAATAGTCGGTGTTTCTATCCACGTCGTTTCCATAGATCTCAGAGATGAACACGGTGTGCTCCATGTCCGCCGCCGCGGCGGGCTTTAGAAAAGAAGGCAGCAGGGTGGCAAGCATGGTAAGGGTGAGCAAGAAACTGACCACGCGCTGAAACCGCTTTTGATGGAAGACTGATTTCATTGGCTTTACACTCCTTATCGGGCCGATGGCCCATAAATTTGTTCCAAGAGCTTAGCTGCGTGGCGGTTTCACCCGCGCCTCACATTATCACCCCGTTATATTTATCTATTTATATAATCCAATTAAAAAAACGATTAAACATATTATGTTTAAAAAAACTAGAGTTGTCAAGCTAGCATTAGTAATTTTGTGTATAGTGCATGTAAATAATTTGTTGCTATGTACAAGTTGTACAAGGAATTTACCCTCAGGGGGTTGACGCAGAACAAAACCTGCTTAAATGGTATTTGGGCTGTGCCTATTATCGCCCCAAAAGCGCGACAAGAGGTATAAATATGATGTTATTTTCTACACTGAAATCTGGTATAGTAAAGGCAAAACTTACATCTGGGGTGATTTGCTTGTACCGCAAGGTGTCGCAATATCTGTTGGAGTGAAAAAGCAGTCCGTACCGCAAGCCGTTAATTTTGCAGGGTTCGCGGCAGGTAGGCAAGACTTATGCGCTGCTTGAGTTTGGCAAGGAGCACTATGAGAACGTCGCCTATTTTAATTTTGAGACGAATCCGAGCTTGGCCAGGACTTTTGAGGAGAGCATTGAGCCGGGCTGTCTGGTGCCCATCCTCTCCCGCATTGCGGGGCAGACCATCATCGGAGAAAAGACGCTGGTGATCTTTGACGAGGTGCAGCTCTGCGAGCGGGCGCTGACCTCCCTCAAGTATTTTTGCGAGACGGCGCCGGAGTATCATATCATCGCCTGCGGCAGCCTCCTGAGCGTGGCCGTCAACCGCTGTGGGCCTTCTCCGCGCCAAAAAAGAAATCGTACCGGAGGACATCCTCTACCCGACCCATGATCTGGACGACTTCAAAGGCGGGATGGCGGAGAACTATGTCTGCACGCAGCTTACCGCGGTTGGTTACAGCAATTACTACTGGAGCTCCAACCGCGGATCCGAGGTGGACTTCATCATCCAGCGGGAGGGGAAGATCATCCCCATTGAGATCAAGGCCGCCGACCACACGAGGGCAAAGAGCTTGGAGCTCTATGTAAAGGCATTTAACCCCGACTATTCCATCAAGCTGTCCACCAAGAACTTTGGGCGGGGGGACGGGCAAGTATCGGTTCCGTTCTACGGAGCATTTTGTATATAAGACCGGAAATACGGCCAACGTCTTCACTACCCCCCAACGTGTTGGCTAAACCGACCGCGCAGGACTGAGACTCGAAATATGTACGGATTTGCTTGTGCTGCGCAGCACATCATACTAACGACAAGAAAAGGGGCATCAGCATGGACAACAATAAAAACGGCATAAACCTTTCCTTTTTTTGACGGGCCCGAACGTCAACCCGAAAAAATTGAAGTGCCATCAGGGATTTTAAATGTAATAAACAGAGGAAAGGAGCTTGAGGAAGAAGCAGGGCAGCGCGCTCGGGCGGCGGCTCCTAAAAATCTACAGCCAGGCATCATGTTTTTTGATGCCGTGCTAAGCAAAGACGAAAATTGGGAGATGAAGGCCGCACCCCAGCGGTACCGCCTGAGTTTGTAGCAAGGCCGCCAGAGGCATTGCCGCTCCCACCGTCTGAGCTATTTGGCGCGGTGGATAGCTTGGCCCCTGTGGGACATATGCCCCCGCTAGCGGGCGGAATGCCACCGGGGAATCGCGCTGTGGAACATACTGCCTATTGGAGTGATAAACGGATCTCTCGTAGAAGTGGTGCTGCCAAATGAGATGGAGGTTTTGCCCACAATGCCTCGCCGACGCGGAGCGTGTTACATGGCGGAACTTGCCATCCAGATGAAACAGCGCGTTCCTCTGAAACGCCACAATGGAGACGTTTACTTTTACGATGGTGGGATCTACCACAGGCTGTCTCAGAGCGATCTGGAAGCTAAGATATATACCGTCCTCCGCAATGAGATAGACAGCGTAAGTAGCCCAGCCCTGATCAAGGGAATCGCCCAATTTTTGTGGGTAGACGAGCAGCTAGACGACACACTCATCGAACATCCGGCCCTGCTTTGCCTGAAGAACGGCGTTCTGGACATGAGTTGCGGGCGGCTGCTGGAACATAGTCCGATGCTGTTTTTTACATCAGCCCTCAACGTGTCCCTATCGGACTTAACACCTGAGGGCGCGCCGGCCTTTGAAAACTTTTTGTGCCAGGTCACGGGGGGCGACCCGGTACTTCGCCAGAGGAGGCTGGAGGTTATGGGATATCTTTTTGTCCCCGGCTCCGGCGTGAAGGCTAAAGCGTTTATCTCCATCCATGGAGTGGGAAACAGCGGTAAGAGCGTGTTTGACAACCTTATCGCCGACTTCTTCAGCGATAACGCCGTCAGTCACCTTGACATCTTCAGGATGGGGGACCGGTTTTCTACCTCCGCTCTGGTTGATAAGCGCTTGAACATCAGCATGGACTTGCCCAGCGGTCGGTTTTCGGAGGCCGCGGTCGGAAAAATAAAAATGCTAACCGACGGAGACGGTACTGTAGTGGAGAGGAAATACAGCGATCCTATGGCGTATAGAGGCGGGCGCAAACTTGTGTTCGGTTCGAACCACCCGATTCAGCTCATGACACCAGACCCCTCCTTTCATGGGCGAATGTCCGTGCTCCCGTTCCGGTATGCTATTCCTAAAGAGCACCAGAACAAAAGGCTCCTGGACCAGCTGCGGCAAGAGAAATCCGCCATTCTAAAACTGGCACTTAACGCTTACGCGTTGCTGGTCCAAAACAACTTCATCTTCGCCGGGGGCGCATTGGAGCCGGTACAAACAAGCCATCCTCTGGCGGTGGTATCGCTGGGGACCCTCATGATGGACTTTGTGGGGAACTTCTGCAAGAGGACAGCGCCTACGGTCTTCATGGCAACCGAGGAGCTGCGCCGCGGTTTCGGCACCTTCTATTTGGGGAAGACGGGAAACGTGTATCCCGGAGATCCGGCCTCCTTCTTGCGGCTCTTCCACAAACTGGTTCCCTAGGCGGAGGGAGGCAAAAAGCGGGTGCCGCAAGGCAACCTCAATGGCTATTACGGTGTGGCCCTCATCTCCCGGTGCTAGAGTCGGGGGAGTCAAGCATATACCATAGAAAGGACAACGAGAAAGGAGGGCGGCCTATGACCCGGAATCCCGTTGCCGAACGGCCGGAGGGCGGTGGCGGGCAGAGGCGCAGCTACCGCGTCGAACGCAGATTCAGTTTGACGCGTACCTCGGCGGAGATGCTTCGCACCTTAGTCCGCGCCCACAGCTGACCAAAGGGCGGGATGGGGAAATCCCCCCATCCCGCCGATCTTTAAGAAAGGAGGAGATCGCCATGTCCAGGACAAGGCGAACCGCACAGGCGGCCCCAGCCCCTAAAATATGGCGCGCAGCCCGGTATGCCAGACTGTCACGGGAAGACGGAGACAAGCCGGAGAGCGATTCCATCACCGGACAGGCGGGCCTGATGGATGACTATCTCCTCCAGCACCCTGAGCTGACGCCTGGGCCACTCTACACCGACGACGGCTATACGGGCACCAACTTCGACCGCCCGGGATTTCGGCAAATGGTACAGGATATAGAGGCCGGGAAGATCGACTGCGTCCTGGTAAAAGACCTCTCCCGTTTTGGGCGCGAGTATATCGAGATGGGCCGCTATCTGGAGCGCTGGTTTCCGGAGCGCGGAGTGCGGTTCATTGCCGTCAATGACAGCATAGACAGTGAGCGGGGGCCCTACGATATGCTCCTGCCCGTCAAGAACGTGTTTAACGAGCAGTACGCCAGGGACATTTCCCGCAAGGTGAAAAGCGCCGTCCGGGTGAAGCAGAAGAAGGGGGCCTTCATCGGGGCCTTTCCCTCCTACGGCTACCGCAAGGACCCGGAGAACCACAACAAGCTGGTTATCGACCCTAGCGCGGCCCCGGTGGTGGCCCGTATTTTTACCCTGTTTGAGAGCGGCATAGGAAAGATACGGATTGCCAAACTGCTGAATGCCGAGGGTATCCCCTGTCCCAGCGAGTACAAGCGGCTCAATGGGGAGCGATACAACAACGGACGGCGCATCCAAAGTACGACCTACTGGACCTATGCGACCATCCACCGTATGCTCCAAAACCAGATGTATGCCGGACATATGGAGCAGGGGCGCTCTGCGCGGCAAGCGCTCCACGGGAAGGCGAAAAAGCTCGACAGCAGCCAGTGGGTGGTGGTAGAGAATACCCATGAGCCCATCGTGAGCGCCGAGCAGTGGGAACGCGTGCAGAGCCTTCTGGCCAAGGATACCCGGCAGCTGGACTTTGAGCAGAATATGGGCGTCTTTGCCGGCTTTTTGCGCTGCGGGGACTGTGGACGGGCCATGAGCAAAACGAAAAAAAGCAATGGGTTCGACTACTGCTGCGGCTCTTACAAGCGATACGGCCCCGCAGTGTGCAGCAGGCACGGAATTTCTCAGGCCGCACTGGAGGAGATCGTGCTGGGCGACCTCAACCGTGTGATCGAAAGGGTGGGAGACCTTTCGCGTATCGCCGAACAGGCGCGCCCCCAGCACCGGGAGCAGAGGGCCCTGCAGGCCGAGCAGGAGCGGTGCCGGGGCGGGCTGGACCGGCTCTACCGCCTGAAGAAAACGGCCTATGAGGACTATCGAGACGGGATTGTCAGCCGCGGCGACTACATAAAGTACAAAGAGGACTACGAGCGCCAGGAGACCCAGTTAGGTGCGCAGATGGCCAGGCTGCAGGCAGCGGCGGAGGACCCGGGCACCGTATATAATCCATGGATAGCGCGTCTGCTCCGGCATGGCGGGCTTACCGAGCTGGACCGGGCGACACTGGCTGAGACGGTGGAGTGCATTCGGGTGTTTGAGGACGACAGGCTTGAAATTACCTACAAGTTTTCAGATGACCTGGGCGTCCTGGGGACAGAGGAAGGGGACATCGCGTGACGCGATGTCCCTCTTTTTTATAAAAGCAATTTACGCAAGGGCTTTCGCCGCGCGCAAAAGACTTACGCCTGTCGCCCGGCCTTCTCACAGGCCTCAAAGAGTCCGTTCAAATAGACGGCGCCCAGCGCCCGGTCGTAAAGGCCGTAACCTGGCTTGCCGGTCTCGCCCCAGATCATCCGGCCGTGGTCGGGGCGGACATAGCCGTCGTACCCATGATCGGTCAGAGCCTTCACAATTTCGTACATATCCAGGCTCCCGCAGGAGGTGAGATGGGCCCGCTCCTCAAAGGAGCCGTCGTCCATAATTTTTACGTTTCGGATGTGCATGAAGGCGATGCGCCCCATGGCGGCATACTTGCGCACCAGCCCCGGCACATCGTTAAACTTAGCGCAGCCCAGGCTGCCGGTGCACAGGCACAGGGAATTGGCGGGGCTGTCCACCAAGGCCAGCAGGCGGTCCAGGTTCTCCTCCCGGGTGATGATGCGGGGCAGGCCGAAGATGGGGTACGGGGGGTCGTCGGGGTGGATGGCCATGCGCACGCCGCACGCCTCGGCCACGGGGACGACCTTTTTCAGGAAGTGCTCCAGGTTTCTCCACAGCCCCTCCTCGCCCAGAGAGGCGTAGGCCCCGATGAGCTCGCGCACCTCGTCCTGGGTGTAGCTGGAGTCCCAGCCGGGGAGGTGGATGTCGTCCTTCAAGGGGTCGAGATCCTTCATCTGCTCCCAGTACATGACCAGACTGGTAGAGCCGTCGGGCGCGGTCTTGTCCAGCTGGGTACGGGTCCAGTCAAACACCGGCATAAAGTTATAGGTGACACATTTCACACCGTATTTGGCACAGCGGCGGATATTTTCGCAGTAGACCTCCAGCAGGGCGTCCACGTCGTTTCTGCCCAGCTTGATATCCTCATGGACAGGGATGGACTCCACCACGTCGAAGATAAGGCCATGGGCTTCGCACTGGGCCCTCATCTTGGCAAGGCTCTCCTCGGGCCATAGCTCACCGGGCTTTACGTCGTACACGGCGGAGACGATGCTCCGCATGCCGGGAATCTGGGAGATGTACTCCAGGCTGACCGGATCGGCCGGGCCGTACCAGCGGAAAGAAAGTTTCATAACAATCACCTCTCTGGAAGATTATAGGGTGTCGAGCAAGGGGATCACGTCGGACAGGCTGGACACACAGGCGGCGCAGAGCCGCTCCAGTTCGGGGGTGGAAGGCGTCAGGTCGGGAATCATCACGGGGAGGCACCCGGCCGCGCGGGCGGCGGCCAGCCCGTTATGGCTGTCCTCCAGAACCATGCAGCGCCCGGGCGGAAGCCCCAGCGCCCCGGCGGCCATCAGAAAGATGTCCGGGGCGGGCTTGGCATGGGGCACCTCGTCGCCGCAGACAACCGCGGAGAAGAACCGCTCCACCCCCGCCAGACGCAGGTACTCCATCGCCCTGGCGCGGGCCGTGCCGGTGGCCAGCGCGGCGGGAAGCCCCCGCTCACGCAGCGCCTCCAGCAGAGGGAGGAGGCCGGATTTGACGGGCAGCCCCTCCCGCTCGATGGCCGTGTCCATATGATCGGTGCGGATGGCACGGGCGGCGTCGTAGTCGTCCCTGCCGAAAGCGCCCCGGTAAAAGGTCCGGCTGTCGGCCACATTCCGGCCCCGCAGGTGGGAGACAAAGTCCTTGTCGATGGGCAGTCCCATCCGCTCCCCCGCCAGAAGCCAGCCCTCCAAAGCCAGGCGCTCGGTGTCGAACATCACGCCGTCCATGTCAAAGATGACCCCCTGAACCATGGCCTACACCCGCACCTTGACGACGATTTTCTTTACCGGACTGGGCGCCCCGGCGGCACAGCGGGGCTTGTGGGCGTCCTCCGGGGGCACGATGGCCACATCTCCCTGCCGCAGCAGAAGGTAGGTGGCCCTGTCCCCCTGCGGCTCGGCATAGAAGGTGAGGTCCTGCTCCCCGTCGTATGGCATGGCTTCCTTCGTCAGCTCGGTGCGGGGAAGGTAGCCGAAGCGCTCTTCCCCCTCCAGCATGAACTGGATGTCGAAATACCGGTCGTGGCTCTCAAACGGGGCCTCGGCGGCGGGCTTGGTGGTGTAGTGCTGGACACTGGCATATACCTCCTGCCCGTCGATGGGGTAGACGCCGGGGGCCAGCCCGGCCAGGTCGGTACGGGAGAGAAAGGCATAGGCCCGCTGGAATTTCTCGGACAGATAGTCGTACTTCGGGGCCAGGGACAGGGTGGTGGTGAGCATGGTTGTCACTCCTTATAATAGGAAAGTATTTCATCGCAGAGCGTGCAGGCCCCGGCGGGGTCGTATCCCCAGCAGAGCAGCGCCTCCAGCGCATAGGGGGAGAAGGGCAGGCCGGTGAGCGCGCGGGCAAAGGCCATGCCCGCAATCTCGCCCAAAACAAAAAGAGGGGAGTCATTGTGAAGGGGGCCCAGGGCCCAGAGCCGCAGCTGGTAAGCCCGGGAGAAAAGGGTCGGCTCCCGCTCCTCCAGCGCGTGGTAGAGCTCATGGGCCAGCAAAACCTGCTCCAGCGGCCCGGCCCGGAGCCAGGAGAGGGGTCCGCCTTCCTGCGCGAGGGCGGCGGCTGCGGAGACACAGTGGGTGAACACCGTAATTTCACCGGGCGGGACAAACTGGGCGTACAGCACCCGCCCCCCGTCGGCTGCCTCCTCCCGCCGGAGGATGCTCAGGCCGAGTTCCCCGCAGAGTGTTTCCGCGCTCTGTCCGGGATAGCGGGCCAAAAGCCTGTCGGCCGCCGCCCGGCCGGAGGCCCTGGCCTGTTGGGCCAGGGCTGCGCGGTCGGCCTGGGAGAGCCTGCCCGCCAGAGGTTCCCGGGCGAAGGCGTATGCGTCGAAGGGGTCGTCCGGCAGGGGGCAGAGCTTGGCGCACAGCTCCTCCGGGGTGTACCAGGGCGTCTGCTCCTCCGGCTGGGCGCTCCGACCGGAAAGCGCGCCGGCCAGGCGGCGGATGGGGCTTTGTTCCATATGCGCGACCTCCTTACGGCATGACGCCCGGTTCTTTTAGAGATTATTTCGGCTGCCCACCACAATGACGTCCTGGCCGCCGTCCACCGTCTGCATCTCCACGTCCATCAGCATAAGAATCTGCTCCAGCTCCACGCTGCCCGAGAAGTCCATGACCCGGGCCCCGGCGCAGATGTAGTAGTCGGGGCGCAGGATGGCGTCGGCCTTATAGACCGCCAGTTCCTCCCACATACGCGTCACGGCGGCGCGGTAGCCGCCCACTTTGGTCTGCACGGCCCGCCCGTCTCCGCACTGAACCTTGATGAAGCCCTTCCGGTCTAACAGGCGCAGGCTCAGCTTATCCTTGCTCTGGCTGGTGTAGACATAGAAATAATTGTTGGAGCAGGCCAGTGCGGCGGCGGCGCTGTCTTTGAGCTTCATATCGTCGGCGGCGATCCGGCGGGCCTCCGCCTCGGTGCACTCCTTGAGCAGGTCGGTGGTCTTCACCTCGGTGGAGCCCAGGGCGATGGCGGTGAGCTTGGAGGTCTGGGGATCGATCTCAATATGGACCTCCACGCTGCCGTGGGCTGCCCCTGCCTCGGTGGCCTTGTTGATGGCCTCGGCCTTAATGGAGCGGATATCCTCCGGGGTGGGGTTGGGTACCACACGCTCCACCACGTCCCGCACCATGGCCAGCGCCACGCCGATGGAGGAGATGACCTCCGCGTTCTCGGGGATGGAGTACTTCACGCCCATCCGGTCGGCGCAGAACCCGATGAGCGCCGCCGCGCCGCCGCCCACGCCCACCAGAGAGATCTGGTCCTTCTCCAGGCGGTACTTTTCGGCCAGCTCCAGGAGAACGGGGCTGATTTTTTCATAGGCCCGGGTGAGAATCTGGGTGGCCACCTCCTTCACGGTCTTGCCCATGAAGTCGGCCAGGGGCTGCATGGCCTTGCGGGCCGAGGCGGCGCTACCGTAAGAGAAGTCCTCGGGCCGAACCAGCCCCAGCACGTTGGCGGCGCAGCTGTTGGTGAGGGTGACCCGTTTGCCGCTTTTGAGCTCGATACAGACATAGTCGCCGGGGTCGCCCTCTCTGGGGGAGAAGAAGACCAGCTTGGGCTCTACAATCTCCTCCTCGGGGGTGAATACGGCGTAGTCCATCCCCGCGATGTGGGCGGAGCGCGGGCCCACGTCCTTTACGCCCGACTTGTCCGCCCGCACCATGCTGCCGCCCGCGACGCCCAAAACCCGCACATCCAGGCTGCTGATATAGGTGCGGTGTCCGCCCACGATGGAGTAGTCGATGGCGGGGCGGCCATTTTTGATCACGCCGATGTTGACGGTGGTTCCCCCCACCTCGAAATATACACCATTGGAGGCCCGCAAGTACATAAGAGAACCCATCACCGACGCGGCGGGGCCGGAGAGCATGGTGAGCACGGGGCGCTTGCGCATCTCGCCGATCTCCATGACGCCGCCGTCGCCCCGCATGATCATCAGGGGGACGTGGACGCCGGCGTCGTGCACGGCCCCCTCGGTGGAGTCGGCGGTGTTCAGCATCTTGGGCAGAATGGAGGCGTTGATGGCGGCGGTGCGGGTGCGCCGGGTGAGGCCGTAGAGCTTGGTGATCTCACTGGCCACGGTGGCGCGCACCCCCAGGTCCTCGGCGATTTTGGCGATGCCCAGCTCGTTGGTGAGGTCGTCCACACCAAAGGCCTCGCTGGCCACGATGACCTGGGCACCCTCGCCCACCAGGTCCCTGACGGCTTTGGTGACGCTCTCGTCGGTCAGATCCACGTCCCTGAGGTAGCGGTTTTTAATGGGAATTCCCCGCTGGTCGCCCAGCTCGATGGACTTCAGATGCAGCTGGGCCTTGGCCAGCGGGCTCTGGATGCCCTTGGGCCCCACGCCCAGCACCCCTACGGTAGCCACGTCGCCCTCGATGAGGGCGTTGGTGGCCTGGGTGGTGGAGTGGGCCACGAAGATGACGTCATCAGGGGAGATGTGATTCTCTCTCAGGCAGTTTTGAAAGGCCAGAACCACGCCGGCGGCCACACCCAGGGCGTGGTCATGGGTGGTCTTGACGCTGGATTTTCCGATGATCTCATGGGTCGCGTTGTCGATGGCGACGGCCTTGGTGTGGGTGCCGCCCACGTCGATGCCCATACGTACCTTCCGATCAGACATTTCCCTTACCTCCCTTTCTCAATGAGCCATGCCGAACATCACGTAGGCCACCGCCTGCATGATGATGCAGATGACCCACGCCACCGGAACGGCCAGCCGCAGGTGGTCCCGGGTGGGCACCTTGGTGTACCCGATACCCCAGGCAATCCAGCTCTGCGTCAGGCAGGCGGACACATTCATGGTAATAGAGGGGATGACCAGCAGCGCAAAGAGGTAGTGGGTGGGAAACCCGAAGCCCGAGAGAATGCCCAGCGTAGCCGCGCCGCAGCCGAACAGCGTGAAGGGTCCGCGGAACAGTCCAAGGGGAGCCAGCAGGGCAAAGGCGATGCTGATGAGCAGCGTGGAGTTGGGAATGACGCCGCCCAGCAGCGCCTTGAAGTAGGGCGCGCAGAGCTCGGCCGCCTTGTTGAACATGGGGAGCACCAGCAGAAAGCCCACCAAAGGCGCGGTGTCCACCACACCGTCGAAGAAGTCCTTGTTGACGATGCGGCAGGTGGCCCGCCAGCCCTTAAGCCGCCCGCACACCGCCAGCGCGAAGAAGCTGCCGATGGTGAACCCTAAAATGATGGGCACCTTCAGCCCGATGAGGAGCACCACCGGGATAATGGGGGTGATAAGGGCGATGCCGGGGGCGTCGTCGGGGTGGGCGGCCTTGCGTGTCATGGTGGTGGCCCAGGCGTGGCTTGCCTTCTTGGTGCGCAGGACGAAGAAAATCATCACGAGAATGACCAGCAGCTGGATGAAGAGGCCGGTCAGGCCAAAGCGCACGTTATCGGCATAGGTGATGATCTGCTTTCCGTTGCTGTCCAGAAAGAAGGCCTGGAACTGGCCGGTAAGCACGGGGTTTAAGTACATTCCGGCGCCCACACTGAGCATAAAGGAGGCCAGCGCCAGGGGTTTGGGGATGCCCAGGCTCATGAGGATGGGCAGCACAATGACACCGATGGCCACCACCGCGCCCGCGCCGAACAGTGTGGAGAAAATGGCTGTGGTGACAATGGACAGAAGCGAGCAGATGATGGCGGGTCGGTCGCCCCCCAGCTCCACGGTCTTGCGGATCAGGGTGGCGGCAATGCCGGTCTCCAGCAGGACCCGGCCAAACCACGCGCCGAAGACTACGTTGACCAGGACCGCGCCCCAGCCCTCGGGACCGCTCTGGAAGACCTTTGTGATCGCGCCCACGATGGTAATGTCCACCACGCCTTTGTTGGCGGCGACGAATTCAGGGTTGGTCACAGCCACCACGGCGTTGCCGATCAGGGGAAGAACGGTCCATATCAGCGCCATGACCAAAATGCCCATCATCAGGTTGCCGCCGCGTACCGCGTAGATCACCAGGCCGAAGAAGGCAGCCAGCAGTAAAATGCCAATCAAATATTCCATAGCAGGGTTCTCCATTCCTTATAAATTTCAGGGCCTCGCGCCGCTTAGGGAAACGCTGTTTTACTGTCCGCGCAGAGACTGAATTTTTTCCCACACCTCGTCAAGCACGGGGATGCCCTTGACCAGGTTCTCCTCCCGGGTCCTCCTCTCCATCTCGCCGGGGTAGCGGATGTCGCTGCCGGGCATGGTGGGGGTGGCGGTTTTAATGTCATCCACCACCGTCTTAATTATGCTGTCGGTGAGGGCTGCGGTGTTCATGTGGGTGGGGTCGATGGCGATGAGCACTTGAGAGAGGCCCACCTCCTCCGTGTACTTTCGGCCAATGTCGGTGACTGTGTTGCCCCCTGCGAGAATTGCGGCCACCAGGTCGAGCGCAATGGAAAGTCCGCTGCCCTTCCAGTATCCGATGGTGAGCACCCGCTGGGTCTTTTCAATCTCGGCGGGGTCGCAGGTGTATTCCCCCTTGCTGTCCCAGCCGCCGGGTACGGGGAGCTGCTCGCCCTTCATGCGGGCCATCTCAATCTTGCCGTAGGCGAACTGGCTCATGGCGCAGTCGATGACGACATGCTCGCCGCCGCTCTGGGGAATACCGATGACAAAGGGGTTGTTGCCGATGCGGGCCTCCACACCGCCCCAGGCCGGAGTATTGGGCATGGTATTGGTCCAGCAGATGCCGATGCAGTTCCTGTCGGCCGCCTGCCAGCCGTAGGCCCCGCCTCGCATCCAGTGGTTGGTGTTGCCGATGGCCACAACGCCGATTCCGCTCTCCCTTGCCAGCTCGCAGGCCCGGTCCATGGCCAGGTGGGCGTTGACATTACCCATGCCCAGCTTACCGTCCCACCGCTCGAAGGCTCCCATCCGGGCAGTGCATTCGGGCTTGGCAGTCCCATCTATCACGCCCTTGTCCAGGTATTCAATTACCCGCGGGAATCGGTTGATGCCATGGCTGTATATCCCGTCCAGGCTGCTCTGGGTAAAATTGTCGGCGGCCATTTCCGCAATAGCCCGGTCTACCCCTCTGCTGACCAAAATCTCCAGAAAGATCTCCCTGAGCTCGTTAGCCTGAATCCTCATACTCTGTTCTCCCTTCCATTGCGGCGCGCGTATCTCAAAATACGTAAGCGCTTACTTAGTGTGTATTATACAAACACGCCCGGGTTTTGTCAATAAGTGTTAGGCGATTTCTACTATTTGCTCAAGGGCATTGGCGGGTCCTTGGCCATATTGACGTGAAAAAAGCCGTTCTTCACGTAAGCGCTTACAAATGCGGTGTTATTGGGTTGCGGGCCACCAAAATTTTCTTTATTCCACAGGCGCGATCCGCAGGAGGGCCTATGAAGCTGAGATTCCCTAAATTCCCTTGCGGACAGAGGCAGAACAAGGTATACTAAACTAAAAATTACGGCAGGTTCAGTCCCTGGCCCCGCACCCCCTGATGCCGCACTCATCAGGGGCCCGGCACGTTTCATTTCTCCTCTCAGAGACCGCGTTTATTTTCCCTATGAAAGGAAGTTTACCCCGTGACCATATACGACATTGCGGAAAAAGCGGGGGTGTCTATCGCCACCATCTCCCGGGTCATGAACGACAAGCCCGGCGTGGGAGCGGCCACCCGCCGCCGGGTGCTGGCGATTTTGTCCGAGTGCGGCTATGCGCCAAGTGCCATCGCCCGCGGTATGATCTCCAAGACCATGCATACCGTCGCCATCCTCACGGTGGATGTGCGGGTGCCCCACTATGCCCGCACCGCCTACGTCATTGAGCGGGAGTGTACCCGTTTGGGGTACAGCGTCACCATGTACAACACCGGAGACGTGGTCGAGACGCTGCGGTATCTGGAGCTGTTGAAGGAGCGGCACACTGACGGCATTATT
>JBLJBF010000058.1:0-9274 GCA_047637855.1 Pseudoflavonifractor sp. | reverse complement strand
GTCCTTGAGGGCGAACAGGGTATCGTCCTTGCCCTTGCCCACGTTGACGCCGGGGTGGATATGGGTCCCGCGCTGACGGACCAGAATGTTGCCCGCGAGGACCTCCTGACCGTCGCCGCGCTTCACGCCCAGGCGCTTGGACTCGGAGTCGCGGCCGTTGCGGGTGGAGCCAACGCCCTTTTTGTGGGCGAAGAACTGAAGACCAATTTTCAGCATTTGTTACACCTCCATAAAGTGACCTGTGATGCGGCGGAGCGGGAGGTCAATCCTCCTCCACCACGGAAATATTTTCGGGGTACTCCTCGCGCAGCTCGGCGCAGTATACCATGAGGGCGGTCAGGAGTGTCTGACAGACGCTCTCGTTGGTGGCCCCCAGAGAGCCGGGGAGCCTGAGGGTGACGGTATCGCCCTTGACCTTGACCGATGCCTCCAGCCCCAGCACGTCGTTGACGGCGCACTCGGTGAGCCGGACTGCGCTGGTGATGGCGGCGCAGACAATGTCGGCGCCCGCCTGGGCGTAGCCGCTGTGGCCCTTCACCTGAAAGCCCACGATGCGCTCGCCCTCCATAGAAAAGGAGACGGTGGTCATCCTCTTACACGGAGATCTTGCCGATGGTCACCTTGGTGTAGGGCTGACGGTGGCCCTGACGTTTGCGGTAGCCCTTCTTCGGGTTATACTTGAAGATGCGGATCTTCTTGCCCCTGCCGTTCTTCACGACACTGGCCTCCACCTTCGCACCCTCCACCATGGGGGCGCCAAACGTGGCATTGTCCCCATCGATGACGGCCAGCACCTTGTCAAAGGTGATAGCGTCCCCCGCAGTCACGTCCAGTTTCTCGATGAAGAGGGTATCGCCCTCGGCCACCTTGAACTGCTTGCCGCCGGTCTCAATGATTGCTGTCATTCCTGTGATTCACTCCTTCATTACGGACTCGCTCTTGCAGGAGGAGGGAAACCCCTCGCTTGCCCGCTGCGCTGCGGCTCCCCCGCGGCCGGGTCGATAAGCCCCGGAACTCCGGCCCTATCTCTCCCGCCTGGGACCCGCGCGCTTTTTCCTGTTCAAAGCGGCTTTAGAATTATATCAGTCAAACCCTGAAAAGTCAAGGGTTTTGCTGTGCTTTTTCCTTTGCTTTTTGCTGGTTACTCTGATATAATATTGAACACTATATCAAGGGGAGGTTCTTCCTGTGGACGAGCTGCAAGAACTCCGGGACCGCCTGATGGAGGACCGGCCCACCCGATGGGCCGATTTCCCCGACATCGGGCTCTACATGGACCAGATTATTTCCTATATGCCCCGGCAGCTCATCCGCTTTGGGGACGGCGAGGTTCTGACCTCGGCCATGGTGAACAACTATATCAAGGACGGCCTGCTCCCCCGGGCCGAGGGGAAGCGGTACGCCCGCACCCATCTGGCCTACCTGACCGCCATCTGCGCCCTCAAGCAGGTGCTGTCGGTGCGTGCGGTCAGTTACCTCATCCACGCCGGGGGGGAGAACCGGGACGCCGAGACCCTGTACGCCTACTTTACTCAAGAGCTGGACAAGGCCCTCACCGAGACCGGCCAAGCTCTGAGCGGGGACATCCCGGAGGACGCCCTGCCCCAGCTCGCCCTGCGTCTGGCCCTGCGCAGCTATGCCGACAAGCTGGCCTGCGAACGGGTGCTGGACATTCTCCACGCCCGCACGGCCCCCGAAAAGCCCAGGGAAAAGGGCAAAAAGCAGGCCGCGGATGAAAACGATCTGTAATATTTTCATTTGATATACAGGAGGGAATTAAAATGAGCGACTATGTGATCCTGACCGACAGCTCCGCAGACCTCTCGGCCGAACTGGTTAAGGAGCTGGATGTGCGTGTTTTGCCTCTGAGCTTTACCCTGGAGGGGAAGACCTACCACAACTACCCCGACAACCGGGAGATCTCCCCGCAGGAGGTCTACCGCAGGCTGCGGGGGGGCGCCATGTGCACCACCTCGGCCGTCAACATCGCCGACTACACCAAAGAGCTTGAACCCCTTCTCCAGGCGGGACAGGATGTGCTGATGCTGGTGTTCTCCTCCGGTCTCTCGGCCACCTATCAGTCTGCCCGCGCCGCGGCAGAGGAGCTGGCCGAGCAGTACCCCGAGCGAAAGATCTTCGCGGTGGACACCCTGTGCGCCTCTCTGGGGCAGGGCCTTCTGGTGTGGCATGTGGCGCAGCAAAAGCGCGCGGGCAAGAGCATCGAGGAGGCCCGGGACTGGGCCGAGGCCAATAAGCTCAAGCTCTGCCACTGGTTCACGGTGGACGATCTGCACTTCCTCAAGCGGGGCGGGCGGATCAACGCCGCCACCGCCGTGGTGGGCACCATGCTGCATATCAAGCCTGTGCTCCACGTGGACGACGAGGGCCACCTCATCAGCATGGGCAAGGCCCGGGGCCGGGCGGCTTCGCTGATGGCGCTGGTGGACGAGATGGAGAAGACGGCCATTGACCCCGCCAATCAGACCGTCTTCATAAGCCATGGCGACTGCCTGGCTGAAGCCCAGACCGTGGCCGAGGAGGTCAAGCGGCGCTTTGGCGTGAAAACGGTGGTCATCAACTACGTGGGCCCTGTTATCGGCGCCCACTCCGGCCCGGGCACGATGGCCCTGTTTTTCCTGGGCACCAGGCGGTAATTGATTCCCCAAATGTTTAGGAGGCCCCCTTCTATGGACCAATGGCTTGAAATTTCCATCAACACCACCGACGACGCCATCGACGCACTGGCAGATGCCCTCACGGCGAACGGCGTGACAGGGCTCGTCCTGGAGAGCGAGGCCGACTTCCGTTCTTTTCTGGAGCGCAACCGCCAATACTGGGACTACGTGGACGAGGACCTGGCCGACCGCATGAAGGGCGTGGCCCGGATCAAGCTCTACGTCACCGACGACGACGATGGCACGGCCCAGCTCGCCCAGTGGCTGGCGGGCATCGACGCCCCCTACACCGCCTCGACCCTCCGGGAGGAGGACTGGGCCAACAACTGGAAGCAGTACTATAAGCCCCTGCCCGTGGGGGAGCGGCTCTACATCGTCCCCGAGTGGGAGAAGGGCGCCGCCCCGCTGCCCGCGGGCAAGGTGCCCCTCTATTTAAACCCCGGCCTGATCTTCGGCACCGGGAGCCACGCCTCTACCCAGCTCTGTCTGGAGGGGGTAGAGCGGTATGCCGCCCCCGGCGCCCCGGTACTGGACCTGGGCTGCGGCAGCGGAATCTTGTCCATCGCCGCCCTCTGCCTGGGGGCGGGGAAAGCCATCGGGGTGGACATCGACCCCAAGGCGGTGGATGTGGCCTACGAGAACGCCGCCATGAACGGCATCGGGAGAGACCGCTACACCGTTTTGGCGGGAGACGTGCTCGCCGACAGGCCCCTGGCCGCCAGACTGGCCGAGGAGACCTATGGCCTGGTTCTCGCCAACATCGTGGCCGACGTGATCATTCCCCTGGCCCCCCAGGCGCGGGAACTGCTGGCTGAGGATGGTATTTTTCTCTGCTCGGGTATTATCGACACCCGCTCGGACGAGGTGCGCGCCGCCCTGGAAGGGGCGGGTCTCGCCGTCATCCAGGCTTGGGAGCGGGCCGGCTGGGTCGCCTTTGCCGCAAAAAAAGCATAGCGCAGGGGGGAGGGCGTGCGCCGTCCCCCTCCATTAAATTTGTGTGAGGTTCCTATGGAAAAGGCCACGGTACTTAAATTAAATCCGCCCGAAGGCCGCCGGGTGCTGGCCGTGAGCGATGTCCACGGGGACCTGCCCCTGCTCCGCCGCCTGCTGGAAAAGGCCGGTTTTTCCCAGGATGACCTGCTCCTCATCCTGGGCGATTTTTTGGAGAAGGGGGAGCACAGCCTTGCCACGCTGCGCTATCTGATGGATCTCTCCAAAACCCACACGGTGTACGCCCTCAACGGCAACTGCGACGACTTGGTCTCGGTCTTCGTGGACGGGCGGGAGGAGCTGAACGACGAGGAGTTCCGCGATTATCTGCGCATCTTCGGCCGCCGCTGCACGCTGGTGCAGATGGGGCTGGAGGCCGGGCTGACCGACGCCGAGATGGAGGATTACCCCCGGTTCCGCGCCGTGCTGCGGGAGCGGTTCCGGCCCGAGTTTGAGTTTCTCCGGGCGATGCCCACAATTATCGACACGCCCAAGTTCCTCTTTGTCCATGGCGGCGTGCCGTCGGACACAGACATGGAGGAGCTGGATGCTTGGAGGTGCATGAAGAACGACAGCTTTGCCCTCCAGGAGTTCCACCTCTCCAAGTGGTGTGTGGTGGGCCACACGCCGGCCACCCTCTACCGGCCCCATATCCCCTGCGCCAACCCCTATGTGCAGCCGGAAAAGCGCCTCATCAGCATAGATGGGGGCTGCTCCATTAAGCCGGACGGTCAGCTCAATCTTTTCGTCCTGCCCGACGCCTACAGCGCGGAGTTTTCCTTTCTCAGCGCCGACGCCCTGCCCACCGTCACCGCGCTGGACGCCCAGGCCCCCTCCTCCGAGAGCGTCAACATCCGCTGGGGGGGTAACCGGCTGGAGCTGCTGGAGCGGGGCGGCGAGTTCTCTCGCTGCTATCATCCCAGCAGCGGCCGCACGTTGGATATTCTCACCGAATACCTGTATTCCGGCAGGAATGGCGGCCTCCTCTGCAAGGACTCCACCGACTATCTCCTCGGCGTCTCTCCCGGCGACATTCTCTCGGTGGTGCGCCGCACATCCCGGGGCCTGCTGGCCAAGAAGGACGGGGTGACGGGCTGGTATATGGGGCGGATCGAATAGGTATTTTCCCCGCCGTCTCTGCAAGATCGGGCGCACTGCTTTTGGCAGTGCGCCCGTTTGCGTGTATGATACCGGGAATTCGTCAAATATCCTGCGCCGCAGCACCTTCGGCATAATTCAGCGGGCATTGGCTGCAGGCCCCTTCATACAATAAGAAGGTCCACCGTAAGACGCCAAACGGCGTTTTTACGGCGGACCTTAGATAATGTCTGCTGAACAAACCCAAAACCCATTCAAATGAATGTTTCCAACGTGTTTTGGGTTTGTTCAGGTGCGAGGTTTTTGGCTGATATTTGCCAAAAACCTTGCACCTTGGATTTGCGGCGTGTGTCCGCAAATCCAAGTGGACAGTCATTCAAAGCATCTGAAGCGACAAAACAGGGCTGTTTTGTCGCCCGAAAAGGCACAACGTGCTTTTTCGGCAACTGCGCTTCGCAAAGCGCAGTTGTTCAGTGGACATTATATACGCGCGGTTTCTATAGAAGTTAATGGCCTTTTTTCCTGGGAACCGGCTTGCCTGCCGGAACGTTCCGCCGAATCATCAGTTGCGCGCTGATCAGCGCGACAAACGGAACGGTAAGCACAATGCCGATTGCGCCTGCAATGCCCTGTACAAGTTCGATTACGACGAAGTCTGTATTCAGAAGCTGGGAAAAGGGAATCTCATACGCCTGGGTCAAGATAAATGTATTCAGGGAGGACCCGATCAGGGCCAAAATCAACGTGTTTGACATGGTCCCCATGGTGTCCTTTCCGATGTTCATCCCTGACAGGAAGAGACGGTTGGCGGGCAGGTCCGGATTTAATTCGCGCAGCTCATAGACAGCCGAAGCAATGGACATGGCAACGTCCATAATGGCGCCCAGGGAGGAGATCAACACACCGCACACCAAAAGCCCGCTGATTTTCATGCCGTGCTCAGTCGCATTGAAGATCAGACGTTCCGCCTCTTCCATGTTCATGCCATTCAGCGGCGTGATTATGCCCACCAGCCAGGTACACAGGCCGGCTACGGTCACGCCCATGACACAGCTCAAAACAGCCGCCAGCGCCTTGCCGGTAAACCCGTTTAGGAGCAGCAGCGAGACCGTAGCCGCGAGCGAGACAATGACAACCGTCATCAAGAGCATATTATATCCGCGCATCATCAGGGGAATCAGCACAAACCAAAGGCATATCAGCGTGAAGAGCAAGCCCAACAGAGACAGAAGACCTTTTTTCCCGCCGATAATCAACAGAAGAGCCACAAACACAAGGGTAATCCCTACCAGAACGCCGGTACGGTTATAATTATACATGAGGACACCGGTGTTCCCGTTGCCGTAATCCGTATACCGAAGGACGACCGTCATCCCCACCCTGGCGTCCACATTGCCAAGCGCGGTGAGGTAGTTGTCCACTTCGGCGGTCTCGCCCTTGTGAGGGCCGTTGATAAATTCCACCTCTAGCTGCTGCCTGCCAACCCTCCGGCCCTCGGCGCTCTCATCGTCCGCCTCCGCATCGTCGTAGAGGATCGCGGTGACGCGCGCCTTATAGTACCCGTAGCTGCTGAGGTAGTTGGCATTCGGGTTCGGCAGGGGCTTGCTCAACGTCCACACCAGCCACCCCAATACTCCCAACATCAGCGCGACGGCAGCCGCCTTAAGCAGCGTATTGCGCCCAAGCCATTTGGTATTCATCTTTTTCATCTGTGTACCTGCCCGTTCAAGAGTACAGATAGACGCTGTGGCTGGGGCCCTTGCCTGACATTCCCCGCGCGCGTAATCCGCCCTTTTGCTTCGGGGCCGCCGTTATCACACGGCGGCCCCTGCATGTTTGTATTTGTGATTCGCTCGGTTTCGCCCTGTGCTTACGCCGCGGGCGCCAGCACGTACGATGTGGTCTTCGGGTGCGCGGCCTCATATTTCAACTGATCGGCCATGGCGTCGCGCAGGGGGGTGCCAATGAACCGATAGGTGCTCGGGGCCTTAGAGTAGGGCACGAACTGGCTGAATTTGTCTCCGCCGGTGAGCATGAAGTCGTTGCATATGACCTTGTACTTGCCATCCGCGACGATCTTGGTCGTACCGTCGGCCAGATACCAGGAGTCACCGATCTTCGACGCGCCGTTGATGTCCGGCTTTGACCCAAACTCGATTGCCGAACCATCCGCTTTCGTTTGGGTGAGAATTTCAAGCAGGTCTTTCCCGCTCATCTCGTCAATCAGGACAATTTCGTTATCAAACGGCATCAAAGTGAACAGGTAACCCATGGTGATCTTGTTGTCCTTCGGAGAGTCTGCCCCGAAGGTCCCGGAGCGCCAGCCGCCGTCGTTCTGAATCACAACATAGCTGTTCCCGGTGGTGCGCTTGACATAGTTGAAAATTAGGTCCCCTGCCCAGTTGGCCAAATCGTTCTTCGTCGGGAAGGGGCCGCCGACGCCGACAACCTCGTTGAGGGTGGGGGCCAGCTTGGTGTTATAGTCCGCGATCTTCGTGGTTATACCTGCATCGGGAGCGCTATAGTCCTTGTCAATAGCCACGTAGGTCGGTGTCACCGACTTAAGGACGCCGTTTCTCAGGGTAAACTCCAGCTTGCCCAGGCCTCTGCCGTTGTAATATCCCTGAACGAGGGGAGTCCCATTGACCACACCGGCGACCTTGGTGTGGGTGTGCCCGGTGATGATAGCGTCCAACGTACCCGGCTGGATGTTCTCGGCCAGCTTGGCCGCCTCGCCCTTTACCTCACTTACGCCCACGGTGGCCTGGGTTGCGCCCAGGTGGGTCAGCGCGATGACGATGTCACAGTGCTCTTCGCTTCTCAGCTTCGCGGACAGCGTGGTCGCGATGGGGGCGGGATCTTTAAACTCCAGGCCCGCCACGTTCGATGCCTTCACCAGGGTCGGCGTCTCCTGCGTGATGAACCCGATGATGCCGATCTTCACTCCGTTGACCGTCTCGGTTGCGTAGGGCTGGCAGAAATCAGGGGCATTCCCGGTGGCGGTTTCAATGATGTTCGCGCACAGGAATTTAAAGTTGCCGTCCTTTGCCCAGGTCTTAATCAGGTTGGTGCCCCAGTCGAACTCGTGGTTGCCAACAGCCGAATACTTCAGGCCCAGGCTGTTGATCATATCGGTGACGGGCTTGCCCAGGTTCAGGTTGGATAGCGCCGAGCCCTGATAGTTGTCACCTGCGACCAGCAGCAGGGTATTCTCGGGGTCCTTTGCCATTTCGTTCTTGACAAAACCCACAAATCTGTCGGCCCCGGGGTTTGAGGTGGATACGGTCTTGTCCAGAGCGCCATGGAAATCGTTGAAGGAGAGAATTTTGATGGTCTTGAACTGATCGCCCGCGAGCCGGTCGAGCATCGCGGTCAGCTCGGAGCGGGACAGGGCACCCTCAGCCGCCGCGACAGGCTTGCCATCCGCCAATCTTCCGTTCAGCTTGCCCGCATCCTGCAAGGCCTTGATATAGGGCTTCTGCTCGGCGGGGATGACCGCATCGTCGTTAAAGGAGGTCTTTCCGGCCGCTGGCGCGAGGGAAAACGCCTTGGCGAGTATTGTGAAAAGCTCACCCCGGGTGATGGGCTGCTCCGGATGGACGCTGCCCGAGCTGGGCAGCAGCCCGACCTCAGCCATGCGGAGGATGTAGCTCTCATACCATGCGCCCTTGGGCACATCCGTAAATTTGTTCTCGGCCTCCTTCGAATAGCCCATCAGCGTGCTGACAGCTTTGGCGACCTCGCCCACCGTCATGGGACGATCGGGTTCGAACAAATTGTTTCCCGTACCCTCCAGCACCTTGTAGTCCGTCCACTTGTCGATGGTTTCAGCTGCCCAGTGGGTCTTCGTGTCGTCAAAAGTCTTCGCCGATACGGGTGCCGCCCATATGCTGGCGAGCATGGCGACAGTCAGGATTGCTGTGAACATACGGCTCCATGTGTGTCTTTTCATGGATACTGACCTCCTATTCAAATTGGGGTATTGAGTGGGTCCATGCTGTTTATTATAGTGCTGCAAGTTCAGATTTTCAAGATATTTTCTGGACATTATATATAAATACAGTAAAAGTTTGGGAGAAATCTGTCATTTGACGGATTTCTCCCAAGGAACGGGGCGTGTTGGTCCGGCTGTTCCGCTAGTACGGGTACACATAGCCCTCCACCGCCTTTGCGGGCGTAATCTTTTTGACCTTGATCTGCGGATCGTCGTATACCTGGCCGTAGTATTCACGCCGCCCGATAAAAAGAGTTCCCTCAACCGTTACCCACGAATCCTTTTTCAGCTCCGAAGCCTTATCATACTGACACACGAATCCGGCGGGCGCCAGATCCGCAACACAACAGGACATCATCAGCCGTGCAGGTACAAACTCACCCTCTTCCAGCACCTCAGGATCTTTAAATACATATCCCGTTATGACAACTGTATAACCCTCATATTTTTTCATATTCAAATAGATTTGGGAGAGCCACATACCAAAAGAATCATTGGAAACTACGATTTTTTTCTT
>JBLJBF010000057.1:0-6505 GCA_047637855.1 Pseudoflavonifractor sp. | reverse complement strand
GTTGACCGAGGAGAAGACCCTGTGCAGGCCCTCCTGGGGGGTGACGATGTAAGCCTCTCCCGCGTCGATGGCGGAGGAGCCGCTGCCGCCGTAAAGAGGGAGGTAGTACCGCAGCCCCAGAGGGGAGACCGCGGCGGTACCCGCCAGTGGAAGGAGTCCGTTATTTTTCAGGAGGACAATGCCCTCGTCGCTCAGGCGCTTGGAGACCTCGACCGCCGCGGCCCTGGACTCCCTGGCGTTGGCATAGCGCTGAGGGTAGTAAACGGTGTCCCAGCCATCGGGGGAGAACCGATTTACGATCCGCTTGCCGCGGCCGAAAAAATCGTCCAGCGCGGCGGCGTTGAGCAGCATTCCCGCCGAGAGGGTGAGGACCAGCGCCAGAAAGAGGGCCATACCGGGCACGAGGACAAGCCTGAGTGCTTTTTTACCGGACTTACGGGTTCGTTTCATGTGGTCAACCTCTGCGCCCGGTTGGCGCTTCGGTCATTTGCCGCCTGGCCGGAAGGGGGAGGAGGATATTCAGGTTGAAGACCTGGTCCTTGGCCTCAAAGGTGATGTTTCCGCCGTACTTCTCCACGATCATCACCATACTTTTTACGCCGAAGCCGTGGAAGTTCTTGTCCTCCTTGGCGGTAACGGGCAGGCCGTCCACCATGAGGACCTCGCCGCTGTAGTAGTTGTGGGAGTTGATGCTGAGAAGCTCCCCCTCGGCTTTGATGGTGATGCCGATGACCCGCCGGTCCCGCTCCAGCTTGAGGACCACGTCGATGGCGTTGTCCAGGAGGTTGCCGAAGAGGGAGTATACGTCGGTGTCGCTCATGAAGTTGAGCTTTTCCCCGTCGATCATATAGCTGATGAAGATGTTGTTCTTGCCGCAGTACAGGCTCTTCTCCGCGATGATAATGTCCAGAACCTGGTTGCCCGTCTTCACGATGGAGTCGTAGATGCTGATCGTCTCCTCGATGCCCCGGATCGTCTCGGGGTCGATGGCCGCCGCCTTGCTGATGGAGTGGATCTGGTGTTTCATATCGTGGCATTTCATGTTGATGAGGTCGATGGTCTCCTTAGTGATGTGAAACTGCTTCTGCTCCTGGTGCCACATCTGGTAGACAATGCCCAGCTCGGTCTCCAGCGTCTTGCGCAGGAGCAGCTCGAACTGCATGATGAGCACAGAGACGCTGCAGATCACGTTGGTGATGGCGGCCGCAAGGTAGTACACCATGTCGAAGGACTCATACTTGCGGTAGATGACAAAGGCGTTTAAAACGATCTCTACCAGCACGGTAAGGGTGAGCAGCATAAGCAGAGAGAGACTTTTGATGGACAGATCCTCGTTGCGCTTGATCTTTTTTCCCAGCAGGTGGAACAGGCACCAGTACACCAGCGCGTACACCTCCAGCATGATCAGCAGGGAGAGGGGATTGATGCTGCTGGCCGCCGAATCGCTGTACATCCTCGCGCCCCCGTCGAACCGGCCCAAAGTGACAACCAGGTCGTAGAGCACAGAGGCCAGATGCTGCATGCTGTACCCCGCCACGGTGCAGAAAAGGCAGCTGCGCCAATTGATGTCATAACAGAACTTTGTGGTGAGCAGGGTCAGCACAAAAAAGGCGGAGAACATGAAGGAGATGTAGGAGGCGTTGTAGGACAGAATCGGGAAAAAGAACACGAAGGCAAAGCTGAATACCGTACACCCCGCGAAACGCAGCGCATAGTGCCTTTTCTTGTTCAGGCGGAAAAGAAACAGAGTCTCGGCGATCACGAGGTTTGCCATAAACAGGAGCTTGTAAAGGAAAAGACTTGACACCTGGAGCATCAGATCACACCCCCCAGGTAGTCGTTGAGCGCTTGGACAAAGGCCTTTTTCCTGGGACGGCTGATCTGCAGCTCCTCCCCATCCACAATGACGGTGTACCCCCGGATGGCGTATACATAGTGGAGGTTGACGAGGTAGCAGCTGTTGCACCGGACAAACTGCTTGCCGTTCAGGATGGCCTCCGCCTCCTTCAGGTTTCCGTAGGCCCGGATGGTGTCGCCCGTGGTGTGGTATACCATCCTGTGGCCCGAGATCTCTATATACTTGATCTGGGAGGAGGGAATGCGGTACATCGCGTCGGCAACGGAGACGATGACCTCGGTCTCCTTGCGGCTGATCAGCTTGGTCAGCGCCCGCTGGAGCTTGAGGGCGAAATTGGAGTACGAGACCGGCTTCACCACAAAGTCGAAGGCGTCCACCTCGTACCCGCGCACCGCAAACTGAGCCATATTGGTAATGAAGATGAGCGTGGCGGTCCCGTCCAGCTCGCGGAGCCGGGCTGCGGCCTCCATCCCGTTGAGCCCCGGCAGGCCGATGTCCATCAGGATAATGTCGTACACCGGGCGGTATTTTTCCAAAAACAGTTCTCCGCTCTCAAAGTGGGTCACTTTAAAGGTTACATCCTTCTCCTGGGAGTACCGCGCCAGATACTCCATGAGCAGATCGGCCTCGCCCTGTGTATCCTCTACGATTGCCACGTTCCTGACCATTTCCCCACCACCTCATTTTTTCCTCTGTAAGCATTATAACGAAAAAGAGAACTCCTGTCATCCGGGCAATGTGCAATCTGCGTATAAAAAATGACAGACTGCGTTTTTATATAGATTCTCCACTTTTTGCGTGCTATGCTTCGTACACAGACAGCACAATGACCAAACTGAGGAAGGAAGAGTGGAAATGAAAAAGCTTACCAAGAGAACCATGTCGGTTCTGCTGGCGGGTGTAATGCTGATGGGAACCATCAGCGCCTGTACCCCCAGCGCCGAGAAACCCACCAGCGCGCCCGGCTCCAGCGCATCCCCCAGCGTGGAGACCCGCTCCTACCCCATCACGCCCGACGAGCTGGGCTCCGGCACCGTCAAGTGGGCTGAGGAAAAAACCGCCGACGGCTGGATGAAGGTCACCAACGAGGACGGCACCACGCTGGGCTACTCCCCCGAGTCCGGCATCAAGCTCGTCCAGAAGGACGGCTACGCCTTTAAGGACCTGAACAAGAACGGCCTGCTCGACGAGTACGAGGACTGGCGGCAGGACAACGCAGCGCGCGCGAAGAACCTTGCAAGCCAGCTTACGGTCGAGGATGTGGCAGGTCTGATGCTGTACAGCGGCCATCAGATGAACCTGACTGAAACGGTCAACGACGAGCAAAAAGCATTTTTGGATATGGGACTCCGGGCTGTTCTGAATGCGGCGTCGTCCGCCCCCACGGAGCTTCAGGCGACCTGGGCCAATGCGATGCAGGCATATGTCGAGGGCAAAGGCCTGGGCATCCCGGTCAGCTTTAGCACCGACCCCAGAAGCGTCGGCGTGTCGGCCTGGCCCGGCAACTTTGCCCTGGCCTCCACCTTTGACCCCCAAATCGTGTTTGAGGCGGCCAACCAGCTCGCCAAGGAGTACCGTGCGCTTGGCATCAGCACGCTGCTCGGGCCCCAGGTCGATACTGCCTCCGACCCCCGTTGGAGCCGTGTCAACGGTACTTACGGCGAAGACCCCGCCCTCGTCCGTGATATGACCATGGCCGCTGTGAATGGAACCCAGTCCACCTATGACGCGGCCGGAAACGATCTCGGCTGGGGTGCCGACAGCATCATTGCCATGGTGAAGCATTGGCCCGGCGACGCCCCGGGTGAATCCGGCCGTGAGTCCCATAACTCCTGGGGCAAGTACACCGTGTACCCCGGCGGCCAGTTTAAAACCCATCTCATCCCCTTTGTGGACGCGGGCTTTAACCTGACCGGGAAGACCAAATCGGCCGCCTCGGTGATGTCCTCCTATTCCATCGCCTGGGATGAGGATGAGGCTTACGGCGAGCTGGTGGGCAGCGCCTACAGCGAGTGGAAGATCAACCTCCTCCGCAAGACCTATGGGTTCGACGGTGTGATCTGCACCGACTGGTCCGTCATCAATGACGGTGCCAAGACCTGGGGCGTGGAGAAATTAACTCCGGGCGAGCGTTTTTATAAGATACTCATGGCCGGCGTGGATCAACTCGGCGGCCACAACGACCCGGCCCCCATCCTTGAGGCCTATGAAATCGGAAAGAAGGATATTGGGGAAGACGCCATCCTGGCCCGGTTCCAGGAGTCGGGAGACAGACTGGTGCGGAACTATTTCCTGGTAGGACTCTTCGATAATCCCTATGTCAGCGTTGCCAACGCCAAGGCCGTGGTCGGCAGTGCGGAGGCCAAGGCCGCCGGTCTGGCCGCGCAGCAGAAGTCTGTCATTCTCCTAAAGAACGAGGGCGGCGTCATCAGCGCGGCCAACGCCACCGCCGCAAAGCCCACCGTGTACATCCCCTACCGCTGGACCGCCCCCGGTGTGTCCTTCCGCGGCCCCACCCCCGGCTCCTGGGATTTGCCTGTTGACCTCAAGGAGGCCAATCAGTACTTTAACGTCGTGACAGATACCGTAGCCGTCACCTTCACCGGCCCCGCGGATAAGGACGGCAAGCCCACCCCCGATTACAAGGACCTCACCAGAGCCTCCAAGGCCGATTTGGCCAACTGCGAGTATGCCCTCGTTATGATAAAGAGCCCCAACAATGGCGGATACGCTTCGGGCGGATACGATAAGGCCACCAACACTTATGTGCCGATTTCCCTCCAGTGGAAGACCTATACCGCCGACTCTTCTTCCGTCCCCAGCGAGTCCCTCTCCGGGGATATGGTGGAGAAGGAAGTGGAGAGCGTCTACGGCGTGCAGAAGGTCCAGCAGAAAGAGAACCGCTCTTACTATGGCCAGAGCTTCACGCCTTCCAACAGCACCGATTTGGACGCGATTTTCTATGCCAGAGAGAATATGCCCAAGAGCGCAAAAATTGTCGTTGCTGTGAACGCGGACAATGCCTTTGTCCCCGCCGAGTTTGAGAGCCAGGCCGATGTCATTATGACCGGATTTGGCGTTAATAACAAACTGTTCATGGGTGCTTTGGCGGGTGAGTTTGAGCCCACCGGGCTGCTCCCCGTCCAGATTCCCGCCAGCATGGATGCCGTGGAGGCCCAGAAGGAGGACGTGCCCCGCGACATGACTTGCTATACCGACGCCGCGGGCAACACCTACGACTTCGCCTATGGTCTGAACTGGTCGGGCGTCATCAAGGACGCGCGCACCGAAAAATACAATGTACCCCCGCTGACCGAACCCGCCAATCAGGGCAACTAACCGCTCACACAACAAATCAGCAAGGGGGAAGAGACGGCAACACCCTTTGCTGATTTGTTGTATGAATCGACGCTTCAAGAAGAAAGCGAGGAGAATTCGCAGCCATGCAGGGAAAAAAGGCAAAACAGAAAATGAGCAATCAAAAATTCGGTGTCATCTGGACCGTTGTGCTCTCTCTGGTTCTGGTGCTCACATTGGCCGTCAACATACTGACCAGCGTGTTCCGCGGCTACGCGGACCTATACCTGGGCAAGGGCGAGGCCATCATTACCAAAGCCGAAGGCTCCAAGAACTGGGACAGCGAGTACTACGCGCTGGACTACACCAAGGGCGACCTTAAGAAGAACGCCAACGCCCTGGTGGAGGAGATCGAGGGCGAGGGCATCGTGCTGATGAAGAACAACGGCGCGCTGCCGCTCTCTTCCGCAGCCAAGGTCACTCTCCTGGGCCGCAGCGCGGCGGACCCCGTCTACGGCGGCTCCGGCTCCGGCGCGGTCAAGCTGGATACGGTGGTCAGTCTGAAGACTGGCCTGGAGAGCGCCAAGCTCAAGGTCAACGACACGGTGTACGGCATTCTGGAGAGCTTTGCCCCCACCAAGCCCAAGGGCGTTATCGCCATGGATAAGCCGCAGGACTCCTCCTATTATATTGGCGAGATGCCCGTCTCGGGGTACACCCCCGATGCCATCGCCAGCTTCTCCCAATACGCTGACGCAGCGATCGTGGTCATCGGCCGCGGCGGCGGTGAGGGCGGAGACCTGACCCGTGACTTGAAGGGCTGGGACGACAACTATGTGAGCGGCCAGCATCAGCTGGAGCTTAATCAGGACGAGAAGGATCTGCTTACCCTGGCCAAGCAGAAGTTTGACAAGGTAGTCGTCATACTGAATTCCTCCTCCGCCATGGAGCTGGGCGAGCTGAAAAACGACGCCGGCATAGACGCCATCCTCTGGGTGGGCTCCCCCGGCCAGACCGGGTTCAACGCCGTGGGCAGCGTCCTGACGGGCGGGGTAAACCCCTCGGGCCGCACCGTGGACATCTACCCGGCCGACTTCACGAAGGACCCGACCTTTGTCAACTTCGGCAACTATAAGTACTCCAACATCAGCAAGCGCAACGCCACCGGGGACGGCTACTTCGTCCAGTACGAGGAGGGTATCTACGTCGGCTACCGCTACTACGAGACCGCCGCCGCCGAGGGCTTCATCAACTATGACGAGGTGGTTGTCTATCCCTTCGGCTACGGGCTCTCCTACACCGACTTTGCCTGGGAGGTCGCCGGGCAGAAGCTGGGCGGCGCTGAGGGGA
>JBLJBF010000056.1:0-2792 GCA_047637855.1 Pseudoflavonifractor sp. | reverse complement strand
GGCATCATGGAGCGGGGGATGCCCATGTCGTCCATCAGGTCCCAGGACCAGGCGCGGGTGTTCATGTCAAAGATGCCGCCGAGATTGCCTGCGGAGGAGTAGTCGATAGCCGTCTCGCCGGTGAGCTTGTAGATGATGTAGGCGTTAGGGGGCAGGAAAAGCCGGGTGCTGGCCCAGTGCTCGGGCTCATTGTCCCGCACCCAGAGAATCTTGGTGTAGCCATAGTAGGGGTCGGTGCCGTTGTGGGTAACGCGGGCGAGCTTTTCAAGATCTACGTGCTCCTTGATCCAGCGCTCCTGCTCGGTGGCACGGCGGTCCATCCAGATGAGGCAGGGGCGCACCGGCTCCATGTCCTCATCCAGCGGCACGCCCGACCCGCCGTACAGCCCGCTGATACACAGGCCCTTGATGTCCCCCGGGTCCACCCCCGCCTTCTCCACCGCGGCGCGGACAGACCGCTTGGCCGCCTCCAGCCAGACCTGGGGCCACTGCTCGGCCCAGAGAGGCCGGGGGGTGAGCACGTCGTATTCCTGCAGGTCCTGGGCGATCAGATTTCCGGCGGTGTCCATCAAAATACTCTTGGTGCCCGAGGTGCCGATATCGGTGCCAATCAAATAGTTCATAGGGTTTCCCCCTTAAAAGGTGATGGCGACCTTAAAGTCCCCGTACTTGCCGCCGGCATGGTCAAAGGCCTCGGCCCACTGCTCGATGGGGAAGGTCTTGCTCACCACGCCGTCGGTGCCCAAGGCCCCGTTAGCGATATGCTCAATGACATAGGGATAGCAGTAAGGAGAGAGATGGGAGCCCAAAATGTCCAGCTCCTTGCGGTCGCCGATGATGGACCAGTCCACCGTGGTGGGCTCGCCAAAGACCGAGAACTCCACAAACCGGCCCAGCTTGCGCACCATCTGCAGCCCCTGCGTCACCGAGGAGGGGTGGCCGGTGGCCTCGATATAAATGTCGCAGCCGTACCCTTCGGTGAGCTTGAGGATCTCGGCCTGCACGTCCATCTTGCCGGGATTCCACACCAGGTCGGCCCCCAGCGCTTTGGCCTTCTCCAGGCGCTCGTCCTTCATGTCCAGCACGATGAGGAGCTTGGGACCCCGCTGCCGGGCGTAGGCCACCATACCCAGCCCCAGCGTGCCCGCGCCCGAAAGGACCACCACGTCCTCGGCCTGGATATCGGCCCGGTCCACGCAGTGCTTGGCGCAGGCGTAGGGCTCGATGAGCAAGGCCTTTTCCAGGGGCAGGTCGTGGGGGATCTTATGTACCCGGGCGTGCTTGGGCAGGCGCATATACTCGGCCATGCCGCCGTTGCAGCTTTCAAAGAACCCGAATATCTTATGGGGCTGGCACATCCAGTACTTCCCGCTCTTGCAGAAGCGGCACTCGTCGCAGGGGAAAATCTGCTCGGCGGTGAGCCGGTCGCCCACGGCGAAGTCTTTCACGTTCGCCCCTACCTCCGCCGCCACGCCCAAAAACTCGTGGCCGGGGATAAAGGGGGGCTCCACCCAGCTGGGCTGGCCGTCCCCACCCCAGAACATGGCCGCGCCGTGCTGGCACTTGAGGTCTCCGGCGCAGACACCGCAGCCCTCCACCTTAAGAATAATGTCGTCAGGCCCGCACTCGGGGGTCGGGTAGGCGGGCTCGAAGACGTAGCTGTCCTTACTGTAGGCCACCAGGGCCTTCATGGTCTTGGGAACTGCCATAGTATACTCCACCTTTCTGTGTGAGATCAGATTTCCAAAATGCCGCCATGCTCCCTTAAAATGGCGCGGACTTCCCGCACATCCACATCCTTGGGGGAGATGCCCTGGCGGATGGCCAGGTCTGCGCCGATGCCCGCCGCCTCACCCATGGCCATGCAGAGGGTCATGATGCGGGTGGAGCCGAAGGCGACGGCGTCCACGCTTGCGCAGCGCCCTGCCATCATCAGTCCGTCAATGTTTCGGGAGACCAGGCAGCCATAGGGCACGCCGTAGGGCTCCTCAATGGTCTTGGTGTAGGTCCCCTCGCCCGCGCCGTTGTGGATGTCGATGAAGTAGGAGTAGAGGGCAATGGAGTCGTCGGGCACCACGCCGTCGATGCAGTCCTGGCCCGTGAGCTTACGGATGCCCATGATGCGCCGCGATTCCCGCACGCCGATGACGGCGTTCACGCTGGTGAGGTAGCAGCCGCCAAAGCCGGGCACGTTTTCCTGAAGCATTTTGATCAGGGGGAGGATCTGGAGGTGGGCCTCCTGCTCGCCCCGGCTCAGGTCGTGGACATTGGAGCCGTCGAAGTTCTGGATGCGGATGGTGTTCACCGCCACATGTCCGGGGATGGGCAGGCGGATGTAGATGACGGTGTCGCGGTTGATGGGGCACCTGCCCTCGGCGCGCAGCTTCTGGATCATGTGATTGAGGCCGAAGAAGATGTGCCCCGGGTTATTGCGGAAGAAGTCGGCGTCGTAGCCCTCCCGGATGTGGGTGAGGCCCATGCTGTAGGGCAGCTCCTCCGGATGGGCGGCGATAAAGTCGGTAAAGGCGTCAAAGTCCACGCCGCCCAGGTTAAACATGAGGGAGGGGGGCTGCACCACGCCGGTGTCGGCCTGGCCCTTTTCATATTCGGCCCCCGCCATATAGGCCGTGTCTCCGTCGCCGGTGGCGTCGATGAAGACCTTGGCGCGTATTTCAATCTCCTGTCCCTTGCCTGTGACGGTGACGGCGGTGAGCCGCCCGTCCTCCACGGTGGTGCCGCTGACCTCGCAGTGCATCAGCAGGTCGATGCCGTAGTCCTTGGCCCACTGGAAG
>JBLJBF010000055.1:0-5703 GCA_047637855.1 Pseudoflavonifractor sp. | reverse complement strand
TCCATTAAAATGGAGGTGTGGGGGGATTACGCCCTCTTCACCCGCCCGGAGATGAAGACTGAACGGGGAGCTACGACGTGATGACTCCCAGCGCGTCACGGGGGATCGTGGAGGCCGTCTACTATCACCCCGGCCTCCGATGGTGCATCGACCGTATCCACGTTCTAAAACCCATTCGTTTTACTAACCTCCGGCGCAACGAGGTCAAGAGCAAACTCTCGGCCAGTAATGTAAAAACAGCCATGAATGGCGGCGGGGAGCCGCCGCACCTCAACGCCAAGGCTGACATCGTTCAACGGGCGTCCTTGGTTCTGCAGGATGTCTGCTACGTCATTGAGGCCCACTTTGACATGACGGAGGCCGCCGCCCCCGGCGACAACCCCGGCAAGTTTCAGGACATCGTCAAGCGGCGGCTGGAGAAGGGGCAGGCCTTCCACACGCCCTATTTCGGCTGCCGGGAGTTCCCGGCCCGTTTCCGGCTCTGGGAGGGGGGCGAGATCCCCGCCATTGGGGAGAGCCGGGATCCGGGCTATATGCTCTACGACATGGATTACTCCGATCCCGAGGATATCCAGCCCACATTTTTCCGGGCCCGGATGACCGACGGGGTCATCGACCTGCGGGACTGCGAGGTGCGGCGGTGATCATAGAATCCCTTGTACAATACTACGAGGCCTTGGCCGCGGCCGGAACACTGGACCGCCCCGGCTGGAGTCCGGTGGGGGTGTCCTATGCGCTGGAGCTGGACGAGACAGGTGCCCTCCTCCAGATCATCCTCCTGAAAATCGAGCAGCCCCAGGGAAAAAAGGCCGTCCTCCGCCCCCAAGCTCTAAAGGTTTCCTCCCCGGTCAAGCGCACCGTCGCCATCCTCCCCAACTTCCTCTGTGACAACTCCAGCTATTTCCTGGGCGCGGACAATAAAGGCAAGCCGGAGCGGAGCCGCGACTGCTTTCTTGCCGCCAAGGCTCTCCACCTGGAGCTCCTGGATGGACTGACCTCCCCCGCCGCCCAGGCGGTGCGCAATTTCTTCACCTCCTGGCGGACCGAACACGCGGCAGAGCACCCGCTGGTATCCGAACTCTGGGACGACCTCTCCAAAGGGGCAAATCTGGTCTTCCGGGTGGGCGGCGGCTACGCCCATCAGGACCCCCAGCTCCAGGCGGCGTGGCAGCGCAGCTATGATGGGGGTCAGCCGGAACGCGAGATGCAGTGTCTCGTCACCGGGCAGATGGGCCAGCCTGCCCGGCTCCATCCCTCGATTAAGGGCGTGCGGGGCGCCCAGTCCTCTGGCGCGTCTCTGGTCTCCTTCAACGCTCCGGCCTTCGAGTCCTTCGGGCGGGAGCAGGGGGAAACCGCCCCGGTCAGCGGCTACGCCGCTTTTGCCTACGGCGCCGCCCTCAACCACCTGCTGTCCGACCGGGTGCAGTACATCGGGGACACCGCCGTGGTGGCCTGGGCCGAGGGGGGCGGGGAGCAGTATCAGGACGTGTTCTCCGCGGCGCTCTTTGGCCAGAAAACGGATTCCATCAGCGATGCCGACCTCACCGACATTCTCCATAAGCTGGCCTTGGGACTGGCAGTCAGCTGGGATACTCTACCCCTCAACCCCCAAACCCAGTTTTATGTTCTGGGTCTCGCCCCCAACGCCGCTCGGCTCTCGGTTCGCTTTTTTCTGCGAAACAGCTTTGGCGCGTTCGCTCAAAATACCCAAAAGCACTACGACCGCTTGGATATTGCCCGCCCCGCCTATGAGAGGGTTGCGCAGCTCTCCCTCTGGAGCCTTTTGAACGAAACCGTGAATCAAAACGCCAGAGACAAGTCTCCCTCCCCACAGATGGCGGGAGACGCTCTCCGTGCCATCCTGACCAATGGCCCCTACCCTGCCACCCTCTATCAGGGCGTACAGCTGCGCATCCGCGCCGAGCACGAGATCACCCGGGGGCGGGCCGCCATCATCAAGGCCTATCTGCTTCAAAATACCGCCCGGACGGCGGCCTATCCATCCTATGAGGAGGTCCTGACCGTGAAACTGAACGAGGAAAGCGCCTATCTCCCCTACGTGCTGGGGCGGATGTTCTCTGTACTGGAGGCCATCCAGCAGCAGGCCAACCCCGGCATCAACACCACCATTAAGGACAAGTACTTTAACTCGGCCTGCTCCATGCCCGGCTCGGTCTTCCCTTTGCTCGTCAACTTGGCTCAGAAGCACCTGAAAAAAATCAGGGGTACAACATGGCCTTCTATGTCCGCCTGGAAAAGCAGCTCTCAGCCCTGATGAACGCCATTGACACCGGCTATCCCACGCATCTCGGCCTGCACGACCAGGGCATCTTCCAGCTGGGCTACTACCACCAAACGCAAAAACGATATGAAAAGAAACAGGAGGGCAAGGAAAATGGCTGAGGTAATCAAGAACAGGTATGAATTTGTGATCCTCTTCGACGTGGAGAACGGCAACCCCAACGGCGACCCCAACGGCGACCCCGACGCGGGCAATATGCCCCGCATTGACCCCGAGACCGGCCATGGCCTGGTCACCGACGTGTGCCTCAAGCGAAAGATCCGCTGCTATGTGGAGACCCTGAAGAAGACGCCGCCGGCTACCGCATCTACATCAAGGACGGCGTACCCCTCAACCGCAGCGACACTGAGGCTTACATCGCCTTGGACGTAGATGAGAAAACCATCAAGGAGACCAAAAAAAGGACCCGGATATCGACACCAAAATCCGGGACTGGATGTGCGCCAATTTCTTTGACATCCGCACCTTCGGCGCGGTGATGACTACCTTTGTCAAGTCTGCCCTCAACTGCGGCCAGGTGCGCGGCCCTGTCCAGCTGGGCTTCGCCCGCAGCGTGGACCCGGTGCTCCCCCAGGAGGTCACCATCACCCGCGTCGCCATCACCACCGAGGCCGACGCCGAGAAAAAGGGCACCGAGATGGGCCGCAAGTACATCATCTCCTACGGGCTCTACCGCTGCGAGGGCTATGTCTCGGCAAACCTGGCCCGCAAGACCACCGGTTTCTCGGAGGAGGACCTTCAGCTCCTCTGGCAGGCCATCCTCAATATGTTCGAGCACGACCACTCGGCCGCCCGGGGCAAAATGGCGGTGCGGGAGCTGATTCTCTTCAAGCATGACAGCGAGCTGGGCAACGCCCCGGCCTACAGGCTCTTTGAGACCGTCCGCGCCGAGAAGAAGGCCGACGTCGCCTCCCCAGGAGCTATGGGGACTATACCGTCACTGTGGATGAACAGGCCCTCCCGGCAGGCGTCACCTGCACCCGGATGGGGTGATCGGCTTGGAGGGGAACGACGACCTCCTGCTCTCCGGTCTCCAGCACTTCGCCTACTGCCGCCGCCAGTGGGCCCTCATCCATATCGAGCAGCTCTGGGCGGAGAACGGGCGGACGGCGGACGGACACTTCTTTCACCAGCGCACCCATGATAAGACTTTGACCGAGCTGCGGGGCGTCATGGCCGACCGTTTTGTCCTCACCCTCATCAACAACCGCATCCTGGACGGAGGCGATTTTCTCCAGCGGGAGAACGGGGGTGTGCTCCTGACCGACGGAGCACGGAAAAAGTTTTTATCGGCCTGGCAGGAGAAAAAGCGGCAGCAGATCACTCACCCCTATTTAAAGGAACAACTGCTCTGGGGCTTGGTCCCCTATGTCCAAGCTCTCCTGTTGGCACGATTCATGAGAGGAGATCTGGATGGGTATCCCCCATTCCTGTGGAAGTGATGCTGGTACTTGTGACCTACGATGTAAACACCGGAGACGCCGCCGGACGGAAACGGTTATCTAAAATTGCGAAACAATGCGTCAATTTTGGTCAACGGGTCCAAACCTCTGTGTTTGAATGCCTGGTAGACCCCGCCCAATGCCGGACGCTAAAAGGAAACTTTCTCAACATCATGGACGCGGAAAAGGACAGCCTCCGTTTTTATTATCTGGGCAGCAGCTATCAAACAAAGATCGAACATTTCGGCACAAAAATCAGTTATGAGCCTGAGGGGATTCTGATTGTATAGCGGTGCGAAGCGAAAACAACCATAAAATAGCCCTAGGTTCGCACCGAATCCTTTATAATTGTCTTGTCATATAAGTCTTTAAGTTTCCGTTTTTTCGGGTTTAAAGGTGCCCTAGAGAAAAATTTTTATGCAAAGGTAACCAGTATCTTTTGTCGTTCTTGTACACCTTTGCTGTCGCTCCCCCCACGGAGAGCGTGGATTGAACTGCAGTTAGTTGACCTGTTCGAACCCTCTTGGTACGCCGGTGAAATAGTTATCTGTCAAATAGCGGCGCGCTCAACGGCACCGAGGGGCAGTTGAGCGCGCTGCTATTCCTACTTATGTGTACGGCTTTGAGCCTCTGCCACCCGTACCCGGAAAATTTTTTCTCATGGTTTCTTCTGCATCCTTGCCGCAGGGTCTAACTCATTCGCCTGTATCCGCTAAATCCCGAATTGGTCCAGGAAATCCCTCAGCAGGTTCATGCAAACGCTTTTGCGGTATGTTTCCGATACCCGCCCCCGTATGGGTACGATGGCGTCGTCAAACGCCTTGAGATAGGCGGCCTTTTCTGCCTTTGCCTCCTCCACCGTTTTCCCAATCAGCATGGCGTCGATATCCTCCCGGCGGATAATCACATCACTGACGGCACCGAAGGCCGTGGCGCAGTGGGCGATTCTCCCATCCTCGATGGTCATCAGGCCCGCGAAGGAGAGGCGGGAGATGGCCAGGGCCTTGCGGGCGCCGACTTTATGATAGGAATAACTGTCCAGCCATTTTTTCGGCATGAGCACTTCCACGATCAGCTCATCCTGCTCCCGGTCCAGCTGCTTACGGCCCTTATAAAAGGACTTGATGGGAACGATGCGCTCCCCCCTGCTGCTGACCAGACGCAGCAGGGAATCGGTGACGAAGAAGATCAGCGCACTGTCAGCCTTGGCGCTGCCGTTTCCAATATTGCCGCCGATGGTGCCCTCGTTGCGGATGGCCGGTGCGGCGATCAGCGCCATGGCCTCCTTGAGCAGCGCGGGGGTCAGCTCGTGCTCCAGAAGCTCGGTAAAGGTGCAGCCCGCGCCAAAGCGGAGGTACTGCCCGTCCTGGGTCACCTGCTTGAGCTCGGGTATTTTATGCAGAAACAGGTAGGCCTCCCCGCGCTCCTCTTCGATCATCAAATCGGTTCCGCCGGCATAGGGGGTAAGGGTGTGGGAGGCAAGCAGCTCCAGCGCTTCCCTGAGCGAAGTGGGCGCATATCCGTTTACCATAATCCGTTCCCCTCCTTCGCGGCAATTCCAATGGCCTCTACAATGGCGTTATACCCGGTGCAGCGGCAGAGGTTTCCGGAAATACCCTCACGGATCTCCTCCTCGCTGGGGCTTGGGTTTTTGTCAAGGATGCACTCGCTGGCCAGCACCATGCCGGGGATGCAAAAGCCGCACTGGACCGCCGACACGGAGGCATAGGCCGCGTCGAGCACCTTGAAGCGCTCAGTCTCGCGGTAGCCCTCGATGGTAGTGACGGTGCTGCCGTCCACGCGACCCATGGCCACCATGCAGCTGTTGACCAGCCTGCCGTCTAAGATCACGCTGCACGCGCCGCATTCGCCCTCCTTACAGCCGCACTTCACGCCGGTGTTTTCAAACCCGTCGCGCAGCACCTCCAGTAGCCGGGCGGTGGCGCTGCCCTCGTAAGT
>JBLJBF010000054.1:0-15361 GCA_047637855.1 Pseudoflavonifractor sp. | reverse complement strand
TGTTGATCTTGATCTGGCCGGGATACTCCAGCTCGTCTTCGATCTTCTTGGCGATATCCCGGGCCAGCAGAACCATCTGGTCCTCGCTCACCTTCTCGGGTGCCACCATGATGCGCACCTCGCGGCCGGCCTGGATGGCAAAGCTCTTCTCCACGCCGTGGAAGGAGGAGGTGACCTCCTCCAGCTTCTCCAGGCGCTTGATATAATTCTCCAGGTTCTCGCGCCGGGCGCCGGGACGGGCGGCGGACACCGCGTCGGCCGCCTGAACCAGACAGGCAACCACGGTGCGGGGCTCCACGTCGTTATGGTGGGCCTCAATGGCGTGGACGATGTCTTCGTGCTCTTTGTACTTGCGGGCCAGCTCCACGCCGATGGCCACGTGAGAGCCCTCCACCTCGTGGTCGATGCTCTTGCCCAGGTCGTGGAGAAGACCGGCCCGCTTGGCGGCGGTGACGTCGGCCCCCAGCTCGGCGGCCATGAGTCCGGCCAGATGGGATACCTCGATGGAGTGGTTGAGTACGTTCTGCCCGTAGCTCGTGCGGTAGCGCATCCGGCCCAGGAGCTTGACAAGCTCGGGATGGAGGCCGTGGACATTGGTCTCGAACACAGCGCGCTCGCCCTCGGCCTTGATGGTGGCGTCCACCTCGCGCTTGGCCTTCTCCACCATCTCCTCGATGCGGGCGGGGTGAATGCGGCCGTCCACGATGAGCTTTTCCAGCGCGATGCGGGCGATCTCCCGGCGGACGGGGTCAAAGCAGGAGACCGTGATGGCCTCCGGGGTGTCGTCGATGATGAGATCCACGCCCGTCATGGTCTCCAGGGTGCGGATGTTGCGGCCCTCGCGGCCGATGATGCGGCCCTTCATCTCGTCGTTGGGCAGCGCCACCACGCTCACGGTGGCCTCGGCCACATGGTCGGCAGCGCAGCGCTGGATGGCGAGAGAGAGAATCTCCTTGGCCTTGGTGTCGGCCTCATCCTTGAGCTGTGCCTCGATCTCGCGGATCTTCATGGCCGACTCGTGGGTGACCTCGACTTCCAACTGGTCGATGAGGTAGTTCTTGGCCTCCTCGGCGGTAAAGCCCGAGATGCGCTCGAGCACCTCCATCTGGGCTCTCTTGACGGTGGCAATGGACTCCCGCTCCTCCTCGAGGGCGGTCAGCTTATTCTGGATGGTCTCTTCTTTTCGCTCGATGTTCTCGGTCTTTCTGTCGATGTTCTCTTCTTTTTGCTGAAGCCTGCGCTCCTGTTTCTGGAGCTCGGCGCGCTGCTCCTTGGAGTCGCGCTCGAAATCGTTGCGGGCCTTGAGGATCTCTTCCTTGGCCTCGACCAGCGCCTCGCGTTTCTTGCTCTCGGCGCTCTTGATGGCTTCGTTGATGATGCGCTTGGCCTCGTCCTCGGCGCTGGCGATCTCCTTCTCGGCGGTCTGCTTACGGATCTGAACGCCGATGGGGATACCGAGCACAAGCACGCCGATGAAAAGCGCGACAACGCCGACTAATACAGTAATCCAAATTGGCAACATGAGAATTCGCTACACCTCTCTTTCTTTCTTATTTTTTATCATCTTTCATAAAATGGTACGCGCGAAAGGCCCTGGCTTGTCCATTTCGCTAAAAAATTTGAAAAGCAAACCGCTGCTCCTCAAAACGCTATACCTTATCTATTTTAGTGCGTGAACGCCTTTGTGTCAAGGAAATTCGTAAGCGATGAAACAGAAGGGGCTGACGGGCGGCCCCATATGGAAAAAAAGCGGGCCGCCGGAACCGGCGGCCCTCAGGGTTCAATGCTCCTCTAGTCCCTCGGGCAGGGAGTCGTCCTCCCGGATCCAGTCCTCCACAGGCACGACGGTGTACTCGGTCTTGGTCTCCCGGATGACCACCCGCTCGATCCCGGCATTGATGATCTGTCTGCGGCACATGGAGCAGGAGGTGGTGCCGCTCACCAGCTCACCGGTGGCGGGGTTCTTGCAGGCCATGTACAGGGTGGAGCCCAAGGTCTCGCTCCGGGCCGCGGAGATAATGGCGTTGGCCTCGGCGTGGACGCTGCGGCACAGCTCGTACCGCTGGCCGGAGGGGACCTTCAGGGCCTCCCGGGTGCAGTAGTTTAAGTCCACGCAGTTCTTCCGGCCGCGGGGCGCGCCGTTGTAGCCGGTGGAGACGATCTCGTCGTTGCGGACGATGATGGCCCCGTAGCATCTGCGCAGACAGGTGGCCCGCTCCAGCACGGTCTCCGCGATGTCCAGGTAATAATTATGCTTGTCAATCCGTTTCATTCGGGTCACTCCCCCAACTTTTTTCACTCAGTATAGCCGCTTTTCCCCCGCCGCGCAAGACACAATTCACATATTGTTTACGTTTGTTTCCTTGACGCGGACGCATTCTCCCGTTATCATGAATACTGTGATCGCGGACATCGCTCCATTTTTGATCCCCGCGGGCTGACAGGCCCACGGTTCGTCCATGTGAAGGAGACGAAGTTTCCCTATGAGCTGGCTACAAAAAATCATGTATGGCCGATATGGCGGAGACCATCTCTCCGTGTTTCTCATCGGCCTCTATCTGGTGCTCCACCTCACCTCCCTGCTGCCCCACCTGTGGGTGCTGAGCTGGGTGGCCCTTGTGCCGGGCCTGCTGGGCCTGTTGCGGATGCTCTCCCGCAATATCCCCCGCCGCAGGGCGGAGAACGCGAAGTTTCTCAAGCTGGCGGGCCCCTTTCTCGCCTGGTGCCATCTCCAGCACGCCCGCCGCAAGGACAAGGACCACAGCTACTTTAAGTGCCCCAACTGTGGCCAGCACCTGCGGGTGCCCAAAGGCAAGGGCAAAATCTCCATCACCTGCCGCAGCTGCGGCGTGAGTTTTGAGGAGAAGAGCTGAATACAAAAACCACGGGCGGACAGCTTTGGCTGTCCGCCCGTGCTCGTTAAAAACGTCTTTATGACAGGCTTAGTAACAACTCCGGATTCCCCGGCCGGCGGTGCGGGCGTATTTCCGCGCCCTTTCTCCTTCCCTACTTTTTGGGGCGCGGGGGCGGGTTTGCCATATGCAGAAAAGCCAGGAGAAGATCAGTGTCTGCACGGCAATTTCGGGCAGGCCGATCAGCGGATTATAGTTAAAATTCGTATAGAGCAGCCCCACAACAGAGCACGGTCCGGTAACCACAGCGCCAACCCCGGTCAACATAAAGAGGATACCACATACCGCATAGATCAGCGTATGAGCGAAGCGAAACCTCCAGATAAAGGAGTATATCGCCTTTTGATCTTGATTCATATCCGCGCGCCTCTCATCGCAGTTCTATCCAGGCCCAATGCTTCAGCCGGTTCTCTTGTTTCATGCGAAAGCCGCCATTCCGAAGACACCCTACTCTTTGGGCCTTGCCTGATATTGCGCGAGCCGTAGGTTCAGGAGTTTCTCATCAACCAAATCGCCCAGGAAATTTGCCAGCCAGATCACCGCGTATACGGCGGCAAAGAGTACAAAGAACATAACCACGGCGGCCCTGTGCGCAAAAGAAAACCAACGGAAAAACCAGGCGCAGCCGGTCACGCTCAGCAGCAGCAGGGAGAAATGCGCGCAGGTGCGCAAGGCCAGGGATTTTTTGTGGATGGGCTGTTCGGAATGATAAATGAAATTCAGAAGTGCGGAAACCGCCGCGATAATCAGCGCCTGGACAATCAGCCGCAGCGGCAGATACGGATTGGAGTAAACCCCGATAAAAACCGTGCTCGCCAGGATTACGCAGGTGAAAACCGACGTGAAGGAAATAATAAATTTTCTAAGGTATCCAATCAGCAGTTTCATGGTCTCTCCTCCTAAACACTCAGTTTTTTCTTCAAGGACGGGACATATTGGCGGGAAATGATCACTCTCTCGCCATTGCGCATGCAGGCTTCGAAACGTCCGTTGAACACCGCATGCAAGCTTTGAATTTTGGACAGATTTGCTACGACAGACTTGGATGCACGGAAAAAATCGGTGTCCTCGAAACGCGCTTCGATCTCGTACAGCCGCAGCGGAGTTTCATAAACCTCCCGCTCGGTACAGATACATACTCTGTTATCGACCGCTTCAAAATAGAAAACATCGTCCGCGTCCAGAATAAAGGACCTGGCATCCTGCCTGCCGATCAGCTTGCCGCTTGCCAGCCGAATAGCGGCGACGACCCGGCGGAGCGGTTCGTCCAGCGCCCGGCAGCGGATAATTACCTCGGCCTCCTGATATGTCTCCGATTCGTCAACGGTAATTTTCATGTCCCTCGCCTCCTTCCTTCATGCCCCGCCTGTTCCAAATATAGCGCGTAGGGAAGCATACATCAAGGCCTGCCGGGTAAGTTGCATGTTTGAGCGGGTAAGCTGCGGCAGAACCGGCATAGAAAATGCGGGCCGCCCCTTTTGCAGTGGGCCGGCCCGCTCGGCGCGCAGAAAATTTGCAGCTTACCCTCATACCGCCGGAGGAAACTCACCGGATAATGGAATGGCTGTGAATGTAAAACTCCTCCTGGCTCGGCTGGAACCTCTTCTCCATTGCTTCCAGCCCTTCATCGAAACGCTCGGCTTCCCGCTCGTCTATCTTCATCACAGGGCTGTCATAGTAAGCCCACTTTCTTCCGTCCAGGGCATCCGGCCTGAGCTCTTTTACCATCATTGCCGCAGGATATGCCCCATCCTCAAGACAGATATTGTATTTTTTGCAGCTCCTAAAACCGCGGTTTACATAGTTGCCTGGATTTCCAAATATTACGATCACATCATAACCGAGCGCGGTCGCCCGTTCAAAGGAATCCTCTATCAGTTTTTTCCCATACCCCTTTCTCTGGTATTCCGGCAAAATACAAACCGGACCGAACGTGAGAATGTCCTTTTCCTCCCCCGACTCATCAACCAGCTTCGCCTTCGTGTACATGATATTTCCAATGATTTGATTGTCGATCTCAATCACCAGGTCTAACTCCGGCAGAAAGTCTCTGTGGGACCGCATGACATGGACCAGGTAGTGTTCGGTGCATCCCGGAACATATAAATTCCAGAAGGCTTTCCTTGTGATTTCTTCCACTCTCTCATAATCTGCTGCTTCTTCATTTCTGATCTTCACTTTTTTATCCACTTTTAAGCCTCCACTCGTCGCACAGGGCCTCATTTAGCGAAGTCAATTTCCAGATATGCAACCAATCGGTTATAGTCATAGTCGGTAAATACTCCCTTGATGTTATCGTAAAACGTGCCGTCATAATGAAGCAGGAAGTGGCCATGCTCGCTTAAAATACAGCACCTTGGAAGCGCAACCGGATTCCCTCTGGTGTATTTCATCTTTTCAGCACGGGGAATATGGTATAAATCCAGCGCCTCGAACAGCTTCCTGCCCGACATTTTGCCCTTCCCACATCTCGTATGTTTTACAACTTCTTTAACGGTCGTATCGGCCAGCAGCGCGATGCAGGTCTGTCCGCAGAGCCCATATAACTCCTGTGATAATAGTTCAGTATTCATCATGCTTCCTCAACCGCGATCCATACTTCCTGGTGATTTTCCTGCATATAGCACTCCAGTACAGGCAAATCCGCGAGCTTATACCCCGAGCCTGGCAGCCATTCAGAATAAAACTTCTGATAGACCTCCTGCACCGCCTTTGGAAGCACACCGTCCGCACGGATCATCACCCATGTCGCGGCGGGATAGGAGAACTCCGTCATCCCCGTTGGAGCGGGAATATAGGTGCAATCCGGGGTGTCCACATAGTTTGTAACGGCCACAATATACTCCATCTCATCCGAGCTGCCCCACCCGCCTCCGGCGGCGATTCCCAAAAAGCCCGCGGGGCGGTAATCAGGAAAGAACCCCATGATTTTTTGCATGGTACCGTCTCTCCACGCCTTATCCCATATTTGCGGTACAAGCTCAAAGGCTCTGTCCGTTTCAATCCTGTGGGATATGCCCGCTGCTTTAAATGCAGGCCATTGCTCAATCTGATACCTCATTTTCTCCGCTCCTTTAATCGTAATTTGAAAGGAGAGCTTAGGACAGGATTTAAGCCTCACCGGCTCATTTCTTGCGGTTGACGGCAATACTCCATGGAAATTTTTAAAAGCGCGTGAAAAAGCGTCCTGCGCATCATAGCCATACTTCAGGGCGATATCGAGGATTCTCTCGTCACCTTTTATGATATCAAAGGCCGCCAGTGTCATCCTGCGATTTCTGATATATTCAGACAGCGGAGTCTGTGCAATATAAGAGAACATTCTCTGAAAGTTGTATATGGAGCAGCACGCTATCTCAGCTATGCTGTCATACGATATCTCACCTTGCAAATTGTCATCGATATAGTCCATGACCTTGTTCAGCTGTTTAATCCAGTCCATTTAACGCGCTCCTCTCCGATTACAATTATAGCATTACTATTTCTCTCATCCCGGCTTTTTGTGCCGCAATTAGTAGACAAAGACTGAACGCCCCGTTAAAGTCCTGTCCGTCCGTGCCGTTGAATGGACCAGATTATAATACAACATTTTTAAGATATAGAAAAGACATAACCTTCCTTTAGCGGAAGGCTATGTCTTTTTGAGCCCGGTGGGGTGACTCGGACACCCGCCCTTCTGATTACGAAGCAGCCGCTCTCCCTGCGCTTGGCCCCTTAGGCTTAACCGAGCCATCAAACGCCGCTCCGGTAGTGGCCCTCTCCTCTGGAGCGGGTTCACTTTCCCACGCAGAACCGCTCGAAAATGCGGGCGGTGACGTCCTCCCGGACGGTGCGGCCGGTGAGCTCGCCCAGGGCGGCCAGGGCCTCCTCCACGTCGGTGAGGACCGCGTCGGGCGTGAGCCCCATAGCCTGGCCCGCCTTGGCCCGCCCCACGGACTCCAGCGCCCGGCTGGCGGCGCCCGCCTGGCGGGCGTTGGTGAGAAGCTCGCCGCTCTCCTCCTGCGCCCCCAGGGGAAAGAGGGCGGCCACGGCGGCGGCCAGATCCTCCATCCCCTCCCCCGTCCTGGCGCTGAGGCTCACTGAGGGCGGCATGGAATCGGGGTAAAGAAACGGGGCGGGTGCCGAGGGCAGGTCGGCCTTGGTGCCCACAAGAATGGTGGGCGCACATTCCATGGCCTCGGCCAGCAGCTTTGCATCCCCCTCCGTAAACGGAACCGACCTGTCTGCCAGCACCAGAATCAGCTCGGCCTGCTCCATGGCGGCCCGGCTGCGCGCCACGCCCAGGCGCTCCACCTCGTCCCCCGTCTCCCGCAGGCCCGCGGTGTCGATGAGCCGGAGGAGGACGCCCCCCAGCTCGGCCCTCTCCTCGATGGTGTCCCGGGTGGTACCGGGGATGTCCGTGACGATGGCCCGCTCGTACCCCACCAGCGCGTTGAGGAGGGAAGACTTGCCCGCGTTGGGCCGCCCCACGATGGCGCAGGGCACACCCCGCACCGCCCTTCTCCCCCGGTCATAGGTGGCCAGAAGGCCCTTCAGCTCCCCCTCCGCCCTGTCCAGCGCGTCGTCGATGGTCTTGGCCCGGAAGGGGTCGATGTCCTCATCCGGGTAGTCAAGCACGGCGCAGAAGTGGGCCATCAGGTCGGTAAGGCCGTCATAGATCCCGCCCGCCCGGCGGCTAAGCGCCCCTGAGAGCTGGCCCGCCGCCAGGCGGACGGCCGAGGCGGTCTCGGCGTCGATGAGGTCGGCCACCGCCTCGGCTTGGGTCAGGTCCAGCCGGCCGTTCAAAAAGGCCCGCCGGGTGAACTCCCCCGGCCCCGCCTGCCGTACCCCTTGCGCAAAAAGGGCCTCCAGCCCCAAGGAGAGCACCATGGGGGAGCCGAGGCACTGGATCTCGGCGGTGTCCACCCCGGTGTAGCTCTGGGGGCCGCGGGTATAGGTGGCCAGGGCCCGGTCGATGACTCTGCCGGCCCCGTCCCGGAGGGCGCCGTAGACCAGCCTGCGGGGCGGGCAGTCGGCCAGGGTTTTCCCGTTTTGGGGCGTAAAGACGGCGCCCGCGGCGGCCACCGCCCCCGGCCCCGACAGGCGCAGAACGCCGATGGCCCCCCGGCCCATGGGGGTGGCCACGGCGGCAATGGTATCGGTCATAAAAATCACCTCGGTGTGTTGTTCCCATTGTACCATGTTTTTCGGTTGTCCGTGTCAGCGGGTGAGAAAAACGGCTCAAAAGAACGTACAATAGCCGCTCTGCGGCTATTGTACCATGAATTTCATTTATGGTACACTTGAAAAAACATCTTATTTCGTGGGGAAGGGCCTGGGGCATATCCTCCCTAAGGCGGAGTTTGAGGCGGGAGACCCGGAGGAATTCCGGGCTTTTCTCGCCGGGCGGACCGTTCTGCCCGTGACTCGGCTCAGATAAAAAAGCCGGCCCGCCGTTTTTTCCCGGCGGGTCGGCCCTCTATTTGCCTGTTTTGCGGCACGGCGGCGAAGGGCCTCCATTTTTGTCGTTTTGCCCGCGCTTTTTTTCTTGACATAATCTTATGTCAACCTTTTTTGCATATCCGGTTCTCCTCCGTTTACATAACCTCTGTGGAAAAGCCTGTGGACAATGTGGAAAACCCTTTGAACACAGACTTTACAATTTATTTACAAATAAACGATATTGAATATCGCAATGAATAAGGAATGTAAAATCCGTGTTATGCGTCCCCGCCGCCGGGAGGCCGTGTCCCCCTTTTCGGCGGGGCCGCTGCTCCTGTCCGCGGCGGCGGTCCCTTTCTGTTTGATGCCGCCCGGCTCAGCCCACGGCGGCGAAGGCCCGGTCCAGGTCCGCCAGAATGTCGTCGATGTGCTCGGTGCCGATGGAGAGGCGGATGGTGCTGGGGGTGATCCCCTGCCCGGCCAGCTCCCCGGCGCTGAGCTGGGAGTGGGTGGTGGTCGCCGGGTGGATGACCAGGCTCTTCACGTCGGCCACGTTGGCCAGGAGCGAGAAGATCTCCAGGCTGTCGATGAACTTATGGGCCTCGGCCTGGCCGCCCTTGATCTCAAAGGTGAAGATGCTCGCCCCCCCGTTGGGGAAATACCGCTCGTACAGGGCGTGGTCGGGGTGGCCGGGCAGAGAGGGGTGGTTCACCCGGGAGACCTGGGGGTGGTTCGCCAGGTACGCCACCACTTTTTTGGTGTTCTCCACGTGGCGCTCCAGCCGCAGGGACAGGGTCTCCACCCCCTGGAGCAGGAGGAAGGCGTTGAAGGGGGCGATGGCCGCCCCGGTGTCCCGCAGGAGGATGGCCCGGATGTAGGTGGCGAAGGCGGCGCTCCCGGCTGCCTGGGTGAAGGAGACACCGTGGTAGCTGGGATTGGGCGCGCTGATTGGGGCGTATCTGCCGCTGGCCGCCCAGTCGAACCTGCCGGAGTCCACGATGACGCCGCCCAGAGTGGTGCCGTGCCCGCCCAGGAACTTGGTGGCCGAGTGGACCACGATGTCAGCCCCGTGCTCGATGGGGCGGATCAGGTAGGGCGTGCCGAAGGTGTTGTCGATGACCAAAGGTATGCCGTGCCTGTGGGCGATGGCGGCGATTGCGCCGATGTCGGGGATATCGCTGTTGGGGTTGCCCAAAGTCTCCAGGAAGATGGCCTTGGTGTTCTCCCGGATGGCCCCCTCCACGGCGGAGAGGTCGTGGGCGTCCACAAAGGCGGCAGAGATGCCGTACTGGGGCAGCGTATGGGCCAGCAGGTTATAGCTGCCGCCGTAGATGGTCTTCTGGGAGACGATGTGGTCCCCCGCCTGGGCCAGGGCCTGAACGGTGTAGGTGATGGCGGCGGCGCCGGAGGCCACGGCCAAAGCGGCCACACCCCCCTCCAGGGCTGCCACCCGCTTCTCCAGCACGTCCTGGGTGGAGTTGGTGAGGCGGCCATAGATATTCCCCGCGTCGGAGAGATTGAAGCGGGCGGCGGCGTGGGCGGCATCGTGAAAGACATAGGAGGCGGTCTGGTAGATGGGCACGGCGCGGGCGTCGGTGGCGCTGTCGGGCTGCTCCTGTCCCACATGGAGCTGCAGGGTCTCAAATCTGTAATTGCGGTCGCTCATGATAAATGCCTTCTTTCTTATTTCTCAAAATTTGATTTTGGGTATAAAAAAACCGGGGCCGACAATGACGGCTCCCGGACAGCGGATCAGGCGGCGCGGCGACGGCACTACCGCCGCGCGCATAAAAAGGGCGCGGTGAACCGCCCGGCCATATCCGATGCCCGGGAGATCAGCATTCGTCCACACCGAAAATTGCTCCGCAGCAGCCTGCCAAATACTGTGCTCACGACGGTCCCTCCTTTTTATTTTCCTATATAACCTATATGGTTTATATGAATATAACAGAGCCGCCCCCGTCTGTCAAGGGGAAATTTATCGCCCCGGGTCACTCCCACCCCCCATTTTCCGGGCCGGATACCCGGCAACGGCCTTTTTTACAGAAAAAAGAGTTGCATTTCCTAGTAAACAAGTATACTATTATTCCGTAAAACAGGTTACAAGGAGGCGTTTTTTTATGAGCAGTCCGCTGCTTGAAATAAGAGACCTGCAGATCGCGGTGGAGGACAAGGTTATTCTGGACGGGGTGGACCTGACCATCCGCAGGGGCGAGCTCCATGTGCTGATGGGGCCAAACGGGGCGGGCAAGAGCACGCTGGCCTCGGCCGTCATGGGGGACCCCCGGTATGAGATCCGCCGCGGCAGCATTTTGCTGGAGGGGAAGGATATTACACAGGAGAAGGCCGACGTCCGGGCTCGGCTGGGCCTCTTCCTCTCCTTCCAGTCGCCCGAGGAGATCCCGGGCGTCACACTGGAGAATTTTCTCCGCACCGCCCAAAGCGCGGTAAGCGGAAAGCACGCCAAGGTTCTGTCCTTCCGGCAGGAGCTGCGGGAGCAGATGAAGGCCCTGGACATGGACGGCTCCTACGCCGAGCGGCACTTAAACGTGGGCTTTTCGGGGGGAGAGAAGAAGAAGGCCGAGATTTTACAGCTCATGATGCTGCGGCCCAAGCTGGCCATGCTGGACGAGACCGACTCGGGCCTGGACGTGGACGCGGTGCGGACCGTCTCCCAGGGGATACGCGCCTACCACAACAGCTCCAACGCCCTGCTCATCATTACCCACAACGCGAAGATCCTGGAGGGGCTTCCGGTGGACTTCGTCCATGTGCTGGAGGGCGGGCGCATTGCCCGCACGGGGGACGGCGCGCTGGTGCGGGAGATCATCGAGGGCGGCTTCGGCGCGCTGGAAACGGAGGCGGGGCGCCATGGGAGCCTTTGAGGAGAAAACCCGGGTTGAGGAGGCCGACCGCAGCGTCTACGACGTAAGGGACGCGGTGAGCCCCTCCTTCGAGGTGGACTCCGGCCTGACGACCGAGATCGTCAGCCGCATTTCGGAGGAGAAGCGCGACCCCGAGTGGATGCGCATCTTCCGCCTGAAGGCCCTGGAGACCTACCGGCGCACCCCCCTGCCCAGCTGGGGGCCCCCGCTGGACGGGCTGGATATCGACCACATCGTCACCTACGTCCGGCCCGACACCCCTATGCGGGGCAAGTGGTCCGAGGTGCCGGAGGACATCAAGAACACCTTTGAGCGCCTGGGCATTCCCCAGGCCGAGCGGGCCTCTCTGGCCGGGGTGGGTGCCCAGTACGACTCGGAGGTGGTGTACCACAATGTCCGGGCCGAGGTGGCCGCCCAGGGCGTGGTCTATACCGATCTGGAGAGCGCCCTGACGGGGGAGCACGCCGAGCTGGTGCGAAAGCACTTTATGAAGCTGGTGCCCCCCAGCGACCACAAGTTTGCCGCCCTCCACGGGGCGGTGTGGTCGGGCGGCTCCTTCGTGTATGTGCCGCCCGGCGTGTCGGTGGAGATTCCGCTCCAGTCCTACTTCCGGCTCAACGCGCCGGGGGCGGGCCAGTTTGAGCACACCCTTATCATCGTGGATAAGGGGGCCTACCTCCACTTCATCGAGGGCTGCTCGGCCCCCAGGTACAACGTGGCAAACCTCCACGCGGGCTGCGTGGAGATCTACGTGGGGGAGGACGCCCGGGTGCGCTACTCCACCATTGAGAACTGGTCCAAAAATATGTATAACCTCAACACCAAGCGGGCGCGGGTGGAGAAGGGCGGCACCATCGAGTGGGTGTCCGGCTCCTTCGGCTCTCACACATCCTACCTCTACCCCATGAGCATCCTTCAAGGCGAGGGGGCCAGGATGGAGTTTACCGGCATCACCTTTGCCGGAAGCGGCCAGACCCTGGACACCGGGGCCAAGGTACTCCACGCCGCGCCCCGCACCAGCGCCCACATCTCCACCAAGTCCATCTCCCGGGACGGGGGCTGCTCCACCTTCCGCAGCGCGGTCACGGTGGCCCCCGAGGCCGTGGGCAGCAAGTGCGCGGTGGCCTGCGAGTCGCTGATGCTGGACGACCGCTCCCGGTCGGACACCATCCCGGTGATGGATATCCGGTGCGACCGGGTGGACGTGGGCCACGAGGCCAAGATCGGCCGCATCAGCGAGGGGGCCATCTTTTACCTCATGAGCCGCGGCCTCTCCGAGGACGACGCCAGGGCCCTCATCGTGGGCGGGTTTGCCGAGCCCATCGCCAAGGAGCTGCCGCTGGAGTACGCCGTGGAGATGAACAACCTCATCCATCTTGAGATGAAGGGCAGCATTGGCTGAGGGAGGAGGGAGAACGATATGAAGGAAAAGCTGAATCTCCTGCCCGTGTCCACATGGCGCTGGACGGGAGTAAACTGGGCGGGGGACGCCGCCGCCCTGCCCACGCCCCCGGCTGAGGGCTGGGGCGCGGGCAGCACCGCCCTCTCCCCCCTGCCCGCCGGGGTGAACGCGCTGGAGCGTCTGCCCCAGTCCTGCGCCGCCATCGAGAGCGGCATGGGGGCGGCCATGGACGCCTTTGTGGCAGAGCAGGCCAACGCCGCCTGCTTCCTGACCGCCGAGGGAAAGGCCGGTGCGCCGGTCTTTATCACCCATACCTTGGACAGCGCGCACCCCGCCGCCGTGGCGCACCAGGCGATCCTCGCCCGTGCGGACAGCGACCTGACCGTGGTTGAGGTCTGCCGGGCGGAGGAGGGGGCAGACGGGCTCTGCGCCGTCCTCACTCAGATCTGCGCCGAGGCGGGGGCCCATGTCCGCCTGGTCCAGGTACAGCTCCTGGGCGACGGGAACCGCCGCTGGAGCGCCGTGGGCGTCAAGGCCGGGGCGGGAGCCACGGTGGAGCTGGTGCGCGTGGAGCTGGGCGGAGGAATGACCGCCTGCGGCTCCCGGGCGCTTCTATCCGGAGAGCACAGCGCGTACCACCTGGACACCGTCTACTTCGGGGACGGGGACCGGGTGCTGGACTTTAACGACGTGGCCGAGCACCTGGGGCGGGAGACCGTCAGCACGCTCCGCGCCGCAGGCGTTCTGGCCGATCGGAGCGACAAGATCCTGCGCGGCACCATCGACTTCCGCCGGGGCGCGGTATCCGCCGCGGGCCACGAGAGCGAGGACGTGCTGCTCTTCAGCCCAACGGCGCGCAACCGCACCGTCCCCCTCATCCTCTGCGGAGAGGAGCGGGTGGAGGGGCAGCACGCCGCCACCATCGGGCGGCTGGATGAGGGCAAGCTCTACTATCTGGGCTCCCGGGGTCTCTCCCCGGCCCAGGCCAGGCGTCTGATGGTAGAGGCCCGGTTCTCCCCCGCGCTGGAGAAGATCCCCGACGAGGCGCTCCGGGAGGAGATCACGGCCTATCTGGGAAGGAGGCTGGACGCCCATGCTTGACCGAACCGCAGACTTTCCGGCCCTGTCCGTCCCCGAAAACGGAAAGCGGCTGGTCTATCTCGACAGCGCCGCCACCACCCAGCACCCCGTGCAGGTGCTGGAGGCGGTGGAGCTCTACTACCGTCTCGACAACGCAAACCCCAACCGCGGGGTATATGAGCTGGCCGCCCGGGCCACCTCGGCCCATGAGGAGGCCCGGCAGACCGTGGCCGCTTTTCTTGGCGCGGAGCCCGGGGAGCTGATTTTTACCCAGAACACCACCGAGGCCCTGAACCTGGTCGCCTACAGCTACGGGCTGGAGTTTTTGAAACCGGGCGACGAGATCGCCCTCTCGGTGGCCGAGCACCACAGCAACCTGGTGCCCTGGCAGCGGGTCGCCAAGGCCACCGGCGCAAAGCTGGTCTACCTCTACCCCGCCCCCGACGGGCGGCTGACCGGGGAGGAGCTGGAGCAAAAGATCACGGACCACACCAAGCTCGTGGCCGTGGCCCAGGTCTCCAACGTGCTGGGGCTGGAGGCCCCTGTGGAGGCAATCGTGGCGCGCGCCCACGCCGTGGGGGCCGTGGTGGTGCTGGACTGCGCCCAGAGCGCAGCCCACATGCCGGTGGATGTGAAGGCTCTGGGCGTGGATTTTGCCGCCTGCTCGGGCCACAAGCTCTACGCCCCCATGGGGGTAGGCGCCCTCTACGGCAGACGGGAGCTGCTGGAGCGGATGCCCCCCTTCCTCAGCGGCGGGGACATGATCGCCAGCGTCCATGAGCAGAGCGCCACCTATGCCGACGTCCCCCGCAGGTTTGAGGCGGGCACCCGCAACGTGGGCGGCGAGGTGGGCTTTGCCGCCGCGGTGAACTACCTCCGGTCCGTCGGCTGGGCCGACCTCATGGCCCACGAGGGGGCCCTGATGGCCCGGGCGCTGGAGGGCATGGCCCGCCTGCCCCGGGTGACCGTGTACGGCGACCCCTCCCCTGTCGGGCGGCATGGCGTCATCTCCTTCAATGTGGAGGGGGTCCACCCCCACGACGTGGCCACTATTTTAGACGCCGACGGCGTGGCTATCCGGGCGGGGCACCACTGCGCCCAGCCGCTGATGGACTTTCTGGGCATCCACTCCTGCTGCCGGGCCAGCTTTGCCCTGTACAGCACGGAGGAGGACGTGGACCGCTTTTTGCAGAGCTTAGAACTTGTGAGGAGGCAGATGGGCCTTGGAGCTTAACGAGCTATACAGCCAGATCATTACCGAGAGCAGCCGCTCGCCCCACAACCGCCACGGCGTGGAGGGGGCCACCCACTCGCTGGAGGGCGTCAACCCCAGCTGCGGGGACGACATCACCCTCGAGCTGCGGGTAAAAGACGGCATAATTGAAGACGCGGGGTTTACCGGGGAGGGCTGCGCCATCTCCCAGGCGTCGGCCACGCTGATGATCGACCTTGTCAAGGGCCGGAGCGAGGCCGAGGCCAGGCGGCTTATCGGTCTCTTCTTCGCCATGATCAAGGGCGAGGTAACCGACGAGGCCGCCCTGGACGAGCTGGAGGACGCCGCCGCCCTGCGGGGCATCTCCCACACCCCGGCGCGGGTCAAGTGCGCCGTCCTCTCCTGGCACACCTTGGAGGAGGCCCTGGATAAAGCCCCTTCCTGACCC
>JBLJBF010000053.1:0-2279 GCA_047637855.1 Pseudoflavonifractor sp. | reverse complement strand
CGTGACCCAGTCCTGCTTCGCGGTGGAGTGCTGTATCAATGACCTGGCCCACCAGCTGGGCATGTCCCCCTGGGAGCTGCGCTATCAAAACGCCATCCGCCCCGGCCTGTCTCTCCCCAACGGGCAGATCGCCGACGAGGGCACCGCCTTTGCCGAGACTCTGGAGGCCTGCAAGGACTTCTATGAGGAGTACGCGGGCAAGGAGGGCTACTATGTGGGCATCGCCTCGGCCATGAAGAACGCCGGCCTGGGCGTAGGCGTGCCCGACATCGGCCGCTGCAACATCTACGTCTCCGAGGGCAAGGCTCATATCCGCAGCTCCGCTGCCGCCATCGGCCAGGGCCTCCAGACCGTTCTGGTACAGATGGTGTGCCAGACCACCGGCCTGCCCCTGAGCCAGGTAATCATCGAACACCCCGACACCAAGTACACCCCCGACTCGGGCACCACCACGGCCTCCCGCCAGACCGTTTTCACCGGCGAGGCTACCCGCCGCGCCGCACAGAAGCTGAAGGAGGCCCTGGTCACCGGCAAGACCATGGACGAGCTGGAGGGGAAGATTTTCGAGGGCGAGTACCACTTCGACTCCGACCCCATCGGTTCTCCCAAGCCTAACCCGGTGAGCCACGTGGCTTACGGCTATGCCACTCAGGTTGTGGTCATCGACGAGAGCGGCAAGGCGATCGTCACCAAGCAGGCCTTGGACGTGGGCAAGGCCATCAACCCCACCACCCTGGAGGGCCAGTTCGAGGGCGGCACCGCCATGAGCTTCGGGTACGGCCTCACCGAGGACTTCCCCCTCAACAAGGGCGTACCCACCGCCAAGTACGGCACCTTGGGTCTCCCCCGCTCCACCGATATGCCCGAGATCATCTGCGCCATCGTGGAGAAGAACGGCCCCGATCTGGCTTTCGGTGCCAAGGGCGCCGGTGAGATCGCCTCGGTCACCTTTGCCCCTGCCGTACAGAGCGCCTATTTCCGCAAGGACGGCGTCTTCCGCACCAAGCTCCCCCTGGAGGACACCTTCTACAAGAAGCCCAAGGCGAAATAATACAAACAGGCTGCAACACCTGGCCGGCCCGCTCCGGTGGGTCCTTGGAGCGGGCCGGCCAGGTGTCTTTTTTAGTAAATAGAGTTACCCTATTTCCCTCTTGATTTTACGGAAATTATATGGTAACCTATAATTCATATTAATTCTTATTATTAATTAATATTGTAAAAGAATTATGACAGAAACAAATAGAGAAAAGGGATGGATCTCAATGAAGCTGCGCTCCAAAATTATCGGCGGTTTTTTGGCAACTGCGGTCATCGGGTGGATTCTGGGCGGTGTCGGACTTTTGTCGGTTCAGTGGCTGAGCCAGCTGTCAGCCCGGCAGGAGGACATCACCCATTCGTATATGGACGCGGCGGAGGTGGTACAGGCCCACTACGAGTGGCGGCACAGCCTGACCATGGCGGTGTCTGGAGGCACCGAGTTTCGGGGCTCGACCGACCCCACCAGCTGCGCCCTGGGAAAATGGCTGGCCAGCGACACCTCAAAAACCGAGGACAGCACGCTGCAGCATCTGTTCACCGCGGTGCATGAGCCTCACGATTTTATCCACAGCCAGGCCGCGGAAATCAACCGTCTGATCGCGGCGGGAAAGCCGGAAGAGGCGCGCAGGATCTTTGAAGAGCAGATTTTGCCCCGCACCAACGAAACCGTTCAGCTCATCGGCGAGATCGAGCAGCGCTATGCCGCGCTGCTGGCCGAGCAGGTCGGGGATACCGCCCGGGTGCGTCTTACCGCTACGCTGCTGCTGGCGGTTTTCCTTGCCGTGGCGGTGGCTGTGTGCGTCATCTTATCCATGCGCATCCTCCGGTCCATCATGTCACCCATCCAAGACATTACCCGGTCCGCCGAGCGGGCGGCCACCGGCGCGCTGAACATCCCCAAATGCTATGAGCTTGACGACGAGATCGGCCAGCTGTGCGCTTCTTTCCATAGGATGATCAAGGGTGTAGAGCTCCAGGTACACGCGGCGGAGCTGATCAGCAACGGAGATTTCACGGCAGAGGTTCCCCTGCGTTCCGACGAGGATGCCCTGGGCCACGCCTTGAATCGGATCAAGGACCGGCTAAACCATACCATGCTTACCATTGACGCCGCCGCCGAGCAGGTCAGTGCCGGGTCCGACCATGTTTCCATCGGGGCCCAAGCTCTGGCCGCAGGCTCCAGCCAGCAGGCCGCCACCGTGCAGGAGCTGACCGCTTTGGTCAGCGACGTCGCGCGCCGG
>JBLJBF010000052.1:0-22073 GCA_047637855.1 Pseudoflavonifractor sp. | reverse complement strand
GGTGGAACTTGCGGTTTGCCTTCTTGAAGGGCTCGCTCACCCGCATGACCCGCTCCACGCCCGGAAGCTGGGAGAGAATATCCTCGTCCAGCCCGCCGGCGTCGCCCTCCGCGCCCAAGATCGTGGTCTCGCTGCCCTTGGAGATCATCACCTTGACGCCGCCCGCCTCCATACAGCGCTTGGCCTCCTCCAGCTGTTCAGGGGTAAAATCGGGTTTTAAAATGACTACCATTTCTATCATCCTTTCTTCAAACAACAAAAAAACCACGGCGACCCATCGGGCCGTCGTGGCATAAGCTTCTGAAAAGAAAGCTACCCCGGCTAACCTGTCATGGGCAAGACGAATTACCGCTATTCTCGTAATAGCGGTAATAGCGATACGCCCGGCTGACAGACCACACCATGCGGCAGACCTCCCTCTCACCTGTTTTTATGCACTTTAGCACGTTTTGCTGGTAAAGTCAAGTTTTATTTTTTGGAAGGCGGAAGGCAAACGTAAAAATTTCTCTCTGTGCTTGAATTCCCATAAAACCTGTGGTATTATAGTAAATACTCACAAGGAGGTATCTGCTTATGAAGATTTCCACCAAGGGCCGCTATGCTCTGCGGCTGATGCTGGATCTGGCCCTCAACGCGGGAGAGTCGGCCGTCCCTCTGCGGGATGTTGCCGCCAGGCAGGAGATTTCCGATAAATATCTGGAGCAGATCGTTACCCAGCTGGCCCGGGGTGGGCTTGTGCGCAGCGTGCGCGGCGCGGGCGGCGGCTACCTGCTGACCCGCAGACCGGATGAGTACCCCGTGGGGGAAATTCTCCGGCAGCTGGAGGGCGATCTGGCCCCCGTGAGCTGTGTCAGCGGCGGCACATGCTGCCAGCGGGTGGACCGCTGCGTCACGCTGGAGGTCTGGCAGAAAATACAAAGCGCTGTGGACGATGTGGTGGATGGCATTACGCTGGAGGACCTGGTCCGGCGCTACCACGAGAAATGTCCGACCGAATCGATTTAAGACTGAAAGTCCCCCGGAATGTGAATTCCGGGGGGCTGCTGTATGTTTCGCACGGTCCCTCCACCCGGGGCGTTTGCAGAGGCGGTCTCCGACCGCCCGCGGGCGACCGCAGGTCGCCCCTACTGCCCGATAGAGTCGTCGATAAGGGCGGAGTACTGGGCGTAGGTGAGGTCGGTATGGTAGAAGAGCTTATAGTACCGGGCGGTCTCGGTGTAGAGGTCGTAGTCTACCTGGTCGGGATAGAGGAGGGCGCCCAGCCACAGCATACCCATATAGCGGTTCACAGACGGGGGGAAGCCCATCCAGTTATACGGGCCGAAGGGGACCTGATAGTATCTGTGGCTCCGGATGGCCGACAGCTCCTGCCATGCGGGGTCATTTTTCACGGTGGTGTAGATACTGCCGGGGGCGAAGAGGATGACGTCCGGGTTCCAGAGAAGAATCTGCTCCAGATCCACCTCGTTGCCCGTACCCTTGGAGGAGGGCTCATCCACCACGGCGGTGTTCTCGCCCATGAGGTCTATCACCTCGGCGTGGTAGGCGCCCCGGGCGATGACGTTCAGACCCTTGTCGCCCGAGAGGTAGAGGAGGCGCACCTTCCCGTCGCCCACCCGGTCCATGAGGGCCAGGGTCTTGGCGTACACGTCGTCGCAGTAGGCTGCCAGGGCGTTGCCCCGCTCCTCCAGGCCCAGCAGCTTGCCCAGAGTGCGGTAGGCCTCTCCCATGGTGGCGGTGGCGGCGTCAATGTGGACGGCGGGTACGCCGGTGCGGGTCATGATAGTGTCCATGTCCTCCGAGACGGTCTTTTTCGGCTCGCCGACGTCGATGATGAGCTGGGGGTCGGCGGCCGCCAGGGCCTCCATGTTCAGCTCGCCCGAGCCGCTGCCGTAGAGCTGGCCCAGAACGGGGAGGGTGTAGTAGGCGGTGTCGATATACTGCTCGGTCTCCTTGGACCAGGGGGAGGAGAGGCACACGAACATCTCGGGGGCCAGCGCGAAGAGGACCATCTGGGCCAGAGGGCCGGAGGGGGCGATGCGCGCGATCTTGGCGGGGAGCTCCACCGTGCGCCCGGCCGAGTCGGTAAAGGAGACGGTGTCCTGCACGGGAGCCGCCGACGGAGTGGCCGAGACGGTGGGCGTGGGCGCGGTGCTGGGCAGGGGCGCGGCGGCGGGGGAGCAGGCCGTCAGCGCCAGGGACAGGGACAGCACCAGCGCGAGGACCAAGGACAGAGATTTTTTCATTTCAATTCCTCCTTTGGAATACAGACGCGCATTTTGTCGTTTCGCAGGCTCTCCAGTTCCACCTCCACGCCGTAGAGCGCGCGGACCAGCCCGGCGGTGAGAACCTCACCCGGCGTCCCCAAGGCGAGGACACTGCCGCCCTTCATGGCTAAGATCTCGTGGGAGAAGAGATAGGCCTGCTCGGGGTTGTGGGTGGACTGGATGATGGCGTACCCCTCCTGTGCCAGGGCGCGGACCTTGGAGAGCACCCGCATCTGGTTCCCGTAGTCCAGGTTGGCGGTGGGCTCGTCCATGAGGAGAATGGGGGACTGCTGCGCCAGCGCGCGGGCGATGAGAACCAGCTGCCGCTCGCCCCCCGAGAGCCTGGTGTACGCCCGGTGGGCCAAGTCCTCGATGCCCAGCCGCGCCAGCGCCTCGGCGGTCAGCCGCTCCCCCTCACGCCCCGGCGGGGCGAAGGGGCTGGAGCGGGACTGGGTGCCCATGAGGACCATGTCGTGCACCGAGTAGCTGAAGGCGGGGTAGCTTGACTGGGGGATGTAGGCCACCCGCCGGGCCAGCTCCCGGGCGGAGAGGGCCTTGGGGTCGGCCCCGTCCACCAAAATCTCCCCGGTGTACCCCTTGAGGAGGCCCAGGATGCAGCGGAAGAGGGTGCTCTTTCCCACCCCGTTGGGGCCGAGGACCGAGAGAAGCCTGCCCTGGCGGGCGGTAAAGCTCACGTCATGGAGGACGGCCCGCGCCCCGTAGGAGAAGGAGAGGCCCTTGACCTCAACGCTCATGCCTCCCCGCCCCCTCTCGTCATCAGATAGAGGAAGAAGGGCGCGCCCACCACGGCGGTGAGGATGCCCAGCGGGATCTCGGTGAGGAGAAGATTGCGGGAGATGCCGTCCACCACCAGGAGAAAGAGGGCGCCCAGGAGCATGGACGCGGGCACCAGGTGGCGGTAATTGCCCCCCACCAGCTTGCGGGCCAGATGGGGCACCACCAGCCCCACCCAGCTGATGACGCCCGCGACAGACACGCTGGCGGCCGTGAGCAGGGTCGCGCTGAGCAGGACGGCCATGCGCACGACGGCCGTGTTCACGCCCATGGCCCGGGCCTCGTCCTCTCCCAACGTGAGGATGCCCAGCTGCCAGCGCAGGAAAAAGAGCACGGCGCAGCCGGCCAGCACGGGCCAGAAGAGAAAGCGCAGCTCCTTCCCGTCGGCTCCGGCCAGGCTGCCCATGAGCCAATAGGTGATGCTGGGCAGCGTATCGCTGGGGTCGGCCACCAGCTTGATGTAGGAGGTACCCGCCTCGAATAGGGAGCTGACGATGATGCCCGCCAGAATGAGATTGACCACCCGCTTGCCCTTGGCCTGGGCGCTGGCCAGCAAAACCAGAGCCAGCGAGACGAGTCCCGAAAGAAAGGCGGCCCCCATGACGACCGCCCCCCCGGCCCCCAGAAGGATGGCAAGGCTGGCCCCAAAGGCCGCGCCCCTGGACGCGCCTAAAATGTCGGGAGAGGCCATGGGGTTTTGAAACACGCCCTGATAGGCGCAGCCCGCCCCCGCCAGAGCGCAGCCCACCAGACAGGCCATGGCCAGCCTGGGCAGCCGGATGTGGAAGAGCACCTTCTCCATGGTAGAGGTCCAGAAGGGCGTGACGGGTGCCACCCTGGACAGGAGCATCCCCCCCAGCTCCCGCAGAGGGACAGGGTAGCGCCCCACGGTGACCGAGAGGGCGCAGGCGGCCAGCAGCAGCAAGACGAGGATGAGAATGACAAGCCGGTTTCTCCGGTTGGACCGGACCGCAGCCTCCATGCCGACCCTCCTTTCCATAAAAAATCTCCCGCCAAAAAGGCGGGAGACCACAGCGGCGCCCCGCCCCTGGGGGCGAGACGGATACGCGAGTCCCTCTCCTTTTCAAACATGGAAGGCCCCGCCGTTTCCGGCGCGGCCCTGGCCTGACGCCATAGCGGACTGCCTTAGGCGTTTCGGCTCGGAGATAGATTGTATTTTTAAGTGTTCGGGCTTATACTGTGAGCATACTAGATTTTAGCGGCCCTGTCAATCTTTTCGGCCGGTAGGGGGATTTGTGATGCATCTTTTTCTCACGGGCGCGGTGGGTTGCGGGAAGAGCACCGTGATAAGGAAAACGGCAGCCCTGGCGGGCATGGAGCTTGGGGGATTCTGTACCGGGTTTGGCCCTGACCGGGGGGCGCGGCGGCATGCGCTCTATCTCTGGCCGGCAGGGGAGGCCCCTGTCTTTGACGAGGCCCATATGGTGGCCCGGTTCGACCCCACGGGGGTGACTGTGCTGACCGGGCGGTTTAACGAGCTGGGCTGCGCCGCGCTGGACTGCCCCGCCGCCCGGCTCATCCTCATGGACGAGTGCGGTCGGCTGGAGGAGGGCGCACTGCAATTCCGGGCCGCCACGCTCACGCTGCTGGAGGGCGGCAGACCTGTACTGGGCGTGGTACGCCAGGGCTTTCCCGGCTGGACGAAGGCCATCGCGGCCCACCCCGGGGTAGATATTATTGAGGTAGACAAGAGTAACCGGGATACCCTGCCCCAAATGCTTCTGCACAGACTGAAAAGAACTGTCCCGCCGTCTCCCTAGGGAGACGGCGGGACAGCGGTTTCTCAGAACGCGGGAACCACGGCGGAGCCGTACTTCTTCTCCATGAACTGCTTGACCTCGTCGCTCTGGAGGGCCTTCACCAGGGCCTTGATGGATTCGTTATTCTCGTTGCCCTCCTTGACGGCCAGCACGTTGACATAGGGCTCGGCGGCCTTGGCGGCGTCCTCAAAGACCAGGGCCTGGTCGGAGGTGAGGCCCGCGCCCAGCGCGTAGTTGCCGTTGATGATGGCGATTGCCACATCGGGCAGGGCGGTGGGGAGGAGCTTGGCCTCCAGCTCCTGGATGTCGTAGTTGTGGGGGTTCTCGGCGATGTCCAGCTTGGTGGCCGAGAGGCCGACGCCCTCCTTCAGCTTGATGAGCCCCTGGGCCTCCAGCAGCAGCAGGGCCCGGGCCTCGTTGGTGCCGTCGTTGGGTACGCCGATCTTGTCGCCGTCCTTCAGGTCAGCGAAGCTGGCGGCCCGGCCGGGGTAGATGGCGAAGGGCTCGTAGTGGATATTGGCCACGCTGACCAGATGGGTGCCGAACTCCTTGTTAAAGCCGTTGAGATAGGTAATGTGCTGGAAGTAGTTCGCGTCCAGGTCGCCCTCCTCCAGGGCCTTGTTGGGCAGGATATAGTCGTCGAACTGCTTGATCTCCAGGGTGATGTTCTCCTTGGCCAAAATGCCCTTCACGACCTCCAGAACCTCGGCGTGGGGGGCGGGGGTGGCCCCGACCTTCAGGGTGGCGGTCTTTTTGCCGCAGCCGGCCAGAGAGGCGGTCAGCAGCGCGCCGGTGAGTGCGAAAGCGATCAGTTTCTTCATGGTGTTTCTCTCCTTTTCTTTCCTTTAGTGTTGTCACGCTTTACACGCCTCGCGGGCGGGTCGCTTTCCCTGCGACTCCGGGCAAACCCGGCGCCGCCGTTGGCGGCCCCTGGGCTTTGCCCGTCGTTCCGGTCCAAGCTCCCCTGCTCGGCGGCTCAGCGCTTCGGTAAACACAAAAAAACGCCCCTGAATCAGATTCAAGGACGAAAGCCTGCGCTTCGTGGTACCACCTTGCTTCACCTCACCCTCGCGGGTGGGGCCTTGATGAGTACGGGAAAAGTATTCCGATACCCCTGCGCTGTTACGGGCGCACCCGTCGCGGCCTAACGCTGAAAAGCGGTCGGTGCGCGGCTCCGAGACCATGTTCGGCGAAGTCTTCCGTACCCGTTTCCACCAGTCCGGGTTCTCTGTGACGTATCTCTTCGCTTACTCTTCTCTTCTTTGCCTTTTTGCTGGGCGTTATTTGGTTGTAAAATGATTATACTACTAAACCGGTAGGGATGTCAACGATTTATTTTACACAAAATTAGTAGGAACTCCGACCGCGCCACCCTCCCGGCTTATGGGGAGGGCGGCGCTGAGCGGCTATTTTTTCCCCCGCCGGGCCACCCGCTTATCCAGCCGGACGGCCAGGAGCGTGCCCACGGACTGGAAGATCTGCACCAAAATGACCAGCACCACCACGGCAACCCAGAGCACCAGCGTCATATTGCGGGTGTGGCCCAGATTGATGGCCATGCTGCCCACGCCGCCGCCGCCGATGGCGCCCGACATGGCGCCATAGCTCAAGATGGTGATGAAGGCGGTGGTAAAGGCCGAGATCAGGGCGGGCCGCCCCTCGGGGACGAGCACCTTGGTAATGATCTGCATGGGCGAGCAGCCCATGGCTTGGGCGGCCTCCACCACGCCCCGGTCCACCTCGCGCAGGGCGGCCTCCACCAGCCTGGCAACGAAGGGGAAGGCCGCGATGGTGAGGGGCACGATGGTGGCCGCCGTGCCGATGCTGCTGCCCAGCAGCAGACGGGACAGGGGGAAGACCACCACCATGAGGATGAGGAAGGGCACCGAGCGCAGCAAGTTCACCACGATGTTGAGGGCCTTCATCAGGCCGCCGGGCAGGGGCCGGATGCCGCCCTCTTCCCCGGCTACAAGCAGCACCCCCAGGGGGATGCCGATCAGGTGGGCGAACAGGGTGGCCAGTACGGTGGAGTACAGGGTCTCCCACAGGGCGGCGGGCAGGCCGTCCGCCAGATAGCCAAGCTGCTGAATTATCTTGGGGTCATTTAAAAAATCAGCCATGGTCGTCCAGCACCTCCTCCGCCGTCACGTTCCTCTGCGCTCTGATGTAGGCCATGGCCTTCTCGGCCTCGGCCGGGTCCTCGGGCAGGCCCAAAAGCATGGAGCCGAAGGCCCTGCCCTCGATGTTGCGGGTGTCGGCCCCCAGAATGTTCACCTTCACGCCGCAGTCGATGGCCAGGCTGGCGATGAGGGGCTCGTAGGCGGAGCCGCCGTTGAAGACCACCCGCACCACCCTGGGGGCGTGAAAGGCCTCGCGCTTGGCTCCCACCTCGTCCGGGTAGACCAGCCGCCGCCCCGCCTCGCTCTTCGGGTTCTGGAAAATTTCGGCCACCGTTCCCGCCTCGGCCACCCGGCCGTGGTCCAAAATGGCCACATGGGAGCAGATCTCTTCCACGACCGCCATCTCGTGGGTGATGACCACCACGGTCAGCCCCAGCCGCCGGTTGATCTCCTGGATGAGGCGGAGGATGCTCCGGGTGGTGTTGGGGTCCAGCGCTGAGGTGGCCTCGTCACAGAGGAGGACCTTGGGGTCGCTGGCCAGGGCCCGGGCGATGGCCACCCGCTGCTTCTGCCCGCCGGACAGCTGGGCGGGATAGGCCCCGGCTTTATCGGGCAGACCCACCAGCTCCAGCAGCTCCAGCGCCCGGGTGCGGGCCTGAGCGGCGGGAACCCCGGCGATCTCCATGGGGAAACAGATATTTTTCAGGCAGGAGCGCTGCATCAGCAGGTTGAACTGCTGGAAGATCATGCTGATCGAGCGGCGCTTTTCCCGCAGGACCTTGGGGGAGAGGGCGGTCATGTCCTCCCCGTCGATGAGGACGGCCCCGGAGGTGGGCCGCTCCAGCAGGTTGACGCACCGCACCAAAGTGGACTTGCCCGCGCCGCTCATGCCTACAATACCAAAAATGTCCCCGTCCGCAATGGTCAGGTCCACGTCCTTCAGCGCGGCGAACTCCCCGTCCCCGGTGGGAAAGGTCTTGGACAGCCCCCGTAGCTCAATCATGGGCGCGGTCACCTCTTTTCACAGTTTTCATATCATTTTAGTACACAAACGAACCGCCGTCAAGGCGCAAAGGCGGGGTGGGAAGGATAAAAAGGGGACGGGCAGAAGCCCGTCCCCCAGGTGTTTTCAATCAGCAGCAGTCGTGCCCGCAGCCGCCGCAGCAGCCGCCGCACCCGCCGCCCACAATGGGGGCGGGGTCCAGCCCTTGGCGGGTGTAGTAGTCCGAGATGGCGGCCTTGATGGCCTCCTCGGCCAGCACCGAGCAGTGGAGCTTCTGGGGGGGCAGCCCGTCCAGGGCCTCGGCCACCGCCGCGTTCGTGAGCTGGAGGGCCTCCTCAATGGTCTTGCCCTTCACCATCTCGGTGGCCATGCTGCTGGTGGCCACCGCCGCGCCGCAGCCGAAGGTCTTGAACCGCACGTCCTCAATCACGCCGTTCTCGATCCGCATGGTCATCTTCATGATATCGCCGCACTTATGGTTGCCGACCTGGCCCTCGGCGTTGGGAGACTCCACCTCGCCGACATTGCGGGGGTTGGAGAAATGGTCCATTACTTTTTCAGAATACATGAGCGAACTCCTTTCCTTTGCCTTAACCCTCCCAGATGGGAGACATGGCCCGCAGGCGGGCGATTACATTCGGTATGATTTCGAGCATATAGTCCACATCGTCGTCGGTGTTCTCCCGACCCAGCGAGAGCCGGACCGACCCGTGGGCGATCTCGTGGGGCAGGCCGATGGCCAGCAAAACATGGGACGGGTCCAGCGAGGCCGAGGAGCAGGCCGAGCCGGAGGAGGAGGCGATGCCCTTCCCGTCCAGCAGCAGGAGGATGGACTCGCCCTCCACGCACTCGAAGACCAGGCTGGCCGTGCCGGGAAGGCGGCTCTCCCTGGGACCGGTAATTTTGCAGCGGGGGACGGCGGCCACCAGGCCGTCCATCAGCCTGTCCCGCAGGGCGGACAGGCGGGTGCCCTCCTCGTCCAGCATGCCCACCGCCTCCTTGAGGGCGGCGGCCAGGCCCACGGCGCCGGCTACGTTCTCGGTCCCGGAGCGGCGGCCCTTTTCCTGCCCGCCGCCATGGATGAGAGGGGGCAGGCGCAGGGGCTTGCGGACATAGAGTACGCCGATGCCCCGGGGACCGTGAAACTTATGTCCCGAAAGACTGAGCAGATCCACATTCCACTCATTCACATCCACGGCGATGTGGCCCACGGCCTGCACCGCGTCGGTGTGAAAGAGGACCCCCGCCTCCTTCGCAATCTTGCCGATCTCGGCGATGGGCTCGATGGTGCCAATCTCGTTGTTGGCGGCCATGATCGAAATCAAAATGGTGTCGGGCCGGATGGCGGCTCTCACATCCTCGGGCTTAACAAAGCCCTCGCTGTCCACGGGGAGATAGGTGACCTCAAAGCCCGCTTTCTCCAGATACTCGGCGGTGTGGAGGATGGCGTGGTGCTCGATGGCGGTGGTGATGACGTGCCGGCCCTTGCCGCCGCGCAGCTCGGCCACGCTTTTAATGGCCCAGTTGTCGGCCTCGGTGCCGCCGGAAGTGAAGTATATTTCCTCCGGCTTTCCCCCCAGACAGGCGGCCACATCGGCCCGTGCCTGTTCCAGGTCGGCCTTGGCCGCCTGGGCAAAGCCGTAAAGGCTGGAGGGGTTGCCGTATTTTTCTTTAAAATAGGGCATCATAGCATGGAGCGCGGCGTCCGACAGGGCGGTAGTCGCCGCGTGATCGGCATAAACGATTCTTGACATAGGTGCTCCTTTCGCGGTTCTGTAATTCCTATTAACTTACTATGATTGTAGTCTTGTTGTTACCTCTTGTCAAGTAAATTTCGTTGACTTGGCCCTGGGGCGATGGTATATTTTATCTATCTTCCGGATTAAGGAGCGGGCCATGGACAAGAAATTTTTTCGCAGTATCCTGTGGATCGTCACCTACACTGTGCTGCTGGTGCTCTTCATCATCAATTTTGCTGAGGTACGCGCCTGGTTTGGCGCGCTGCTGCTGGTGCTGCGGCCCCTGTTCATCGGGTTTGCCATCGCCTTTGTGCTCAGCCGTCCCACCCAGTTTTTTTATCAGGTCTACCGCCGCCGTATGCGCAGGACCTGGGCCGAACGCCTGGCCCGCCCTCTGGCGGTGGGGACGGCCTATCTGGTGCTTCTCGTGCTCATAGCCGCCTTTTTCTCCATCGTCCTGCCCAAGCTGACTGAGAGCATCTTGCTCTTCCGGGACAGCCTGAGCGACTATATGAAGAATGTCCAGGGCTGGGCCAACTGGCTTCTCTCCACTTTCAATCTGGAGACCCTGGACTTCTCCCGGTTCTCCGACCTCATCAAGACCACTCTTACCACTGCCTTCAATACCGTCACCACCGCCGTGCCTCAGATTCTGGCCTTCACCGGAAACCTGATCTCCATCGTGGTGACCACCTTCCTCTCTATCATCTTCTCCATCTATATGCTGGCCGGACGGGAGACCTTGCTCTCCCAGTGCCGCCGGGTCCTGCGGGCCTATGTTCCCAAGCCCCTGGCCGACGGAATCAGCGACGTGGCCGCCCTGACGGCCGAGACCTTCTCGGCCTATGTCTCGGGCCAGCTCATAGAGGCCTGCATCTTGGGCGGTCTGTGCACCTTGGGCACCCTCTTTATCCAGCCCGATTACGCCCCCCTTATCGGCATCATCATCGGCGTCTCGGCCCTTATCCCCATGGTGGGGGCCTACCTCGGCGGGGGAGTGGCCGCCATGCTTCTGGTCATGGTCAGCCCGCTGAAGACTCTGATCTTTCTCGTCTTTCTTCTGGCGCTCCAGCAGTTCGAGGGGAATATCATCTACCCCCGGGTGGTGGGCAGCAACATCGGCCTGCCCGCCATCTGGGTCCTGGCCTCCGTCACCGTGGGGGGCGGCCTGCTGGGGTTCGTGGGCGTCCTTGTGAGTGTTCCCGTGGCCTCGGTCCTCTATACCCTCCTGCGCCGGGACGTACATCGCCGCATGGGGGCCTGATGCCGCCCGGCGTCAGCGTGTCAAAAAAGTCTTTTCGATACGCTGACGGTTCCTCTCCGCGCTAAGCGCCTCGCTGCGCTCGGTTGCGCTACGAAACGCTCTGCGGAGCAGCCTTTCACTCTATCTCTCCCTCCGATTTCTTCAGGCTGGGGGTTTATCGACAATCTAAAGCCAGGGCCACCGCAAAAGCGGTGGCCCTGGCTTTCTGTTTCTTTAGTCCTTCTTGCTGTGATCCAGGTGCTTGCGGCCCTTTTTGCGGGGCAGGGCAGTGACAAGGCCCGCGCCCAGCAGGCTCAAGCCCACCAGCAGGAGATAGAAGGACATGGGGATCTCGCCGGTCTTAGGCAAATTGCCGTTGGGGGTGACGGGAGTACTGCCCGGAGTGCCGGGGCCGCCGGGGACAGGCGTCTCGTCGATCTCCTCCCAGCCCGCCGTCTCCGGCTTCTCGCTGTCGGAGGCGTTGCGCAGGGTAAAGCTCAGGTTGGGGCTGGTCTCGGTGAGGGTAACGGCATGGGTGCCGGTGAAGAGCCGGTAGCCCTGGGGCGCGCGGGTCTCAACCACCGCATAGCGGCCCAGCGGCAGGCCGGTGAACCGGGCGATGCCGTCTGCCCCCGTGACGGTGGAGGCGTACATCTTTCCGTCGGCGGCATAGACCGTGAACTCCGCGCCTGCCAGCGGGGCCTTGGCGCTGTTCACCTTCATGATGCTCAGGCTGCCCAAAACGGGCGTCGTGCCGGGAACGTCCGACTTGCGGTTCACCACCGTGTAGGTGGCGACCTGTCCGGCCGTCAGCTGGATGGACAGCACCTCGCCGCTCAGGAGGTAGCCGCTGGGGGCGGCGGTCTCCTTGATGGTGTAGGACGCGTTGGCGGGAATACCGCTGAAGGTCACGCCGCCGTCCGAGCCGGAGGTGGCGCTGGCCACCGCGCGGCCCTCGGCGTCATAGAGGGTGAAGGTCGCGCCGCCCAGGGCCGCGCCCTCGGCGTCAGTCTTGAGAATGCGCACGTCGCCCTTGCCGGCCTCGTCCAGCCTCTTGTTCAGGACGGTAAAGCTCAAAGCCGCGCCCGGCGTTACGTTCAGGGTCAGAACCTCGCTGCTCAATTGGTAGCCGATGGGGGCCATAGTCTCCTTGACGGTATAGGCTTTGCCGGGGACCAGGTCCTTGAAGACGGCCAGGCCGTCCGAGCCTGTCACCGCGGTGGCAACGGCCTTGCCGTCGCCGTCGTAGAGGGTGAAGGTCGCGCCCGGAAGCTTCTTCCCGTCAGCGTCGGTCTTGAGGATGCTGGCGCTGCCCAGCTTGACCTCGGACTTCTTGTTCACCATGGTGAAGGTGAGGACCGAGCGGTCTTTGGTCGTGACGGTGAGCACCTCGCTGCTCAGATCGTAGCCTGTGGGGGCGGCGGTCTCCTTGATGGTGTAGCTGCTGTAAGGCTTCAGCTTGGTGAAGGTGGCCAGACCGTCGTCACCTGTGGTCATGCTGGCCACGGCCTTGCCGTTGCTGTCGTAGAGGGTAAAGGTCGCGCCCGCCAGCACCTTGCCGTCCGCGTCCACCTTGGTCACCGTAGCCTTCCCCTCGCCGGGGACGTAGGGGATGAGGTCGTTGGTGAGGATAAAGTTGGGGTCTGTGGTGAGGTCCACATTTTGCACCGCGGTCTTGTGGATGTCGGTGTACACCACCTTGACGCCGGTCAGGGTTTTATTGGTGAGGAAGTACCCGGAGGGGGGAACGGTCTCTTTAATGGTGTAGTCGTCGCCGACCGGGACGTCCTTGAAGGTGACGACGTTGTTGACGGCGTGGGCCTCGATCGAAACGCTCTGGCCGCCGAGGCTTGTTCCATAGATCACAAAGGTGCCGCCGTTGATCTTGATCGCGTCGTTTGCGGAGTCCTTTTTGGTAAAGGTCACATCACCCACAGCGGGGGTATTTTTGAACTGCTTAGAGTCGGCGACATAGCGTGCTTCGTTCGGAGATATGGGCGTCATAGTCACCTTAAGATCGTTGTGATTGCCATCCGTGTAGGAGACGGTCACATTGAAAATATCCTTGGAGGTAAGGTTCAAATAGCCCGCCGGCGCGCTGGTTTCGGTAATTTTGTAGGTTCCAACCGTGAGCTTTCCGAAGTCGACAAGCCCAGCTGCGTCGACAGACTTCACAATATCTGCAATTGTACCTGCATCGTTCGTTCCTGTGAGGGTAAAGGTGCCGCCGTCGATACCGGCCTTCTCTACGATGGGATTGCCCTGGTCGTCCGTCTTCGTGAAGGAGACCTTGGCGTTCGCCTCGGTAAGGATGGGCTCATTGACCAGTGTATAGCTGGCGGCGTTGCTGCTGCCATAAGTAACCTTGACCGAGGTTTTAGTATCGTCTACATAAGTGACCGTGACGGGGATGGAGATGGGGATTTCGGCTAACTTGTGTCCTGCAGGCGCCGCCGTTTCTGTGATGGTATAGGTACCGATCGGTACGTTTCCAAAGCTGACTTCACCATTCACCGCCTCTACGTTGGAGATGGTGTAGGTGCTGTTATTATAGGCTGATGTACCCGTAAGGGTAAACGTGCCTCCGTTGAGATCAGCACCGCCCGCGCCCTTCTTGGCAATCTGGACGGACGCCTTAGCAATTTGGTTTTTAACGGTGATCTCTCCGCCCGTAGGAGTAGCGCGCACATGACCAATAGGACCAGCAATAGCAAGGTAGCCGTTGGGGGTTGTAGTCGCGTCCTCCTCCACGTAGAAGTACCAGCCGGGGAGATTGCTAAACACGGCCTTGCCGGTTCCAGCCGCCGTTGTGGAACTTGTTCGATAGGTGCCGTTAGTGACATAGAGCTTAAACCCTACGTTCGCCATTGGCTGGTCGTTCTCGCTCAGTTTCGTTACCGTAATCTTGCCCGAGCCGGTGGAAGCGCCTGAGTACAACTCATTCACGGTAAAGCTCTGGACCGTAGAAGTGCCCGTAGGACTGCTGGTCGTGCCGCTTAATGAAATGCTGTTGCTGATAGTTGCGCTATTCGTTGACTGAATCGTGGTATCAAATTTGAGGATATAGGCCTGGGGGCCGTCGGGTAGACTAAGATCGAAGTATTTTTGGGGACGACCGTCAACCTCAACTATGCCCGTTGTGAGAAGGTGTTGGGTAACAATATCGACCGGGGAGCCTTGGGTGAGCTTGCTGTTACCATTGTCGGTACTTACTGCGGCACGCCACAACGCGACAGAATCAACATCAAGTGCGAGAACGTCAATGAGTACGTCCCGTATAACGGCAGACTTTAAATCAATTTGTCCGGGATTTATTTCAACAGACCAATGAATGATACCATTCTTGAAGTCATCGGTATTGTTCACATAGGACTTCGAAACGACGGTATTTTTTACGGTTGTTGCTTTGTCTGCATGGATTTGAGGACCATGACCCAATTCCTCCATGCTCAGATACGCATCATTTGTGTAGACTGTCGTATTGTCCGCAAGGAGGGCGTCGTCCGTAAGTTTTGCCCAATAGGTAAATTCATATTTATTTGTATCATTTGAAATGCTCGGCAAGACTAGTTCAAATCCTATTCTGCCATTCGCGTCAGGTTGAATGGGGTTCATGGTGATTCCAGCACCAGCGATGGGGACAGCGGCAGCACCGTTTACGCTGACCATGAATACACCGTCTGAGCCGTTCTTGCTCTTATCCGAGGTGAGCTCCATATTCTTAGGCAGATAATCTGTAATGACAGGGTTGGTCATATCCAAATGGTTACGGTTGACCGTCAGACGCCACTGGACCTTGCGGTCGGCATAGTCATAAGCCGTGGCAACGTCTTTCGCCAACATCTGAAGATTGTACGTTTTTGTTACGTTCTCTACCTTGACATTCGTCCCATAACCATTCAGCGTAACGCTGTTCTTGAACTGTATAGAATTAGCCGTATACATGAAGTCCAGCGCAGCCTGTGTGACCTTCGTATAGTAGACGATCGTATAAGTCTCGGTCATCTTTTCTTGGGGGAACGTAAAGGTAAATTGGGAATCGGATATTTTATCAAGTGTGCCAAGGGAGTCCGTCTCCGAAGTGCCAGTCGTTAGATTGTAAGGAGTGGAAGCAGACCCTTTCGTTACTGTGAGCGGATGGGCTGCATCAATCGCCAGAGTATGATAAGCTGGGTTTGAGAGCGTATCAGTGATCGAGAACGTATTTTCATCATTTGTCAGCTCTGTCTTACGATTATTCACAATGATGGTCCACTGGATATAGTCGCCTTGCTGGGAAGAGAGTTGCGCCGTGTGGTCAAAATCTTTAGTATCGGTGGTGGACTTGGCTAGCAGTCCGTTTGCGAATACGACGGGCTTGTTCACTCCCACCGTGCCGATACCGTTGAGCCAAGGGCCGTTACCCTCTCCCGTGGGGTAGGTCCAAAAGAATTCGGCCTGATTCTTTGCCTGCAACTCGCCGTTATTCGTTGAGCTCACGTCCCAGTCATTTACACGCGTATAATAAGTTAGCGTCAGGACCTTGTTTCCGCTATTGGAAGTTGTAGCTTCGTCATCTGTGAGGTAGTAGTACAGCTTGTTATTTGTGCTGTCAATCTTGTAGCTGCCCTTATCTGTGCTGGCAGTTGACGACACACTTGTACCATTGACCTTCACGCTCATGTCAACAGGAGCGCCATTAACAGTGACCGCGCTATTTGAGATGAGAGTATGCTGTATACCGGCGGCATTTAGCAAGGTGTCGAGGATGTACGCATCTTTAAAGGTAAAAGTGTAACCCTCCGTTTTGGGCAAAGTAACTGTAACGTCCCATTTAACGTATCTCTCTTTTGTTACCGCATCCTCTAAAACAGCACTGGGAGATGTTTTGGTAAAAAATTTGCCCATCTTGAATTCGCCAGAAGCCTGATTTGATGCCAAGGTCCCCTTCTCATCATACAGTCTTACGGTGTTGGAGAAAGTATTTGTTTTGTTACCGGGCTCAAATCTAGGATTCGTTATGTACCGCACTTTTTGAGGGCTTGCGCTTCCGGTGGGAAAGGTGTACGTAAAGCTCTTTTCGTCGAGAGCTACCACCAGACCTGTGGATACTGCCGAATATTGAGTCCCATCCCAGACCTCAAAGGAACCGCCCTTGAACGCATGGTTTCCACTGAGGGTATCTCTCAGCTGGTAGCTGTCATAGCCGTAGGCGGCTTCACCTGCGGGCCTGGTAACACTGACTTCCCAGGTAATTTCATTTTTTTCGGGGTCGTATTTTCCGTCTGACTTCGTAACGGTACTGTCCTTGAGGGGTTCGTGGTCGTCCTGCGCGGGGACACGCTCGATTACAATGGTTTGGGAGCCAAACTGAATCTCGGTTTTCTCTTCTGAGGGATCCCCGGCGTTCAAATAATTAAAGGTTCCTGTAAAATCAATGACTCCCCGTACATAGTCTACAATCTTGGTTACATCTGTAAGGGTGACGCGGATAGTATCGTGGTCGGGATCCAGCATCTTCCATTCTCCAAATTTCTCGTTGGAGGAATTCTTGAAGTCGCCGGACATTTTATTAAAGGTAACATTCGTCGGGATTTTAATATCAAAATAGTCGCCGTTTATAAACGCCTCACTGGGAGGGAGTTCAATGTGAAAAGCAATGGAGACGGTCGCCTTTGAGTTTGCGGTGATGTTTTTATAAACCTGCTTTCCCTCTCCGTCGAGCTCAGGTTCCTGTGTCTCCCAGTTGCCTAAACTATTCTTTGTTTCAATTCTAATAGAAGACTTTAGCTTGCTGGATACCTGCTCGGCATCATACCAGGACTCAGGAAAGTCAGGAGTTCCATCGCTGTCGTGGACATACGCATGAACCTCACCGGGAGGGGTCTTTCCGATATCCCTGCCCGGCGTATCCGCCCGCGCCACTCCCATGGGGAGCAGCTGGAAGGCCAGGAGCAGAGCCATAAGCAGTGCGAGGACTTTCGATTTAGGCTGTCGTTTCATATACACTCATTCCTTTTTTTAGGTATTTTGTCTCATATGTCGTGCCGAGCAACCCCAATTGGAAGGAGTCCTCGCAGAGAAAAGATAGTCGTGTGCGATGGGCCTTGCGGGGGAGCGCCTATAACAAGATTGAAAAGGGAACCGCCCTGTGCTACCATGGGATTAGAAATTCCATTCAATCAGAGGTTTCGTATGAAAAAAAGATTCTTTACAGGAAAAAGGGGTTCCATTGCGCTGGCGGCCTGCGGTGCGCTTCTGCTCCTCCTGGCCGGCGCGCTGGAGCTGAGCCGCTACCCCTGGCGGGCCGCCGTCGGCGTACCTGCCGAGCTGCCGGACCCGTCCCCCATCGTGCTTGCCCCGGCGGACCAGGGGGCCACAGTCGTCACCGGCCCGCCCGAGGAGAGCGACCCGCCCGGGGCAGGGGAGTATGCCGAGCTGCCTGGCGACGAGGCCGTCAACGCGGTCCCCGACGCCTACGTGGTGCTGGGGGTCATCAAAATTCCGCGGCTGGAGATCTCCGAGCATCTGCTGGAGGGCACGGCCCGCCAGCTGCGCTATGGCGTGGGCCATCTTACCGGCACGGCGGCGGTCGGCGGTTCGGGGAACGCGGCCCTGGCGGCCCACCGCAACCTGTCCTTCCGCTACCTGGACCTGCTGCGCGCGGGGGACAGCGTGATCATAACCGCCGGGAGCGACCGGTTCACCTATGTCGTGTACGACTCCTTCGTAGTGGAGCCGGACGCCCTCTGGGTGCTGGACCCCGTGGAGGGTGAGGACTATGTATTGACCTTGATCACCTGCACCCCCTACCTGGTCTCCAGCCACCGCCTCATCGTCCGCGCCCGGCTGACTGGCGTGAACGGTCACGCGCCGACGTAAATCTACAGTGGACGGTAAAGAAAAACTGTGGGAAATAGCGAATTTTAGGTTGCATAACCGGAACAAATATGGTACAATTACGCTGTTACGACAATTTATTGACGTTTCGAACGATAATAGCAAACCAGCCGAAAGGCTGGGACGCAAAGCTGCGGGCCTACGGTCACCTCGCGTGACTACGGCAGCCGGGTTGCCGAAAAGAACCGTAGCCTGTTTTTTTACAGGTTCTGTTCGACTTTTCGGACGGGGCCTGTTTTTTTCGTTGAAACACGTGATTTAAGAGGTATATGCAGGCCCCATAAAAATATGCTGCCGAATTCGGAGCTTGTCCGTGCCGTGGTGGATCGCCATCAAACCGCCGACGGGTAAGCTTGTTGTACCCTTTTTGCCGCATAATCGAGATTTGGATACTATGTTTCAGTATAGGCATTTTCAGTTATGCTGTCAAGAGAAACAGGTATTTTTATCGATAAGGATTTTCGCCTGGCGCGACCCTCTTGGGCCGCGCCCGGCGCTTTTTCAGTGCACGGGCGGCTCCTCGCGGGCCTCGCCGCTGTGCCGTTCCTCCACAGGGGGAGGGGGCACCTGCGGGGTGTCGTGGGTGAACAGGTCGAAATAGTCCTCATCCTGGAGCACGGGCTTGTGCCTGCGGAAGACCGCGGTGAGTATGGGAAAGAAGGTGATGGCGATCAATCCGCCGGAGAAGCCGTTGTTGTAAAGGTTCAGCCCGGCGACCGGCGTCCCGGCGTGGAGCACGACCGACGCGTGGAGAAAGCCCGCGGCGACGCCGAAGGGCCAGCCGAAGTACCCCGACAGGGGGGCCAGCGTGGTGCCGAAGAGGACGGCCAGCTGGAGTGCGGGAGCGTTCACACCGTGCTCCATCAGCGCGCCGCCCAGCAGCACCCCCGCCATAATGGGCAGGAGGTTGCGGGCGTGCTTGCCGAAAGCCGAAAACCCCATGATGGTAAAGATGCCGCCCAAGGTCGGCCCGTTCAGGTCGCCCCCCGTGAGCAGAATGCACAGGGTGGACAGCAGCCCGTTCACCCCCGTGTTGATGAGCACGGGAGCGGAGCCGAACAGCCGTAAATAGTCCGAGGGGGCCCGCCCGGTGGTCTGCAGCAGGCGGCGATATCCGGCCCAGGCCGCCCAGGGGGGGCGCCTGCACAAAAAGAGCCCCGCCAGAATCAGCCCCGCGCAGAGGAAAGCCAGGAAGAGGGCAAAGCGCGCGTTGTTGCCTGTGGACCAGTGGAAGGCGGCCTGGGGCCTCGCACCGAAACTGGTCATGACGGGCACCAGCAGCATGGCGGTGAGGCCGCAGGCAAAGCCGACGTTGTAGAGGTTCATCCCGTTTTGCACCCGGAAGGTATACGCGCTGAGGGGCGGCAGCACAAAGCCGATGGCGATGCCCAGCGCGACCCCCGTCGGGAGACTTCCGGGCTTTCCGCCCAGGGCGATAAAGCTGACCACCGGGGCCAGGGCGGTGGCCAGCAGGGCCACCGACACATATTTGCCGAAGGGCTCCCGCTGCAATTTGGCGTAGAGCCAGGTCCCGGCGATGATGGGCCAGATGTTGGCAATGTTCTTCCCGAAGAGGGAGAAGCCCGCCATCAGCCCGACGGCGACCAGCGTGTAGCCGTTGGGCGTCTCGTCCGAATGGGCGAGGAGCAGGACGCTGGCAGCCGTGACCAGCGCGGCATTCACAAAGGCCGCGCCAATCCCGCCGATCTGGAGATAGTCGGTGATGAGGGTGTCCTCGGTGGTCAAAATGGTTCGAAGTCCCTCCGGAATGGAGGAGATCTCCCCAAAGAGGAGTCCTGCCAGGAGCAGAAGGCCGGAAAAGCCCAGCAGCAGGGGGTAAAGTCTGTGGTATCGGATACGCAGCGCCTCACTTCCATCTGAAATTTTATAGCAGTGCCCAGAGATACCGCAGGGCCAGCCTGAGCCACCAGCCCGGCAGAATTTCGGTCTGAGAGGCAAGCCAGGCGGTTTGCCCCAGCATCTCGCTCCGCTCGTCCTCGGTCAGGGTGTGCTGGCTGAACTTGGCCTTCTGGGCCAGACGCTCGACGCGCTCCCCCAGCTCGACGCCCCAGTGGAACCGCAGCAGCCGCTGCTGGTAGAGGTACATGGCGATGACGGCCCGGTTGACGTCGGGCGAGGAGAACTTCCTGCGCCGCAGCGCCAGCGCCAGCCTGCGCCGTGCCGCAAGGGACACAAAAAGGACCAGCAGCGCCAGCGGCGGAAGGAGCGCGCGGAGGCTGGCGCCGCGAGCATGCTCGGCTTCTCCGGGGTCCTCGTCCGGTTCGGGCCGGAGGGGGTCCCGGCTGGGGCGGGGCGTATCGGGCCGGGGTGAGGCTGTGCCCGTGGGGGCGGGGGCGGGGGAGCCCTCGGGGAAGGCCTCGGTACTGGGGGTGGAAAAGCCGGGGGTGACCTCCACGGGTGCCCAGCCGTACCCGTCCACGTAGACCTCTACCCAGGCGTGCGCGTTCTGGTCGGGGACGCTGACCGTCTTGCCCGCCACCACGTCGGCGGCGTACCCGGACACGTAGCGGGCGGGGACGCCCAGATACCGCAGCAGCAGAGTGGCCGCGCTTGCATAGTGCATACAGTAGCCCCGCTTTGAGGTGGTGAGAAAGTAGTTCACAAAGTCCTCCCCCGCCGGGGTGACCGGGGTGTCGGGGTCGTATGCGGTCTCCCGGGCCAGAGAGTAGGCGACGGCCCGGGCGGCCGCGAGGGGGGAGCCGCCGCCCACCGGGGATAGGCCGGAGGCGCCGTGCCGCCTCAAAAACTGGGCGAGGCCGGGGTCCAGTTCCTCCGGGATGTCCAGATACTCCCGGTAGACAAAAGCCCGGTAGGCCAGCTCGGTCTCGGCGTCGGGGGAATTGGGGCGGCGGTCGCCGTCGTGGGCGTCGGTTCTGGCGTAGAGGATGTAGCGCCGGATGCCCATGTCCCGGGTCAGATAGGCGTCGTCCGCGAAGGTACCCCCCACCATATTGTCGGGGGTGGTGGCCAGCTGATAGGGGGTGTACATATATCCGGGGGCAAGCCCCACGCCCTCGATGGAGAACCGGCGCGCGGGGGCCGCCGGGCGGTCGGCCTGGTCGGCCTGGGCGGCGAAGTTCAGGGGCTGGGCAGAACCGATGCCCAAATAGCTCAGGTGCAGCTGATTGTCTGGCCCCCAGACCGAGCTGAAGGAGAGGTCGGGCCTGCCGCGCCTTGTCGCGGTCCAGATGTGAGCCCCGCCGCCCGAGCTTGCGGTCGGGTCGCCCACCGGCGATAGGGTGTCCTCCCAGCCGTCGCGCATATCGTTATATGCAGCTTCATCCAGCTGCTCCCAGCCCCGGGCGGTGTACTTCCCGGCCGAGAAACCCCGCAGGTAGATGTGGCCCGTAATCTCGCTCTCTACCCGCAGGACGGTGCCGCCTGTGTACTGCAGCGGCCCGGCATGGCGTAGGTCGGCCTCGGTGCTGCCGCCGGACAGGCCGGTCAGCCCGCCGGGGAGAGAGAAGTCCCGCACCAGGTCGGACAGCTCCGCCAGCGCGTCGGTCCTCGCCTTGGGGATCCACGCCGCGCGTTCGTAGCTCCCCTTCGGCAGGGCAAGGCACAGAGAAAAGAGGAGGAGGGCCGTCAGAGGCAGAGCGGCCAGAGTGAGCTTCGCGCTCCCTCTTTGGTCGGCTTTTTTCACCAGCCGGGTCAGCAGGCCCACCGCCCAGAAGAGGAGCAGGGCCATGAGGGGGAGCCACCGGGGGGTCACCGTGATGGTGAGGGGCGCGAGGAGAAGGGGAAAGGTGCCCCAGAACCCCAGCCAGAAGCCGCGCCGCCGCACCACCGCCCAGCCAAGCCACAGGGCGAGCAAAAAGAGGACGAGGACGCACAGCAGGGTGCACAGATCCCGCCGGGCGGCCGGAGTGAGGCCTGCCAGCTCGCGGGAGAAGTCGGGGGCAACCAGCCCCATGTTCAGCCGCCCGGCGAAGACGGCCCCCACCTGCTCGGCCGAGATCAGCGCGGCCAGGACCAGCGCCGAGAAATTTTCCCACACAAGCCAGCCCAGCCATACCAGCCAAAGGAAGGCCAGAGGAAGCCGGTGCCGCGCCTTCGGCAGGGAGAAGACGGCCACCGCCGCCGCCGCCGCGGGGATGCAGGCGACCCGGAGGGAAGCGGCGTCCATCGGCAGGGGAAAAGAGGAGAGGAAGGAAAAGAGGGCGCCGTACAACCCCAGCAAAAGCATCAGAAGGTCGGCGGCGGCAATAACGAGCCGCTCCTTCCA
>JBLJBF010000051.1:0-21176 GCA_047637855.1 Pseudoflavonifractor sp. | reverse complement strand
AATCTGCTGCCGCCCCAGCGGCTGACTCAGATATTGACTGCGCTACAGGCCACCCAGGCGGACCTCCCCCGCAGCAGCAACCGGCGGACCGACGCCGAGCTATGCCTCATCCGCATCTGTGATGGCACGCTGGACGCCAGCGCGGCCGGACTGGCGGCTCGGCTGGCCCGGCTGGAGGGCATCGTAGGCGGGAACCCGGCAATTTCGGTGTCTGTCCCGGAGGCCGTCTGCGAGGCGGCTGTCCCGGCGCCCGCTCCTGTATCCAGGGCCCCGATAGCAGATGCTCCGCCCTGGGAGACTCCGGCGGAGCAGGCGCCCGTCAGGAAGGAAGCGGCGGCCCCGCGCAGCGCGGCTCCCGCCCCCGCTGCCCCCGGCGATTTCTGGCCCGGACTGGTGGATTCTCTCAAGGGACAGGTGCCCATGGGGGAGTATATGTTCCTGAAAAAGACCAAGGGCCAAGTGGAGAATGGCGTACTCAACCTGTACGTGGAGTCCGAGCTTGCCCGCAGCATGGTGAATAAGCCCGCTGTGCTCGGCCCGCTGTCCGCGGCTGCGGAAGCCGTCTTGGGTGGCCCGCGCCGGGTAGCGGTGGTGGTGGGTCAGGCGCCGGCGGCCCGCGGCAAGCCCGCGGCAGCTCCCGCAGCGGCTCCTGAGGCCGAGCCGGAGTCCATTGACAAGCTGGACGACCTGCTGGCCATTGGCCGGCAGTTTGACAATATTATTATCAAAGAATAAAGGAGCGGTTCCCATGGCGAAGAATTTCGGACGGCCCGGTATGGGTGGAATGGGCGGTATGGGCGGCGGCGGCATCAACATGAATATGCTCAAGCAGGCCCAGAAGATGCAGCAGGATATGCAGCGGATGCAGGCTGAGCTGGAGACCAGGGAGTACACCGCCCAGGCGGGCGGCGGCGCGATTTCGGCCACGGTGAGCGGCAAGCGGGAGCTGGTGAGACTCGCCATCGCCCCCGAGGCGGTGGACCCCGAGGACGTGGAGATGCTCCAGGACATGATCGTGGCCGCCGTGAACGCGGCCATTCGTACCGCCGAGACCGAAATGTCCGCCGGGATGCAGCAGCTCACGGGCGGGCTCAATCTGCCCTTCTGAGCCGGGGGGCGGGCATGGAGCTGCCGAAGGTAGGTATGCGCGCGGTGAAGACGGCGGTGGCCGTCTTTGCCTGCTTTCTTGTATTCCTGCCCTTTTGGTCCTATGTGCCCTCGGGGCCGGAGGATCTGCTGCGGCAGGTGGCACCTATCAATGCCTGTATCGCCGCCATCATCTGTATGCAGAGCTCGGTGGAGGAGAGCGTCAGCCAGGGCCTCTACCGCGTCATTGGGACAGTTTTGGGCGGTGCGGTAGGGCTGGTGTGTCTCCTGCTGAGCAACCTGATCGGAAACCGGCTGATGACCGGCGTCCTGCTGGGGCTTGGCACCGTAATTACCCTGTGGATCTGCAAGCTCATCAAGCGCCCGGAGGCCTGCGCCATGGGCTGCGTAGTGCTCTGTGCCATTATGCTGACCAATGACGGAGCCAACGGTTATCTCTACATCCCCTTCCGTATCCTGGAGAACCTTGTGGGCGTTCTTGTGGCGGTGGCGGTGAACCACGTTCTGCCCAACCATCACAGGGGGGAGCAGAAGCAGGACGGGGCGGAGCCGCCCGCGTGACGCAGTGACAGATCAATTTAGGAGGAGCCATATGGAAAAGTCTCATGTATATTTTTCAGATTTCCGCGCCCTGCCCGGCACCAGTGTGCTTAAAAAGCTGGAGAAGCTGATCCGCGCGGCAGGCATCGGGAAGATCAATTTTGAGGGGAAAATTGTCGCCATCAAGATCCACTTCGGAGAGCCGGGCAACCTGGCCTTCCTGCGGCCCAACTACGCCAAGGTGGTGGCCGACGTGGTGAAGAGCCTGGGCGGCAAGCCCTTTCTCACCGACTGCAACACCCTCTATGCGGGCCGCCGGAAGAACGCGCTGGAGCACCTGGAGGCGGCCTATGAGAATGGCTACTCCCCCTTCAGCACCGGCTGTCACATCATCATCGGCGACGGCGTCAAGGGCACCGACGACGTGGACGTGCCCGTGGTGGGCGGCGAGTATATCGAAAAGGCGCACATCGGGCGGGCTATCATGGACGCCGACATTTTCATCAGTCTCAGCCATTTCAAGGGGCACGAGGCCACGGGCTTTGGCGGCGCGCTGAAGAATATCGGCATGGGCTGCGGCAGCCGCGCGGGCAAGATGGCCCAGCATAACTCGGGCAAGCCAGAGGTGGATGCGGACTCCTGTGTCAAATGCCACGCCTGCGCCAGGAATTGCGGCCAGGATGCCATCTTCTTCGACGGCCCGGGCGACACCGCCCGCATCGACCAGGATATCTGCGTGGGCTGCGGCCGCTGTATCGGCGCCTGCAACTTCGACGCCATCTACAACATAAACTCCAGCGCAAACGACCTGCTGGGTCTCAAGATGGCCGAATACTCCAAGGCTGTGGTGGACGGGCGTCCCCAATTCCATGTGAGCATGGTGCAGGACATCTCCCCCTACTGCGACTGCCACGCCGAGAGTGACGTGCCCATTTTGCCCGACGTGGGGATGTTCGCCTCCTTTGACCCCCTGGCGTTGGACCAGGCCTGCGTGGACGCCTGCCTCCGGCAGGAGCCCATGCCCGGCTCGCTCCTGGACGACCGTATGCATGCCCACGGGTTCCACGACCACCACGACCACTTCATCAACACCACGCCCGAAAGCGTGTGGGAGACCTGCCTGGACCACGCGCAGAAGATCGGCCTGGGCAGCCGGGCGTACGAGCTCATCACCGTAAAGTAGGGCGGGACGACCCGGCCCGCCGTTCTTTCCACAAACAAAAAGGCCCCCGCTGCGTATGTGCAGCGGGGGCCTTTTATTAGTTCGATCAGTCCAGCAGATTCTTCTCGGTGGCGGGATCAAAAAGATGAACCAGATCCTCATGGAAGGCGAAGTAGACCTCGCTGCCGAAAGGTATGCCGGAGCGGTGCTCGGCGGGCAGGTCGGTGGAGGGGATACGCAGCACCACGTCCTTCTCCCCGGCGACAACATGGAGATGGACCTCGCTGCCCATCATCTCGGACACGTCCACCCGGGCCGTCACGGCCCCGGGTCCGGCGGCCTGGAGGAGGGTAAGGTGCTCGGGGCGGCAGCCCAAAATAACGTCCATGGGGACTGCGCCTGTGGCGGCGAGCTGGTCCTGGATGCGCTTCCCCAGCGCGACGCGGGTGCTGTGATAAGTGACATAATAGCCGGAGGCGTCCTTCTCCAGATGGGCGTTGAACAGGTTCATCTGGGGGGAGCCGATAAAGCCGGCCACGAAGACGTTGGCGGGATGGTCAAAGACCTCCTGAGGCGTACCGATCTGCTGGATAAAGCCGTCCTTCATAATGACGATGCGGTCGCCCAAAGTCATGGCCTCGGTCTGGTCGTGGGTGACATAGACAAAGGTGGTGTCGATGCGGTGGCGGAGCTTGATGATCTCGGCCCGCATCTGGTTGCGCAGCTTGGCGTCCAGGTTGGAGAGGGGCTCATCCATGAGGAAGACCTGGGGCTCGCGCACGATGGCGCGGCCGATGGCAACGCGCTGACGCTGACCGCCGGACAGGGCCTTGGGCTTGCGCTCAAGATAGGAGGTGATGTCAAGGATCTCGGCGGCCTCCCGGACCTTGCGGTCGATCTCGGCCTTGGGGGTCTTGCGCAGCTTGAGAGCGAAGGCCATGTTCTCATACACGGTCATGTGGGGGTAGAGGGCGTAGTTCTGGAACACCATGGCGATGTCCCGGTCCTTGGGCTCCACATCGTTGACGCGCTTGTCGCCGATGAAGAGGTCGCCCTCGGTGATGTCCTCCAGCCCGGCGATCATGCGCAGGGTGGTGGACTTGCCGCAGCCGGACGGGCCGACCAGGACAATGAACTCCTTGTCCGCGATGTCCAGGTCAAAGCTGTGGACCGCTACCACGTTCTTGTCGTAGACCTTCTTGATGTTCTTCAGGGTTAAAGTTGCCATGTACATGAGCCGTGACGGCACAGCCACTGCAAATACCGTCTTGCGTCCGCAGAGCAAAACTCCGGACGTTTTACGGCAGGTCTCCACACTGCCGCACCGCCGGCCCCGGCGGGAATGGTCTCCTCCTTTTTTATGGCTGAGGCGGCGCTATTGGAATGGAGTAGAGCCGCCCGCCTGATGTGAGCGGGCCGTCTCCGGCCGCTCACAGATAGTATACCATAGAAAATGGAATATGGCAACCTGTACAAAAGAACAAAAAAGGGAAGAGGGAATTCGTGAAAAGGAACAACAAGGCGGAAGCATCCATTTTATCCCTGTGAAAGAAAAAACACACCCGCGAAATGGGAATATCCGCTTGTCCCACCTTGACAGGGGAGACAAGCGTTGTTATGCTTAATGTTATGAAAGGGGCGTGACACAGTGAAAACAGACATTGAAATCGCGCAGGAAACCATACCTCTTCCCATTGGTGAAATTGCCGCTAAGTTGAATCTCGGCGCCGACGTCATGGAGCCCTATGGGTACACAAAGGCCAAGCTGGATGTGAGCACGATCCGCAAGCAGCCTCGCAGGGGCAAGCTCATTCTGGTCACAGCCATCAATCCCACCCCGGCGGGGGAGGGGAAGACCACCACCAGCGTGGGCCTGGCCGACGCGCTGAGCCTGCTGGGCAAGAAGACCGTTCTGGCTCTGCGGGAGCCGTCTCTCGGCCCCGTTTTCGGCGTCAAGGGCGGCGCTGCGGGGGGCGGGTACGCCCAGGTCATCCCTATGGAGGATATCAACCTCCACTTCACAGGGGACTTCCACGCCATCGGCGCGGCCAATAATCTTCTGGCCGCTTTGCTCGACAACCACATTCAGCAGGGCAACGCCCTGGGCATCGACGTGCGCCGTATTACGTGGAAGCGCTGCGTGGACATGAACGACCGGCAGCTGCGCAATATCGTATGTGGTCTGGGCGGCAAGGTGGACGGCGTACCCCGGGAGGACGGGTTTGACATTACGGTGGCCAGCGAGGTCATGGCGGTGCTCTGCCTCTCGGGCGATTTGATGGACCTGAAGGAGCGTCTGGGCCGCATGGTGGTGGGCTATACCCGGGAGGACAAGCCCATTACGGCCCACGACCTGAAGGCCGAGGGGGCCATGGCCGCTTTGCTCAAGGACGCCATTAAGCCCAATCTGGTTCAGACCTTGGAGCACACCCCCGCCCTCATCCACGGCGGGCCCTTTGCCAACATCGCCCACGGCTGCAACTCCATCTCGGCCACCGACGCGGCCCTCCGCCTGGGGGACTACGTGGTCACCGAAGCGGGCTTTGGCGCCGACCTGGGGGCCGAAAAGTTTTTGGACATCAAGTGCCGCTACGGCGGCTTTTCCCCCAGCGCGGTGGTCATCGTAGCCACCGTCCGGGCCCTCAAGCACCACGGCGGCGCGGCCAAGGCAGACCTGGGCAGCGAGAACCTGGAGCTTTTGGAGAAGGGGCTGCCCAATCTGCTTCAGCATGTGGAAAACATTACCAAAATTTTTGGGCTGAGCGCGGTAGTGGCCATCAACCGTTTCCCCACCGACAGCGAGGCAGAGCTCAAGCTGGTGGAGGACAGGTGCCGGGAGCTGGGGGTCAACGTAGCTCTCAGCGAGGTCTGGGCAAAGGGGGGCAAGGGCGGCGAGGCCCTGGGCCGGGAGGTTCTGCGCCTGTGTGAGATGGAGGATCGGTTCCAGTTCGCCTATGAAGCCGAGCGATCCATTGAGGAAAAGCTCAACGCTATTGCCACAAAAATCTACCATGCCGACGGCGTGGACCTCACACCCAACGCGAAAAAGCAGGCCCAGCAGCTGGAGGCGCTGGGGTATGGGAGCCTGCCCATCTGTATGGCCAAAACTCAATACTCCTTCTCCGACGACGCGGCTCTCCTGGGCGCGCCCCGGGGCTTCCGCGTCACGGTGCGCAACCTGAAGGTCTCTGCCGGCGCCGGCTTCGTCGTCGCCCTGACAGGCGACATCATGACCATGCCCGGCCTGCCAAAAGTACCGGCGGCGGAGAATATCGACGTGGACGAAAACGGCAGGATTACCGGGCTGTTCTAAGCCGGGCGTGGTCATGCCGCCGCAAGTGCGGCGCACGAGGGTTTTGACGTAGTCAAAACCTCGAAATCGGGGGAATCTATTTCCCAGATTTGAGTGAAGGAAAGGGGCCCCCATGCGGCTGCGCCGCATGGGGAGCCATGTCCGGGTTTCCAAAAGTACCGGCGGCGGAGAATATCGACGTGGACGAAAACGGCAGGATCACCGGACTGTTTTAAAATGCGAAAAGCAGGGTGCGGCCTTAAAACCACACCCTGCTTTTGCAAAAAGGCCTTTCTAAGGTCAGCGCACCATGTCGCCCGCAGCGCGGCCGATGTCCGCCACGCCGTTGGCGACCCCGCCGGTCACGTCCCTGGCGGCATTCCCAACGCCGTTAGCCACGTTACGCACACCTCGGCCCGCATTATTCATCACGCCGCCTGTCGCCTTGGTGTTACTGGGCGCGGTACTGGTCGTGGGGGTGGCGCTGGGTGTCGCGGTTGTGGTGGGCTTTGTGGTAGTGCCGGGGGTACTGGTGGTGGTGCAGCCGGTCGCAGTAAGAGCCAGGGCTAAAACAAGCCCTGAAAGAGCCAGATATCGTCTCATTTTACATCCTCCCGGTGTTTTTCCTTCAATTATTAGATGTTTGGTTCTCCATCCGTCTCCTATTATATGTGGTTTGCGTTCTTTTACACCAACCGGACGAACGGTAAAATTTTTTTGAAATGACACTTGCTTTTTGAAATATTTTCTGATAATATAATAACGATAATAATTCCTGTCAAGTACGGCCGGGGTTCTTACCGGTGAATGGTATGCTATGTATAAATAAAATTTGGGAGGTAATATTTATGGAACTCGAGCTCTATCGCTGCGCCCACTGTGGGAATGTGGTATTCAAGGCTGTAGACAAGGGTGTGCCGGTCTTCTGCTGCGGCGAGGCTATGCAAAAGCTTGTGGCGGGCACTACAGACGGCGCGCTGGAGAAGCACGTTCCCGTGGTGGAGAAGCGCGCGGTTGACGGCGGCTACTTCGTAGACGTAAAGGTGGGCTCGGTGGCGCATCCCATGCTGCCGGAGCATTACCTTCCCATTATCGCGGCCGTCAGCGGCGATACCGTCACTTTCCGTCTGCCCAAGCCCGGAGACGAGCCTGTGCTCCACACCTTCTGCACGGACGAGGGTGTGACCGGCTACGAGCTGTGCAACCTGCACGGTTTCTGGGTCAGCGCGAATTAAAGCACATTTCAATCAATTTACATAGAGAGGTAGTGTTTTAAATGGAACTGAAGGGAAGCAGAACAGAGGCCAATCTCTGGAAGGCATTTGCCGGAGAGTCTATGGCTCGCAACAAGTACACCTATTTTGCCAGTGCCGCCAAGAAAGAGGGATACGAGCAGATCTCGGCCATCTTTGAGGAGACCGCGGGCAACGAGAAAGAGCACGCCAAGCTCTGGTTCAAGGAGCTGAGCGGTATCGGTGACACCGCCGCCAACCTGAAGGCCGCCGCCGCTGGGGAGCATTACGAGTGGACCGACATGTACCGCGAGATGGCCGAGGACGCGAAGGCCGAGGGTTTTGTCAAGCTGGCGTTCCTCTTCGAGGGCGTAGGCAAGGTGGAGAAGGAGCACGAGGAGCGCTACCTGACCCTCCTGCGCAATTTGGACGAGGGCGCGGTCTTTAAGCGCGGTGACGAGTATATGTGGAAGTGCCGTAACTGTGGCCATATTCATATCGGCAAGGAGGCCCCCCAGATCTGCCCCGTCTGCTCCCATCCCCAGGCCTACTTTGAGATCTGCGCGCGGTCCTACTAAATTTAAATGGAAAGAAGAGCTGTCCGGATTACTCCGGGCAGCTCTTCTTTGTTGTGTCAGCAAAAGGTGAGGAAGGAATTTACAATTCGACAAAATCGGTAGATTTATGCGCTATATTACTTAATGGGGATAAGATAATAAATAATAAATTGTAGAAAAACACAAAAAAACACTAACATCTTGTTTCGTGGTTGTGATAGACTATATTTACAGTCTCCGAGAGGCGCGGTCTGCGTGCCTAAAAATTTTTTATTTGAGGGGTGTTTCCATATGTCTGAGGCAGCAAGGGTTGGTCGTTGTATCAAGTCTCTAAGAAAACGAAAGGGCTACACGCAGGAGCGGCTGGCAAACGAGCTTTACATCAGCCCATCCTACCTGCGTGAAATTGAGCATGGTACGGCAAACCCCACCGTCAACCTGGTTGCGAAGATAACCTCATTTCTGGAGCTACAGCCGGACGCGGTGGCGAAGAGCGCCCTCAGGTCCGAGGAGGGCGAGACCGTTTTTCTGCCGCAATCATAATGGACAAAAATAGAGGCGGCCCCTTTGGACCGCCTCTGTCTGATGTTAGCGGGCGGTATGGGCAGCGCGGTTGATGGCGGAGAGTATGCCCCGGAGAGGGGCCAGATTGATGTTGTGGGAGATGCCCACGCCGAAGACATTCTTACCCTCCCGGTCCCGGAGATGGATGTACGCCACAGCCATGGAGTCCGAGCCCACCGAGACGGCGTGCTCTTTGTAGTCCACAAAGGAGAACCGGTCCATCTTCTGGCCATGGATGGCGTTGAAGAAGGCGTCAATGGGGCCGTTGCCCGCCCCGTGGACCTCGAACACGGTCTCCTGATGCCGGAGCGTGCCGTCAAAGCTTACATGGGAATGGCCGCTCTCGTCGGTGGACTCGGCGAAGGAGTGGCGCACCAGGTGGTAGGGGGCGGTGGCGTCGATATAGTGCTCCTTAAAGAGGTCGTAAATCCGCTGGGGCCCGATCTCCTTGCCCACCCGGTCGGTCTCGGCCTGGACGATGGCCCCAAACTCGGGGTGCATGGCCTTGGGCAGATCAAACCCGAAGCTTTGCTGCATGATGAAGGCCGCGCCCCCCTTGCCCGACTGGGAATTGATGCGGATAATGGGCTCGTACTGCCGCCCCACGTCGGCCGGGTCGATGGGCAAATAGGGGATTTCCCACTTGTCCGCGCCGCGCTCGCGCATGTACTGGCTGCCCTTGTTGATGGCGTCCTGGTGGGAGCCAGAAAAGGCGGTGAAAACCAGCTCGCCGGCATAGGGCTGCCGCTCACCCACCTTCATCTTGGTGGTGCGCTCGTACATTTCGCGGATTTTGTTGATGTTGGAGAAGTCGAGCTCCGGGTCCACGCCCTGGGTGTGCATATTCAGTGCCAGCGTGACCATGTCCACGTTGCCTGTACGCTCGCCGTTTCCGAATAGGGTAGCCTCGATCCGGTCGGCTCCGGCCAGCAGGCCCATCTCGGCGGTGGCTACGCCGGTGCCCCTGTCATTGTGGGGGTGGAGGGAGATGATGGCGCGCTCCCGGCCGGGCAGGTGGCTGATAAAATACTCGATCTCATCGGCAAAGTAGTTGGGCATACAGTTCTCCACCGTGGTGGGCAGGTTGAGGATGACCTTCCGCTCGGGCGTGGCCCCCAGCGTGTCCAGCACCGCCTGGCAGATCTCCACAGCGGCGTCCATCTCGGTGCCCATAAAACTCTCGGGGGTGTACTCATACCGCAGGTCCATCCCCTGGGAGACGGCGTCCCGGCTCAGCTGCGCAATCAGGGCGGCGGCGTCCACCGCGATCTTCTTCACACCTTCCACGTCGGTATGGAAAACCACCTTGCGCTGGAGGGTGGAGGTGGAGTTGTAGAAGTGGAAGATGACGTGCTTGGCTCCCCTGATGGCCTCAAAGGTGCGCGCTATGAGATGGGGCCGGGCCTGAACCAGCACCTGAATGGTCACGTCGTCCGGGATGTGGCCGCCGTCGATAAGGGCGCGGCAGATCTCATACTCGGTCTCGGACGCGGAGGGGAACCCGATCTCGATCTCCTTCACGCCGATGTCAAGCAGGGCGTGGAAGTATTCCAGTTTCTCCTCGAGATTCATGGGGTCCACCAGCGCCTGGTTGCCGTCGCGCAGATCCACCGAGCACCAGGTGGGAGCCTTGACGATCTGACGGTCGGGCCAGCGGCGCTTCTCCATACGGAGAGGGGTGAAGGGAATGTACTTCTGATTGTCCATGAGACATGACCTCCTTGACGCCGGGGGCATACAAAAACGCCCCCGACCTAAATTTAGGTCAGGGGCGTAAACTTACGCGGTACCACCCTGATTCGGCTTGCCAGTCTCCCGGCAGCCCTCAATGGCCTCCAACAAGGCCGGGGCCGTTAACGGGGCCAGTCGTTCCACCCTACTCGACGGTTCGGGCGGACAGCTCGGGGACCAGTATACACGCAAGCTCCACACATTGGCTCGCACCGACCGCCAACTCTCTGGGAGGGAGTACCCACGTCTTCTTCCCGTCATCACTTTTTGGGATTGGAGCCATTATAGCCGAAAGTGCCGCCTTTGTCAAGGGAGGAAACTCCTTCTTGCAGCCCACCGAAAAGAGATCATTGGCAAACTGAAAGGAGGCGGCCCCAGATAAGGCCGCCTCCCCGAATGGCAACACCGGATATTACTCGCCGAAACCGCTCTCGACCTGGGCGACCAGATGGTCCACGGCCTCTTTCTCATCGGCGCCGTTGGCGGCAATTTCGATGGTTGTGCCGCAGCTCAGACCAGCGGCCAGGAGCATGATGATGGACTTGGCGTTGGCGGGATCACCGCCCGCGTCAACGTTGCGGATGGTAATGTCGGACTTAAACTGCTTGGTGGCCATCACAAAAGTGGAGGCCGGGCGGGCGTGGAGGCCCGTCTTATTAATGATCTTTGTCTGCCGTGCGTACAATGGGTCCACCTCATTTTTCTTCAATCTTGCAGATGCGCCGTCCGGTACATAGGGCGCTTCTTACCAATAGGATATAACAAAAACGCAAAATTTTCAATCAATAATTTTACAGTGCTGCGGCCGGCCTATTTTTCCTTGAGGAGCTTATTGAGCTCCGACATGAAGGTGCTGATGTCCTTGAACTGGCGATACACCGACGCGAAACGGACATAGGACACCTCGTCCACGTCTTTAAGTTTTTCCATCACAAGCTCGCCGATCCGGGCGGAGGGGACCTCCCGGTCCATCTCGTTCTGAAGGGCCTGCTCGATCTCGTCGGCGATGCGCTGAAGGGTGTCGAAGGAGACGGTGCGTTTCTCACAGGCCCGCAGCATACTGTTCAGCAGCTTACTGCGGTCAAAGGTCTGGCGGCTGCCGTCCTTCTTGATGACCACCAAGGGCAGGCTCTCCATCGTCTCGTAGGTGGTGAAACGCTTGTGGCATTCCAGGCATTCCCGCCTGCGGCGGATGCTGGCGCCCTCGTCCGAGGGGCGGGAGTCTACGACCTTGCTCTCTAAATTCAAACAGAACGGGCATTTCATCGCCGATTCCTCCAGACAGATTTGGTCTAAATAAGCTGTAACAGCAAGAGGACGATACCATGAACGCAGGCGGGTGAGAAAAACGGCGCAAAGAAAAGTATCATACGCCATCGGCGCGTCCCGCGCCGTGGCTAAAATCACAGCACATAGACACGGAGTGCCTATATGCGCGTATAATAGCCGCTCTGCGGCTATTATATCATAGAAATATCCAATATGGTATCTCTTTTTTAAAAAGATTAGCGCGGCATTTTTCATGGAGCGGGCTGTATAAGTTGAACCAATAATTGGGAAGAATAGGGTCACAGCAAGGGAGGTGAACTTTGTGCAGAACAAAAATGATTCTCAGAACAGCAAGAACCAGAATAAGCCTAAAAACCCCGGCGCCGAGAACAAGAAGAAGGACCGCCCTCAGGGCAAGACCGAAAGACCGGATCAGTTCTGAATTTCCCCTGCCTTACACGGGGTCGGAGTGGGTCACTCCGGCCCCGTGCATGTTCTCCGCGGACTTTCCGCGGATTTTCTTGAAAAATGGTATTGACAAACCTGCCGATTTTGGTATAATAAACCCTGCGCTTGTCAAACGGCAGGCGGTCGAAAGCGGGATTGTGTAAGGGTAGCACGACAGACTCTGACTCTGTTTGTGAGGGTTCAAATCCTTCTCCCGCTGCCACAAGAAACCTTAGAGCCTCAATGGTTCTAAGGTTTTTCTTATGCCTTTTTGGGGGTTGCACCCTTTGCTATACCCTTTAGCGCCCCACAGCGCCCCTTATGTACCGCTCCATGCGCTCGGCGCTGCTGCGCTTCATCTTATCCGACACATGACCATATACGTCCAGGGTAAAGGCCGCCGTAGCGTGGCCCAGGTTGCCCTGGACTGTTTTTACATCGTCCCCGTTTTGCAGGGACAGCACTGCAAATGTGTGGCGGAGGTCATGCACACGGGCGTTTGGCGCGTCAATGCGGACAGCCAGCTTTTTGAAGTGGTTATAGACCGTCTGTGGGTGTAGGTGCGCTCCAAACTCATTGGTGAATACGGGAGCACTTTCACGCGCTTTCTCGTCTTGCCAGCCCTGCCAAGCCTCGCCAGCGCGTAGCCGTTGCAAGCTTTCTTCTTTTCTGCGGCTTTCCAACAGCTCCATGACGAACGGGGCGGGGGCCAGGGAACGGGCCTTCTCATTCTTCAACGGCGCAAAGGTAAATCCACCGTCTTTCAGGGGACGCTTTTGCAGTTGCTTGTTGATAAGGATGACCCCAGCCTTGAAATCTACGCAGTCCCAAGTCAAGCCTATTGCCTCACCCTCTCGGAGCCCGGTAAAAAGTATGAGCTTAAAAAGGGCGCTGTACTGATCCTCGTCAGCTATTGAGAGAAACGCCTCCACCTGGGGGTCTGTCAGGGGCTTAATCTCCTTTTTGGTCACACGGGGGAGCGTGACCAGGGCGGCGGGGTTTGTCCTGATGTAGCCAACGCGAACCGCTGTGGAGAGGGCCTTTGTCAAAATGCCGTGGACGTTGCGAACGCTTTTAGGAGCCAGAGGCTCATGCCCATCCGCGCCCCGGCGTAAGCCGTTATAAAACTTCTGGATAATAGGCGGCGTTAGGTCAGCCAGCTTCACAGCACCCAGGCAAGGTTTAATGTGCGCGGCGCATTGAGCCTTATAGTGCCTTACCGTCAGATACTTCTTATCGTCCGTGTATTCACTTAGCCAGGTTTCCATCCACTGCCCAACCGTCATTTTGGCGGGTTCAAAGTATGTTCCCTCGTCTATTTCGGTTGTGGCCTTGCTTAGTTTCTGCCTGACTTCTTTTTGAGTAGTCCCATACACAGACTTTTGAATCTGCTTTCCCGTGCCGGGGTCACGCCCACGGTATAGCGGGCCTCCCACAATCCGTTAGGACGTTGGCGGATGTTGCCGCCTCCTTGTGCGTTGCGAGTGGTCTTAGTTGCCATTGCATACCTGCCTTTCCGTTGTAGAATATGAAAAAATGGTATCAGTCAGTCCATATACCGCATATCGATCCCTATGATACTATCAGGGAAGACGAGATTACATTCAGCTTAAAATATACTAGGGAGATAGCGGTGCAAGATTTTAAGCACCCAAAAAGCTATCCCCTTCCGGATAACCTCAAAGATGTTGAGAAAGAGCCATTACCGCTAGTAGAAAAGTAAAATGGGAGCTACCCTGATATGGGTAGCTCCCGCTCACTTTGGTAATGATATCCTCACCGCCCTTATGCCGGGCTTTATTTTATTGCCATGTTGTGCTGGCGGAGCCGGTTCCGGAGGCCGGGGCAGCGAAGCTGTTATTGGAGCCCGACTGCCATATGAATGTCCCGGCGGAGCTTTTTTTCAGCGCCTTCCATTCAATGGTCTGGCCTGCTGGAACATCAATAAACATGGTCCAATCAGGATAGGCGGGGCATTGTGCGGGGCCTATGGCGAGGCTGGTGCTCCATCCGCCCAATTCCGCTACGTTCCCTGTGATGTAGATATTTTCACCCCAAAGGGTTGGCGCGTTCAAAACCGTAAACGCCACAGGGAGCAATTGAGTTTCTCCCGGAGTGGACCACTTAAACGAGATGGAGCCGCCATTTGCAGGGACGGTATATGTGCGGTTTCCGATGCTTTCCCATTCCACATTGCCGACATCCCGCTTGATCGCCTTGAATTGGATGGTCTGCCCAACGGGGAGATTCACGGTAGTGCTCCAGTTTGGATATGCGGGACAGACACCGGGACCCGCCGCTTTGCTGGTGTCCCAGTTGCCAAGCGCTGCGGTATTGCCAGAAATGTAGACATTCTGGCCAGGCGCGGTAGTCGCATTTTGAATATAGAAAGTGACCGGAACCGTGGTTTTTGTCTGGTTGGAGCTTACCTTGTATATTTTATTGGAGTTTCCATTTAGTTCAATGGCAATTTTCCTGCTCTGAGACACCGTGATCCGATCGCTGGGATCAAACACGTTTTCAAGTACGGTTCCAGGCTGGATGGAGCTTTCGGCACGGATGGACATGTATGCGCTCCGGGCGCTGTCAGAGTTATTAAATGCGCATATCACCTCGCTGCCTGCGCTTGCGCCGCTGTCTATCCGGCGGGAGAAGGCGTAAATGTTGGCAGATGCCCACATCTCACGCTGAGTGCCATAGCTCAATGCGGGATAGGAGGCCTTTAGGTTATTTAACCGGGCAACCAACTGATAGGTGCTTGTACCGGTATTGAAATAGTTTTGCAGCACATTTCCGCCAGCATCCTTCTCCACCATGGACCAGCGATTCCACGAGTCGGCCATGCCGTACATGAGGTCGTTGTACATATTGCCGCGATTTTGCTCCGTTCCCTGGAATACAACGGGAATACCGCGCACGCTGAAGAGGAAGGTCAGCGCGTTTTGAAGCTTTGCAACGTTGCCTCCGGCTTCGGTGAGGAAGCGGTTGCGGTCATGGTTGTCTAAGAACACGACCATTTCGTTGGCGTTATCGCCATAGAGGTAGTCCTGATCGAGTACGCTTTTGATGGAGAAGTCCTTGTTGTCAAAGCTGCTCCCGTGGGCAAAGCCATCAACGATAGCCTGGAAGAGCGGGAAATCAAGCATACCTACTTCACCGTTGCTGCCTACCCATTGGGAGACAAAATCGACGTGCATATCAAAGTTTTCACCGAAGGTGGGTACGCCCAAGTAGGTCTCGAGATCGTGGATATCGGAAGGGTACATGCACTTTGCCGCGTCTACACGGGCCGCGTCGGCTCCGGTATAGTCATACCAATACTTGATGGAGTCAAGTACCGCTTGCTTGGCGGCGGGAACATGAAAATCAATGTCATCCAGCTCGCCCAGGTCATGGTCTTCCAGCATCTGTGTGCTCCATGCATTATGGGGATGCTCGTTATCCCAATCGATAGGGCCAAGGTTATGATACCAGCTCACATTGTTGAAGGGCGCCGCGGGCTGGAGCTGGGTGCCCGGCTTATAGTTGGTAGCGGTAGAAAAATGGGCGTTGCTTCCTACACCTTTTAGGTAGTCGCCGATGTGGTTGGGCACCACATCGAAGATGACCTTAATGCCCTGGGCATGACAGGTATCAACCAGCTCTTTTAATTTTTCTTTACTGGCCTGAGGGTCTTCCGCGCCGAAATACCGGCTGGCCCGGTAGGCATCATAGATATGGTAGCCGTGGTAGGCGGTAGGGCCCTGTACGCCGGCCTCATCCGGAATGCTCCAAAGCTGGGGGTCCATGATGGGGGAGATCCAAATCACGGTGTATCCCATGCCTTTGATATAGGGCAGCTTATCAATGATCCCTTGCCAATCGCCGCCCTTCATATAGCGCATATCTTCCGCTGTGACCTCCTGATAGCGGAGGGCCTCGCCGGTGGCATTGTTTGTGGGGTCGCCGTCATAAAAGCGGTCGGTCATGATTTGATAGATGCGCTCGCCTTGGAGGGACATTGTGCTCGTGGTGGCAGCCGATACCGGGATGATTTGCGGAGCCAGGGAAAAGAGCATGACCAGGCTGATAGCCAGTGAAAGAATTGGTTTAAACAATCGGAATTTTTTCATGAACGCTTGCTCCTTTCATTTTCCGTGCCTGCTCTACCTGTGAAACCCCCGGGTAAAAGTGCTTATAGGCGATCTCCTCCTTCTGATTTGCGGCGGCGTTATGAGAATGTTGCGGCTTTGGTTATGCATTAGTCCATCAGCCGCCAAATGGCATAGCCATATGGACCGAGGGAAGCCTTATCCAGCAGATAGGAAAGTGCGGGAGCTTCCTGACAGACAGCGTGGGGCAGCACAGTCGTCTCATTACGGGCGTTCAAGGCGACGGTCACCGTCTGTTCCCCCAGCCGCCGCTCAAAGATATAGAGGCCTTTATTCATGGTGAGCGCCTGATGACTGCCGTAGACCAGCACATTGTTTTCTTTGCGCAGCGCGATCAGCTTTTGAAAAAATTCCCGCTCGTCAGAAGGAGGGGCGTCCCAAGGCATGGGGCCGCGAAGCAAGAGTTCGCTGTCGCCAGACATGCCCAGCTCATCTCCGTAGAAGACACAAGGTACTCCGGGGGAGGTGAAGAGAAATACCTCGGCCAAGCGGAGCTTGCGCAGGTCGTTTTGACAATGGGAGAGGAAGCGGTTCACATCATGACTGTCCAGAAGGTTGAGCTGTCCCTGGAGCACACCTGTGGGATAGCGAAAATTCATCTGGGTGACCCGGGCGTTGAACGCCTCCGCCCCGATGCTCTCTAATCCGAAGAAGTCCCGGCAGTTCTTACGGAAGTCGTAGTTCATGGTGGAGTCGAACATATCTCCCCTAAGCCAGCTCTCCGAGCTCTCCCAAATCTCTCCGATCATGACGCTCTCGGGGTTTACGGAGCGGGCCGTCTGCTTAAATAAACGCCAAAAGTCCCGGTCCACCTCGTTGGCTACATCCAGCCGCCAGCCATCCACGCGAAACTCCCGCAGCCAGTAGGCGCACACCTCCATAAAATAGGCGCGGACCCCGGGGTTTGAGGTGTTGAGCTTGGGCATCTTCCGTTCGTAGGCAAAGCTGCTGTAGGTCGGCGGCGTGGCGTCATTGTCCGGGCGGACGACGGGGAATTGGAGCTCGTAGAACCAGTCCTTGTACGGGGAAGCCTCCCCGTTGCGCACCACGTCGTCAAAGGCGAAGAAATGCCAGCTGCAGTGGTTGAACACGCCGTCGATGACCACCCGAAGGCCCATGGCGTGGGCCGCGTCCACCATGGAGCGGAAGTCCTCGTCCGTGCCCATGTCGGGGGAGACATGAAAATAGTCCAGCAGGTCGTACTTGTGGTATTCCCCGGCGGTGAAGATGGGGTTGATATAGATGCAGTTGAAGCCCAAACCGGCCAGATAATTGAGATTATCCGCAATGCCCTTTATCGTGCCGCCCAGCCTTGATTTCAGGAAGAGTCCCCGCTCCCAGGTACTCTCGGAGGGCGTCCCCCGGAGGGTGCATCTCCCGGAAGCAAAGCTATCGGGGAAGATATTATAGACCACGGCCTTTTTCAGCCATTCGGGCACTGTGCTGATCTCCTCCCGCCGGAGGAAGGGGTACTGGTAGAACTCGCTGCGCTCCAGCGGCAAGCTCTTTGAGAAGATATCCGCGTATAGAAAGAGGGTCTCGTCCCAGTCGGTGAGCGCGAAATAGTAGCATACCCGCGGATAGGGGGTCTCAAAGGTGGCGTCATAGTAGTCAAATTCCAGGTCAGAGGCCGCCCGGACCATCTCTACCGGAGTAAAAAGAATGGGATCACTGGGCTGAACGCGGTCCCCGTACCAGAGGACGCAGCGCGTTAGATTGTCTTTTGCGGCGCGGAGACGGATGGTCAGGTTGCTCTCGCTGTTGGCAAAGGCGTACTGGGAGAGTGGGATATGGGTGACAGCCTGGCGTAAAATCATATGAATTTCCTTCCGTTGAGAGATTGATGGCAGAAGGGCTTACCCCTTGACGCCGCCTGCGGAGAGGCCGGACACCATGTGCTTTTGTATCAGGAAAAAGATGATGAGCACCGGGATCGAGGTAAGGATCGCCGCTGCGGAGAAGAGGGGCCAATTCCGGGTGTACTCGGTGGCCTGTAGCGAGTAAAGCCCTGCCGCCAGTGTGTATTTGCCGGCGCCTGAGAGGAACACCGTGGTAAAGATGTACTCGTTCCATACATAGATGAGCACCAGCACGGCGGTGACTATGATACTGGGGCGAGCCAGGGGCAGAAGGATTCGCGTCACCAGCTGCCAATCGCTCACGCCGTCGATCTTAGCGGCTTCTTCGATGTCGTGGGGAATGCTGTCGAAGTATCCCTTCATATTCCACAGAGCGAAGACGGCCATGGTGCCGGTATAGATCACCACCAGCCCCAGATAGGAATTGAGTAAATTCATGAGCCTGATTATCCGGTAGATGGCAAACATAGACAGCACGGCTGGAAATGCGTTGAGGAGGAGCAGCAGGTTCATGGCTGCTCTCCTGCCACGAAAGCGGAAGCGGGAGAAGGCATACGCCGCCGGGACTGCCACAGCCAGTGTGAGGACAACGGTGGAGACGCTGAGAATGGTCGAATTTTTAAGCCACAGGAGGAAAGGCTTATCAAAGAGTACTGTCCTATAATTGTGAAGGGTAAGCGCTTGTGGAAAGAGCCGAAGCTCCGTGATCAGAATATTACCGCCGGCATTGAGGGATACCGAGAGGGCATAAAGGATGGGAACCAGCATTACAAAGCACAGGAGAATAAAAATAAGATTGAGGGCGCCGAGGCGCAGGACTTTTTTTATTTTTCGCCGATTCATGCCGCGCCCCCTTTCAATTGAGCAGATCGGAACGCTTGAACTTGAACAGCGCCAGATAGAGAAGCGTGATGATAAAAAACACGACGATGGCCACGGCGGAGGAATAGCCGTAATTACTGGTGACGAAGGCCCGCTCGTAGACATATGTAATGACGGTGTGGATGTCTGCGCCCGTTCTAGAGCCGGTCTGCATGGTCATCAGATAAACGATGTCAAACTGCTTGAAGGTGGTGAAGGCCGTCATAATGAAGGCAGGGGCCAGAATGGGTGAGATCATCGGCGCGGTGATCTTGAAATGGAGCCGCCAAAACCCCGCTCCGTCCAGGCGGGCGCTTTCATAGATACCCCGGTCCACGCTCTGCATGGCCCCGTCCATCATGGTAAACATGTAAGGAAGGCCCAGCCAGAGGTTGACTGTCAGACAGCTCAGGAAAGCCGCCGGGGCGGAAGAGAGAAAATTGACTGGTCCAAGCCCCCATGCTTTCAGCAATTGATTGAGAAAGCCAAACTCCGTATTGAACATACCCATGCGCCATAAGAGGATGGAGACATAAGCGGGCATGGCCCAGGGGAATACAAGCAAGGTCTTATAGAGCCGCTTGAGCCGCAGTCCCTGCGCATTCAGTCCCAACGCAATGAGGAATGCGAAAAAGAGCTGGAGCACCATGTTGACGGCAGTCCAGAGCAATGTGCGCAACAGGGCGGGGAGAAAGCCGGAATCGAAGGCCAGCAGAGCCCTTTTATAATTCTCGGCGCCGATGTTCTGATATTCAAGCCAGTGATAGATGCTCATGTTCGTAAAGGAAATGTACACCATATAAAAAAGCGGTATCACAACAATGAGTACCACGGCAATGAGAAACGGCCCGGAATAGAGCCATGGCTTCGCTTTCCTCTGCATGATGTGGACTCCCCCTCTCAGACAATGTGAGGGGGGAGCGCGGTACCGCTCACCGCGCTCTCCCCATGGTGGATTATTTCATTGCTGAAATCCGCTCCAAGGCGCCCTTTTGGGCCTTGGCGCACTCGGCAGCCACGTCGCCGCCGCTCTTGTTGATGGAGGCGAGCAGCTCGTCGGTGATGCCCCACATCACGTCCATCTCTGGGACATTGGGCATGGGGACAACATTGGCCGACATCTCCTTCAACACCTGGATCATCTCGTTGCCGGAGACCGAGTCGTCATCATACGCTTTTGAGTTGGCGGGGGCGCAGTTGGCGGCGGCTGCGAGAGCAATTCCGGTTTCGGGCTTGGCCAGGGCGCGCAAGGTAGCGGCGACCGCGTCCTTCTTGCTCTCGGCGGCATGCTTGAGGACATGGACGCCTTGTACGCCGGAGAAGGGGGCCAGGGGCTTCCCGTTGGGCAGCGTGGGCATGGGCGCGATGCCCAGGTCTACATTGGCGGCTTTCAATCCGGGCACCATCCACGGTCCGCCAATGGTAAACTGCGACTTGCCCTCGGTCAAGAGCGTGGTCACCGTATTGTACTCGCCGTCGGCGGGCATATAGGGTACAAATTGCTTATGGTAGGTCAGGGCCTCCACGGTCTGGGGCAGGTCGAGGCCGGGCTGCTTGTCGGCATTGATGATGTATCCGCCAAAACCCTGGATCCAGGGAGCCGAGCTGTACGAGGTGGAGTGCTGCTCTACAAAGACGTACCGGTCGGCGGTGGTGTCAGCCTTCATCTTGACAAGAAGTTCATCGGTGGTGGCGGGGGGTGCTTTCACCAAGGCCTTGTTATACATGAAGAGCAGTGCCTCGTAGTAAATGGGAAGCTGGTATTTGCTTCCGCCATAAGTACCGGCCTCCAGAGTCATGGGAATGAAATCCTTTAGGTCCTCTTGAGAGAGCACGTCGGTAATGGGGGCGAGTATGCCCATCTCGGCAAAGACACCCACCTTGTCATGGGCCCAGAAATACATATCAGGGGCGCCGGAGGGGTCGTTGCCCACCAGCTTCAGGGCCTCGGCCATGTTTTCCTTCCGTTCGAACGTTACGACCACATCGGGGGCGAGGGAATCCACCTGCTTTTGGAGGGTGTCGGCGATAGTGGCATCCGCCGAATGCCAGACAGTAATGGTCACAGGGGACTTGGGGGTGGGCTCGCTGGGGGTGACGGCAGGGCTGCTTCCGCTTGGGGAGGACTGGGGCGCCGTGGCAGGGGCGCATCCGGCGAGAACACCGAGGCACAGGGCGGTTGCCAGCAGGGACGCGAAATACTTTCTCATGTCTGTTTCTCCTTCCTTCCTATGGGCGGCGGGCACAGAGGCTCCACCTTCTAGATAAAACGATTTCCTATTTTTCTGTGTTGCTGAGATGATCTTTACTTAGCTTTTATAAACAATATGCTTGCAAATAATTTTATTTTAATGTACATTATAGTTAAAATATAGCATTCAAAATCTTGTGCGTCAATATATTT
>JBLJBF010000050.1:0-13927 GCA_047637855.1 Pseudoflavonifractor sp. | reverse complement strand
CAACCTGATCAAAGCGCAGGTCGTGGGCGAGAAGCTCAAGGGCATGATGTAAACCGGGCCTGCCCGCCGTGCTCGCCGTCCGCGCCCTTTGGCGCGTACAAGGGTTTGGCCCGGGGCCAAACCCTTGCTGCCGGGGCGAATTTACTTCGCCCCGGCAGATTAAATACGGGGTCCCCGCGGAAACTTGTTTCGGCGGGGCCGAGCGGCACGACCAACCTGATCAAAGCGCAGGTCGTGGGCGAGAAGCTCAAGGGCATGATGTAAACCTAAAAAAGGTGCCGGTATCGGAGGATACCGGCACCTTTTTTAGTAGATTAAATCCACAGCCTGTATGGGGCGGCCGCCGGGCGCCCCGCGGTCAGGGAGCGCTTTTTCGATAGCGCTACCGGTCCCACTTGTCGATGAGGGCGCGGAGCTGGTCGGCAAATTTGGATAGATCCTTATTGGCAGAGCTCCGGTTGCGGCGAATGACCTCCAGAGCCTTTTGGCCTGCAGCCTCCAGGCGGCGGAAGGCGGGCGAGTCCCCGGTCTGGGGGGAGGAGGGGCGGGGCACGGGCGGCACACCGGGGGTAAAGACCCGGCCCGCCAGAAGGTCGTACACCTCAAGGTAGTCGGGCGCGTGGGCCGGGAGACCCCGGGCGCGGAGGGCCTCGGCGTAACCCACAGCCACCTCGGCCTCCCCATGGACCACGAAAATCTCCCGCGGTGGGGGGGAGAAGGCGCCGATCCAGGCCAGCAAGCCATTTTGGTCGGCGTGGGAGGACATCCCTTTGCACTGTGTGATTTTTGCCTTTACAGCAATGGTCTCGCCGAAGAGGCGCACCGTCTCGGCCCCATCCAGAAGCCGCCGTCCCAGACTGCCCTCGGCCTGGTAGCCGACAAAGACCACCGTGCTCTCGCTCCGCCAGAGATTGTGCTTCAGGTGGTGGCGGATGCGGCCCGCGTCGCACATGCCGGAGGCCGAGAGGATGACCTTGGGGGTGGGGTCGGTATTGAGGGCCTTGGACTCCTCACTCCCCTCGACCAGAGAGAGACCGGGGAAGGTGAAGAGGGCCTCGCCGTCCTTTACCAGCTCCAGGGCCTCCTCGTCCAGATAGCCGTGGAGGTCGCCCGAGAAGATGCGGGTGGCCTCCCGGGCCAGGGGAGAGTCTACCACCACGGTGAAGTTGGGGACACGCTTGACAAGGCCCTCTTCCTTCATCTCACGGATGAAGTAGAGCAGCTCCTGGGTGCGGCCAACGGCAAAGGAGGGGATGATGACGTTGCCGCCCCGGCTCAAGGTATCGTCGATGATAGCGGCGAGCTCTTCCTTATACTTCCCGTCCCCCTGGTGCAGGCGGTCGCCGTAGGTGCTCTCGGTGAGGACATAGTCGGCCTCGTGTATGAACTGGGGGTCCCGGATAATGGGCTGATTCAGGTTGCCGATGTCCCCGGAGAAGACCACCTTGCGTGTCTCGGCCCCCTCGGTGAGCCAGAGCTCGACGCTGGCCGAGCCCAGGAGATGCCCCGCATCCACGAACCGCGCGCGCACCCCGTCGGTCACCGCCACCTCCTCCCCGTACTCATGCGGGACCAAAAGGGCGAGGACGGCCTCCGTGTCGGCTAAGGTGTAGAGCGGCTCCACCGCCGCGCGCCCGGCGCGGGAGCCCTTGCGGTTTTCATACTGGGTGTCGCTCTCCTGAATGTGGGCCGAGTCCCGGAGCATGATGCCCAGGAGCTGGGCGGTGAGGCGGGTGCAGTGGATGGGCCCCCGATAGCCCAGCTTGACCAGCAGAGGCAGGCGGCCCGAGTGATCAATATGGGCGTGGGTGACGATGACGGCGTCCAGGTCGCCGGGATGGAAGTCCAGCTCCCGGTTGTCGCGCTCGTCCCGCCCCTGCTGAAGTCCGCAGTCCACCAGTACCCGCCTGCCGCCGCACTCCACGTGATAGCAGCTGCCGGTGACAGCTTTGGCCGCGCCGAAAAAAGTCAGTTTCATAAGACGCCTCCGTTTCTGAGTCCCAGTTTACTCTAAGCGCAGGCCGTTGTAAATGAGAAATCAGACGTTTGATGTGAAAAAGAGTTTTCTATCATGCAAGGCAAAAAATTTTCACCTGGCTATAATTTGTCCCGCCTGTGCCATACTAAACAGGGAAAAAGGAGGTGGAGCTATGAGTGAAGTAAATGCAGACGGAGTGCTCATCAACCCCCAGCAGCATCTTTTGCGGGAGGCCCAGTATCTCACCAACAGCCTGATGGCCGATGAGCCCAAGCACCAGGACGAGGAACCTCAGCGTGTCCAGGGGACATGGGCGGGCAACGGCGAGGCGGCGGGCCCTGCGGGCGGCATCCCGCATATGCCCGTAAAGGCCTTTGAACACGTAAAAAAGGACAAAAAGGCAAAAAAAAAGTGGTGAGAGGGGCGGGGATTTTTCCCGCCCCTCTTGTCGGAGACCCCGATAGAAATTTATGGAGATTTTAATCTGTTTTCTATGGATTGATAAAAAGGGCATGCTATAATATCCCCACGGTAAAATAAAAACGGGGAGGAATCTCAGTGGTATTTGTCTACATCCTCTTGGGCATTTTTGTGGTCATGCTGTTGTTGGCTCTGGCGGCCATGGTTTTTTTCAAACTTACGATGGGCGCGCGGGACAGCTGGCGCAAGCCGGAGGAAAAAATTGTGGGGAATGGAGGGAAGAAGGCGCTTCTTCTCTACCAGCCCTCCAACGGCAGGCACAATGTGCCCCTGGCCATGGCCCTGGCGGAGCTGGCGGCCCAGCGGGGGTACACCGTCACGGTGAACTACCCCTCCGAGCAGCTGGAGTACGACCCGGCGGAGTACGACCTGCTGCTCTACGGAGGCTCGGTCTATATGGGGGAGACCTCCAAGGCCCTGCGCAACTACATCCAGGCCCACCCGGTGACGGGGAAGGACATTTTGCTCTTCCTCACAGGGCTGCGGCCTGAGAGCCCGGAGGGAGAGGCCCTCAAGCTGCTTCTGCCCGACGCCAACCGGGTGAACGCCATCAAAGTGAGCGTCAAGGAGACGGAGCGGCTGCTGGACTTCGGGCGGCTCCATATCCCGTATGGAAGTTCCCGGTCATAGGCTGGGACAAGGGCGCATATACATACTCCAGCTATGCAACAAAAGCGGGAGTGTGAAGAAGATATGCACAATGGCTGGAACGAGAACCAGGCCCTGCTGCGGGGGCGGGTGGCTGAGGCCCCCGTTTTTTCCCACGAGAACCACGAGACTGCCTACTGGGTCTTTCCTCTGGATGTAAAACGCCTCTCGGGGACCGAGGACCGGGTAAATGTGCTGGCTCCGGGTGCGCTGCTGGCGCAGTGTCCCGTCGCAGCGGGGATGGGGCTGGAGGTGGAAGGAGAGGTACGCTCCTTCAACAACCGCAGCGGACAGGGCAGCCGCCTGGTCATCAGCCTTTATGCAAAAAAAATGGCCCTCTCGGAAGAGGAGCACAGGAACGAGCTGATTTTGGCAGGAGTGCTGTGCAAGCCGCCCGTTATCCGGCGCACGCCCCTGGGGCGCGAGATCTGCGACCTGATGCTGGCGGTGAACCGCCGGTATGGGCGGGCCGATTACCTGCCCTGTATCGCCTGGGGCAGCCTGGCCGAACGCTGCGGCGAGCTGGCTGTGGGGGACGGGCTGCGCATCGAAGGCCGGTTTCAGAGCAGGCGTTACGTCAAGGTGGAAAACGGGCAAAATCAAGAGCGTACCGCCTATGAAATTTCTGTCATGAAGCTGGAGCCGATTGAGGAAAAGGACTTGGAATAGAAGAGGGCGCGGCGTCGGTTTTTCTTGCCGGACGCCGCGCTTTCCTGAATTTAGCAGGCTAAAAACGCGCATAGAAAAACCGAGCGGGGCAAAGCTATGGTTGGATTCTCAATCCAATATAACGAACAAGGAGATGCGAAGCATGACTAGTTCCAATAAGGCTGTTGTCCCCAGCGCCCGCGAGGCGCTCAACAAGTTCAAGATGGAGGCCGCTTCCCAGGTCGGCGTCAACCTGAAACAGGGCTATAACGGCGACCTGACCTCCAAGGAGGCCGGCAGCGTGGGCGGCCAGATGGTCAAGAAGATGATCGAGGCCTACGAGAACGGCATGAAGTAAAAAGGCTATGCCTTTTTAAAAGAGGGGTGCCCGGTGGGATGTTTCCCACCGGGCACCCCCTTTTTAAGGTTAGGATCAAACGGCAAAGTCGGCGAGGGCCTGGGCGAAGGCGGCCTCCTGGTCCAGGTGAGGACCGTGGCCGCTGTCGGAAAAGACGACCTCCCGATAGCTGCCGCCGTTGGCGGCATAGCGCTCCAGGACGAACCGGGTCTGGGCCAGCATGGGCTGGGGCGGGAAGAGGTCCGCGCCCGGCCAGCCGGGGACGACTCCCATGGCGCCCAGAACGCCAAAATCGGCCAAACTCCGGTCCGAGACCATGAGGTCGCTGTCCCCCCGGAGCCAGAGGATAGGACACTTGTGCGTGAGCTCGGCTAAGGAGGACAGGTCGCAGTAGACGGGGGACATGGTGTTGCACACCCCCGACACCCCCGACACGACGCCAGGCCACTGGGCCGCGGCGGCAGAATCGCCGGGGTACATCCCGTCCCCCACCCGGGTGGAGGCGATGGCGTCCACAAAAATCTCCTCCCACTGAGGGGAGACGCGGAAGGGGGGCTTGACATATACGCCGTTGAGGGTGGCGCGAAGGAACTCGCGGTCTCCGCTCAACAGGGCCTGCACCAGCTTGGCGTTGGCGCAGCCGCCGCCGCTTGCGAGGCCCGGAGGGGTAAGCTGCTTTCCGTCGAGGGTGCAGGTGCCGCCAAAGCCGAAGGGGGAGAGGGGTGCCTCTAAAATAAGGCCCAGGACCTGCTCGCTGTGGTCAATGGCGTACTGCATGGCCACGCCGCCGCCCATAGACCAGCCCAGCAGAAAGAACTCGCTCCAGCCCATGGTGTCGGTGAGGGCGCAGAGATCGTCGCTCCAGTCCCGCAGGCCGCGCCTGGCGTCCACCGGCAGGGCCTCGGTATCGCCAAAACAGCGCAGATCGGGGGCCGCCAGCTCAAAGTCGGCGGACAGCCGCTCCATGAGAGGGAGAAAGAACTTAGAGGACGAGGCGTTCCCGTGGATAAGCAGGAGCTTGGGCTTGCCGGGGGTCCCGCCGCGGTAATACGCGGTCTTGAGCCGCGGGGTGGACAAAAATTTCTGCTCAGTCATGAAAAGCCGACCGTCCTTTCAGTCGTCGTCCCCCTCCGGGTCGTCCACCGCCACCTGAAAACGGAAGCGGGGCTCGGGGGGGAAGGGGGTGGCGTGGCGCTCGGGAACCGGGGTCTGGAGAGAGCCCCCGAGCATGCCGCTGTCAATAATTTTCATGAACTCGTCTACCACATGGTCGATGGCGGAGGGGTCCCGCTGGAAGAGACACCAGTTCAGGCCCAGGAAGTTGCTGGCCCCCATCAGCGTGTAGGCCAGAACCTCGGTGTCGATGTCGCCGATCTCGCCGTTCTCCTTGGCGCTGTCCAGCCCCTCTTTATAGGCCTTGCCAAAGGTATCGTAATACTGCATAAAGAGGGTGTAGTCCACGTACAGGGATTCCCAGATGATGTGGTACATATACTGGTTTTCCATCATGAACTCCAGCCAGGCCCGCAGACCGACTTCCTCGATCTCCCGCCGGGTCTTGCAGTCCTTGGTGGAGCGGCTCAGGTGCTTGCGGATCTTGTGGCTGCACTGGAGCAGCAGGTACTTATAGAGGTTGTACTTGCCGTCGAAGTACACGTAAAAGGTTCCCGAGGCCACACCGGCCAGGCTTGTGATATCGTTGATGGAGGCCGAATGATAGCCCTTCTCATAGATGACCTGTGCTGCTGCGCTGAGGATATTGTTCAGTGTGGTTCGTCCCCGATTCGTGCGGGGCATATTCACAAGCCCTTCCTGCATGGCTGCACCTCTTTTCTCCATGAATCCGGCAATATCCGGGCGAATGCTTTATTATAACAAAAGACCAGAAAGAAAGCAATATACTTTGCGGGGATGGGCTCAAAGGATGCGGAAGTTCAGCTTGGGATTGTTGAGAAAGCCCAGTGCCAGCGCGGTGAAGAGGACAGGCTGCTCGTACATGGAGGCGTGCCCGCAGTGGGGGATCACCACAAGGTGGCTGTTGGGGATCAGGGCGGCAATGTGACGCTGCTCTTCGGGCGGGGTCAGATGGTCGTCCTCGCAGGAGACCACCAAGGTGGGGGCCTGGATCTTGTGCAGGTCCCCGGTCACGTCAAAATCGGCCGCGCTGTTGGTGAGACGGATCATGGAGCTGATAAAGGCCGGGTCCGCGAAGACGCCCCTCAAAATCCTGCGGCGGTTTTCCATCCAGGCGTTGTGCTCCCGGTAAAAGGCGGGGGAGTAGATAACCGGGATGGTGGTGAGATAGTACGCGTCGGGGTCGGCGGCCGCCAGATTCCAGGCATCGCCGATGTCCCGCAGCCAGGGGCCGGTGCGGGGGGTGGTGTTGAACAGCATCAGCCGGTCTACCCGCGGGCCGTACTGGATGGCAAAGCGCTGGGCTACCTCGCCGCCATAGGAGATGCCCAGAAGCGAGACCCTGTCCAGCCCCAAATGATCCAGCAGGGCGCGCACCACCTCCACCTGGAGGGCCTGGGAGAAGGGCGCGTCCATCTTATCGCTTCTTCCCTGGTCCAGCATATCCAGGAGGATAAGGCGGTTCTGAGCCGAGAAGGGATCGATAAACTCTGCCCAGCTGGCGCAGGACATCATGATGCCGTTGAGGACCACGATGGGGCTGCCGGCACCATACTCCATGTAATAAACAGACTTTCCCTCAAATAAGAAATTTGCCATGGCTTCTTACCTCCGCCCCAGAATGCCGACTTCTACCGCCTGATCCCACAGGGTTTCCCGGAAATTGGGGTGGGCAATGGCAATGAGCCGGGCCACCCTGTCCCGCAGGCTGGTGCCCCGCAGCTCGGCCACGCCGTATTCTGTGACCACCCGGTCCACGTCGTTGCGGGAGAGGGAGACGGCAGCCCCCGTCATGAGCTGGGGCACGATCTTGGAGACCTCCCGCCGCTCCCCGTCGGGGCCTTTGACCAGAGCGGTGGAATAGAGGGCGATGATGCTCTTGCCGTTTTTGGACATCTGGGCGCCGATGGCGGTGTCGGCCTGGCCGCCGGTGCCTGAGAACTGGCGGGAACCCAGAGACTCGGAGGCGCACTGACCGGTCAGGTCCACCTCCAGCGTGGTGTTGATGGAGATCTGGTTGTCGTTTTGGGCAATGGTGTAGGGGTCGTTCACCCAGGCACCGTCCATGATGGCGACGGAGGGGTTATAGTCCATAAATTCATAGAGCTCGGCCACGCCCATAGCGAAGGTGGCCACCATCTTGCCCCGGTTGATCTGCTTGCGCTTGCCGGTGATGACGCCCCGCTTGGCCAGGTGCATCATGCCGGTGGTAAGCATTTCGGTGTGGACGCCCAGGTCGTTCTTGCTCTCCAGGGCAGCCGCCACCGCGTTGGGGATGCCGCCGATGCCCAGCTGGATGCAGGCCCCGTCGGGCACCATGTCGGCGATAAGTCTGCCGATGGTGACGTCCTTCTCGCTGGAGGGGGCGTCGGGTATCACGGGGGGCATATAGTCGGCCCGGAGGAGATAGTCCACGTCGGAAACGGGGATCTGCACGTCGCCCAGCGTATAGGGCATATGGGGGTTGACCTCCAGGATGACCAGGTCGGCCGCCTCGATCATGCGCGCCTCGTAGGTGTTGGAGCAGGAGAGGGAGATATACCCGTGCTTATCCGGCATAGAGGCCGCGCCCACATAGATATTGGGCTTCACGTAGCACAGCCGCTTGATGGCGGCCAGATGAAGGTGGTTGGGAATGAATGCCATATTGCCGTTGGAGTGGGCCTTGCGCATCGGGGGGGCGAAGAACCAGCCGTCCATCTGGAAGGAGTCCACATACTCCGGACTGTAGAGCTCGGAGGCATGGGTGGGCAGGCAGTTGGTGACCGTCACGTTCCTGACCCGGTCGGCGATGGTGTGAAGCTGCCCCATGAAGAGACCCGCCTCGGCGGCCCCCAGGCCGGTGACGATCACGTCGTTAGACTTTACCATGGACAGCGCCTGCTCCACGGAGATATATTTTTCTTCAAAGCTCATTGAAATTCTCTCCTTTGCCCGCAAACGGGGCGCAATGTTTCACTGGGAGATAGGGTCTTGCCCTCCGCCTGAAAGTATGCCACAGCGGCTGGCCTATGGCAAGAAAAAATCCGGGGCGGAGGGGGGCGTTTTAACAGGCAGGGGGCCCCGAAACCGGGGCCCCCTTGTGCGGTCTGTTTTAAAAGTCGCCGGGCCGCGCTTACGTCGGGGGGAGGGGTGCTGCGCGGCGCGGAGAGGATGGGGCGGGGATGGATTACTTCGCGGAGGCGAGCAGGTGATCCATGCTGTCCAGCCCGTAGATCAGCTCCCAGCCGCTGTCGGTGCTGGCGTTGATCTTGGAGAGGTTCATCTCCTGGGTGCCGGCACGGACGCCGCCAGCGTAGTCGATCTTGCCGCCGAAGGGGTTCTGGATGGGACCGCCGTTCTCCAGGGCGTGCATGTAGTTCTCCCAGGTGATGTCCTGGCCCTCAATGCGGCGCAGACCCTCACAGAAGAAGTGGGCGGCAATCCAGCCGGTCTGGGCGTAGGCGTTCATCTTGTAGTTGGCGTCGATCTTGGAGACCCACTCTTGATAGAGGGCCAGGGCGGCCTGGTCATCATAGGCGACCCAGCCGTTGCCGTACACGTCGAACTTGCCCTTGATGTCGGCGGCTACCAGCCCGGAGATGGCGGAGGAGACGTTTACGTAGGTGGTGATGACGGGCACGGTCATGCCCTGGGCAGCCAGCTCCTTGACGATGGTGGGCATGGTGGCCTGGATGGCGGCGCAGATGATGAAGTCGGCCCCGCTGTTCTTGATGGAGGTGACGGCGGCCGACACGTCGGCAGCACCGGCAGTGACCTGCTCGGCCTGATACGCCACGTTCAGCTCTTTGCACTTGATCTCGGCGCCCTTGAGCATATCCTTGCCAGCGTCGTCGTTGGTGTAGATGATGCCGATTTTGGTGGCCTTGAAGTTACCCACGCCGCGGGCGACCATGATCTGGCCCTCGGTGGTGTAGATGGGCTGGACGGGGAAGATGTTGTAGCCCTCCTGATTGGTGACGGCATGGTCGGAGTAAAGCTGGCCGATGCCGGTGGCGAAGTAGACGGCGGGGATGCCGTAGTTCTTCAGGTCACCGATGGTGGCGCCCACCACGGGGGTGCCGAAGTGGCCGACCATGGCGAAGACCTTCTCGTCCTCCACAAAGTTCTGGAGGGCAGCCTTGCCCTTCACGGGGTCAAACTCGTCGTCCACATGGCGGAACTCGATCTTGCGGCCGTCAATGCCGCCCTTGGAGTTGACCATGTCGAGGTAGGCCTGGATGCCCGCGATGAAGGGCACACCCACGGGGGCGAGGGCGCCCGAGGTGGCGGCCGAGTTAGCGATGATAACCTTGTCTTTCGACGCGCCCTGAGAGTACTTGATCTCGGCGGGAGCGCTGGGCTGGGCACTTGCGGAGGCGCTGGGAGAGGGGGCGGTGCTCGCGCTGGGGGAGGCTGCGGGGGTAGCGGGAGCGCAGGCGGCCAGGGACAGCATGAGGGACGATGCCAGGAGCAGAGACATCAGCTTTTTCATTTTGGTTCCTCCTAAAAAATATGTTTTGTGTGGGAATTCCACAGAGGCCCAGAAACTAATGGGGCTAGTTGCCGCCCAGATAGGCGGCGACCAGATTGGGGTCGCGGATGAGCACGTCGGCCTCGCCGAACATACTGACCTCGCCCACCTCCAGCACGTAGCCGAAGTCCGCGATCTTCAGGGTCTGGAGGGCGTTTTGCTCCACGATGACCACCGTGGTGCCCTCCTCCTTAATTTCACGGATGATCTTGAAGATATCCCGCACCACCAGCGGGGCGAGACCCAGAGAGGGTTCGTCCAGCAGGAGGATCTTGGGGTTGGACATGAGGGCCCGGGCAATCGCCAGCATCTGCAGCTCGCCGCCCGAGAGGGTGTAGGCCATCTGGCGCTTGCGCTCGGCCAGGCGGGGGAAGTAGCGGTAGCACCGGTCAAACCCGGCCTGGATGACCTTCTTGTCCTTGACTGTGAACGCGCCGATCTTCAGGTTTTCCTCCACTGTCAGGTCGCCGAAGATCTGCCGCCCCTCGGGGGACTGGGCAATGCCCAGCTGGGCGATCTTCTCGGTGTCTAAATTGGTGATATCTTTGCCGTAGAACTGGATGGAGCCTTCCGCGGCGTTGGTGAGACCGGAGATGGTGCGCAGGGTGGAGGTTTTCCCGGCCCCGTTGGCCCCCAGCAGAGCCACCACCGAGCCCTCGTACACCTCGATATCGATGCCCTTTACGGCCTCCACCGCGCCGTAGCGCACCTTCAGTCCGCGGACGGACAGAGCGGTTGTCTTCATCTTGCTCACTCCTCCTCGCCCAGATAGGCTTCTTGCACCAGCTTATCCTTCTGTATCTCCTCGGGGGTGCCGCAGGCCAGAAATTTGCCGAAGGAGATGGCGCAGATACGGTCGCAGATGGTCATGACGAGGCGCATGTCGTGCTCCACCAGGAGGATGGTGCAGTGGAACTTGTCCCGAATGGCGCGGATGGTCTGGGCCAGCTCGGTGGTCTCGGAGTCGTTGAGTCCGGCGGCCGGTTCGTCCAGAATAATGAGCTCGGGCTCACACATGAGGGTGCGGGCCATTTCCACCTTTTTCAGCACACCGTAGGGCTGACCGCCCGCGAGCTGATTCTTCAGCGTGCCGATGCTCATAAAGTCCAGAATCTCCTCGGCCTTCCGGCGCATCGCCTGTTCTTCCCGGCGGGCGCGGGGGAGCTTGAACGCCTGCTCAAAAATGGTGGCCTTAAAGTCGATGTGGGAGCCGATGAGGACGTTGTCGATGAGAGAGAGCTCCTTGATGACCTCCACGTTCTGGAAGGTACGCACCAGGCCGTGGTGGATGATGCGGTGAACCGGCTGGCCGACCAAATCCAGTACCTGGCCGTCCCGGTCGCGGAAAAGCACCTTGCCATGGTTGGGGGTATAGAACTGGGTAATGCAGTTGAAAACGGTGGTCTTGCCCGCGCCGTTGGGGCCGATGAGGCCGAAGATCTCCCGCTCGTTGACGTGGAAGGAGAGGTCGTCTACCGCCTTAAGTCCGCCGAAGTGGATGGAGAGGTTTGAGATGTTCAGTACCTGGCCGGGCGCGAGGGAATGGGCCTGGGTCTCAGACATTGCGGGCACCCCCCTTCCCGGTGAGCTTGCGGAAGGACTGCGAAATGTCCCGCAGCAGGTGGACCACGCCGCCGGGGTAGAACATGATAATCAGGATGATCAGCACGCCGTTGAAGATGTAGGGCAGGCCGTTCATCTTGCCCAGCACCGGGATCTGCTTGAGGATGAGGTCGGGCACCACGAAGACGATGAACGCGCCGATAATGGTACCGTAGATGGATCGCAGTCCGCCAATCACCACCACCGCCAAAATATTCAGGGACATGGTGAGAATCCAGACCGAGGGGTAGGAGAACTTGATGAAGTGGATGTACAGCGCGCCGCCCAGTGCGGCGTAGGCAGTCGCCAGGGCGAAGACCACCAGGCGGTACTTGAGCAGATGTACGCCCATAGCCTGGGCGGCCACCTCGCTGCCGCGCATGGCGTGGAGGGCCCGGCCCATCTGGCCGTTAACCAGGTTGTAGGTCAGCATCATCACCAGCACCAGCGCCACCACCAGGAGGACGTAGGTGGCCTCGCGGCTGAGGTTTATGCCGAAGATGGTGGGGTACTTGGCGGTGAGCCCGGAAAAGCCGCCGGTGAACTCGTCGAACTCCTCAAAGGTCTTGCGGAGGATTTCAGACACGCAGAGGGTGGCGATGGCGAGGTAGAGTCCGGCGATCCGCAGGGAGACCAGACCGACCAGAATGCCGATGAGGGTGGCCGCTGCCACGGCGATCAGGACAGCCAGAAGGAAAGGGACGCCCACGGACCCCGTGAGGTAGCCCGACACATAGGCCCCCAGGCCCATAAAGCCCGCGGTGCCCAGAGAGATCAGGCCCGAGTACCCCAGCAGCAGGTTCAGGCCCAGGGCCACGATGGCGTAGATGATCATCCCGCCGAAGTTGACTACGTAAGAGCTCTTGATCACTCCCGCCTTGGCCAGCATCGGCAGCAGGCAGAGCACCAGGCCAAAGAAGAGAAAGCGGAGATAGGGGTTTTTGTAAAGCCGCACAACGAGGTTCTGCTTGGCAGGCGCGGCGTGTGTATCTGTAAGGTGGTGTTCCATAGCCGCCTCCTCCTTATACTTTTTTTACGAACTTCTTGCCCACCAGACCCTGGGGGCGGAAGACGATGAAGACCAGCACAAACAGGTAGAGCATCTGCTCGCCCCAGACGGAGTTCCCGTAATAGACCAGCATGTTCTTACCGATGCCGATGATGTACGCCCCCAGCACAGGCCCGTAGAAGGTCTGGAAACCGCCCAGCACGCAGGCGATCAGGGCATTGACCTGAACCGAGTCCATCAGGTTCACCGTGACCGAGGTGGCGGGGGCGATCATCACACCCGCCAGACAGCCCAGACAGGCGGCAGCCGCCCAGGCAAAGAGGGTCACGTTCCGGGTGGGGACGCCCATCAGCCGGGCCACCTGCTCGTTGGAGGCGGTGGTGCGGATGGCGAGGCCCATTTTGGTCCACTGCAGCACGTAGAACAGGAGCAGCATCAGCACTACGCCTAAGGTGATGTTGAAGAGGCCGTTGTGGGAGATGGTGGCCCCCAGGACGTTCACCTCACCGCTGGAGAAAAACCTGGGCAGGCTCAGCGGGTCCACGCCGAAGAGCATGGGGGCCACGCCCACGAAGATCATGATGAGACCCAGGGTGATGATCTGCTTTGCCACGGGGGAGACCCGCTTGGTGTGGCGGATGATGAGAAAGTCCACCAGGAAGCCGGAGGTGATGGCGCTGACCATGCCGCCCAAAACGGCCGCCCACAGGGGCATGCCCGCTCTGGTCACCAGCATTGTGACCACGAAGGTGTTGAACATACCCATGGAGCCCTGGGCAAAGTGCGTGATGTTGCTGGTGCGGAAGATCAGGATAATGCCCAGAGCGGCCAGCGCGTAGATACTGCCGGTCTCCAGACTTCTCAGCAGCAGTTGGAGAAAGATCGTCACTTGGCGTCCCCCCATTGAATGACATTGGCCGCCCAGGTGTAGCCGATGCCGGCGGCGAGCATGACGGCAACATCGCCGTCCTTCAGCTTGCCCTGATCCAGCGCAAGCTTGAGAGACAGGATCTGGTCTACCTGACCCACATGGCCGTACTGCTCCAGATAGATGCTCTGGTCCTCGGAGAGACCCAGGTCCTTGAGCATGGCCAGATGGCCCGAGCGCTTGATGTGCAAAATGCTGAGGTAGTCGATATCGCCCTGCTCGTAGCCCGACTTTTTCAGCGCCTTGTCGATGCAGGTCGCCCAGTTGGAACTGGACTTCTCGTTGAGGAGCTGCTTCATCTTGGCCGCGTCCATCAGCCGGAGCTTGTTAAGCTCGCCGTAGTTGGCGGCGGTGACGGGATTGGCGGTGCCGCCAACGGCGCCGCCCGCCGTCCAGACGATGGAGCCGTCGGTAATGAGGTGGGTGCCCAGCAGCAGGTTTTTGTCGTGGTTCTTCTTCAGCAGAATCGCTCCGCCTCCGGCCGACAGGTTGAACATAAAGGAGACGTCGTTATCCGTGAAGTCGATGAGGTCGCAGTTGCGGTATCCGCCGCAGACCAGCACCATGTTGCACTCCTCGTCGGCAATAAGCATATCCTTGGCCATCTTCATGGCGGATACGGTGGTGCA
>JBLJBF010000049.1:0-18329 GCA_047637855.1 Pseudoflavonifractor sp. | reverse complement strand
ACCTCGCTGTAGGTCTCGGCGGTCTTGGACTCCTCGACAGTGATGACGCCGTCGTGGCCCACCTTCTCCATGGCCTCGGCGATCAAAGTGCCGATGGTGTCCTCGCCGGAGGAGACGGCGCCCACGCGGGCAATGTCCTCGCTGCCGGACACCTTCTTGGAGTTCTTTTTGATCTCGGCCACGGCGGCGTCAGTGGCCTTGGCGATGCCCTTCTTCATGACCATGGGGTTAGCGCCCGCGGCCAGGTTCTTCAGACCCTCGCGGATGATGGCCTGGGCCAGCACGGTAGCGGTGGTGGTGCCGTCGCCGGCCACATCGTTGGTCTTGGTGGAGACTTCCTTGACAAGCTGAGCGCCCATGTTCTCAAAGGGGTCGTCCAGCTCGATCTCCTTGGCGATGGTCACGCCGTCGTTGGTGACCAGGGGGGAGCCGAACTTCTTGTCCAGCACCACGTTGCGGCCCTTGGGACCCATGGTGATTTTAACGGTATCGGCGAGCTGGTTGACGCCGCGCTCCATAGCACGGCGGGCTTCCTCGCCATAGCAAATGATCTTAGGCATTTGAATTTCCTCCTAAATTATTCTACGATCGCGAGAATGTCGTTCTGACGGACGATGGTGTACTCCTCGCCATCGACCTTGACCTCGGTGCCGGAGTACTTGCTGGTGATGACCTTATCGCCCACCTGGACGGTCATGGTGATCTCCTTGCCATCCACCATACCTCCGGGACCCACCGCGATGACCTCAGCCACCTCGGGTTTTTCCTTGGCGCTGCCGGTGAGAATGAGTCCGCTCTTGGTGGTCTCCTCGGCTTCTACCAGCTTAATGATGACACGGTCGGCCAGGGGTTTAAGCTTCATCTGAATCTGCCTCCTATATTAATATTTTCGATAACCCGTTTAGGGCCTTAGCACTCTTTTGATATGAGTGCTAAATCCAAGTATGATAATACCCCGTCCGGACAAAAAAATCAACCCCCTATTTAAAAAAGAGGGTTGATTTTGGTAAAATTAAAAATTTGTTCACAATGGGGTGGGGAGAGTGCTAACGCGCCGCCCGATAGGAGAGGTCTCCGGGGTAGAAGAAGTTGATCTTGTGCTCGGACAGCCGGATGGTGAACCGGGTGTCCCACATGACCTCCCCATCCACCACCGCCACCAGCTTCTCGCCGGAGGAGAGAGAGAGCTCGGTTCCATGGTAGTCTTTGATGAGGTCGGGGAATTTTCGGTAACGGCCCTTGGCGTAAGGGCCTACCACCCGCAGAAGCGTAAGGAGGCTCACCCGGGGCACCACCAGCATGTCCAGTACGCCGTCGTCGGGCTCGGAGTCCCCTATGGGCATGAAACCGCCGCCGTAGTACCGGCCGTTCATCACGCAGATGATGGTGGTCTCCTCGTCGGTGACCCGTCCCGCCACCTCCACCCGGGTGGGCCGTGAGCAGCCTTTAAAAAGGACGTTTTCAATCAAAGCCAGGATATAGGCCCCGATGCCGCTCACCAGGGGGAGGCCCTTGTACTTATGTACGTCGGCCGCCACCCGGGCGTCCAGCCCCGCGCAGATAGAGCCAATGCCCAGCTTGCCGTTGCAGTCCATCAGGTCGAGAGCGACCTGGGGGCCGTCTGCCAGAGCCTCCAGGTCGCAGAACCGGTCGTGGTAGTTCCTGCCGAAGATTTTGAGAAAATCATTTCCCGTCCCCTTGGGGTAATTGGTCACGGCCATAAAGCTGTGTCCCGCCGCCCCGTTGACCACCTCGTTCAGGGTACCGTCGCCCCCGCAGGCATAGACCCGCACGGGTTCGCCCTGTTCGGCGGCCTGCCGGGTGATGCGCTCGGCGTCCCCCACGGCGGCGGTGAAGGCGATCTCATAGTTGAGCTTCCGGGTTTCAAAAAGCGCCTTAATTTGGGCGACCAGCGCGCTGGTGCTGCCCCGTTTCCCCGCGGCGGGATTGATAATAAAGAGGTGTTTCATGGGGATCTTCCTTCCGTCGTGTGGGATGGCGGGGTCCCTAATTGCTTCTGCTCGGCGGCTCAGCGCTTACTGCCCCTGCTCGGCGGCTCAGCGCTTCCCGTACTGAAACAGGTCACATTTAATCATGCCGTTGTAGAGCTTGCGTTTTTTATCCGCAGGATGGCCGAAGGTCCGCTCGAATTCGGTGTGGGAGGAGAGAAGAAAAAGCTCCCATCCGGGGGGCAGGGTCTCGTAAGCCTGTCCAAAGGCGGCGTAGAGCCCCTCGGCCTCTCGCCGCTCCATAATGCGCTCCCCGTATGGGGGGTTGGTGACGATGCGCCCCTTGGGCGCGTCGGGGTGGAAGGCCGTGGCGTCGGCCACGTCAAACCGCACCAGCTCCTCCACCCCCGCCTTCTCGGCGTTGGAGCGGGCAATGGCCACGGCGGCGGGGTCGATATCCCCGCCCCAGATGTCGTACGTACCGTCATACTCCCTGTCCATGGCCTCCCCGGCCCCGTCCAGCCAGGCTTGGGCGGGCAGCCAGGGCCATTTCTGGGCGGAGAAGGAGCGGTCCAGACCCGGAGCCCGGTTTTTGGCGATGAGGGCGGCCTCGATAGCGATGGTGCCCGAGCCGCAGAAGGGGTCGCGAAAGGGGTCCCTGCCCCGGTAACGGGAGAGGAGTACCATTGCCGCGGCCAGCGTCTCCCGCAGGGGGGCCACAACACCCACGGCCCGGTAGCCCCGCTTGTGAAGTCCCTGACCCGAGGTGTCCAGCATGAGGGTAGCGACGTCCTTCATAAGGGAGAACTGGAGCTGGAAGAGGGGACCGTCCTCGGGCAAAGTCTCCAGCCCGTACGCCCCGCCCAGCCGGGCGGCCACGGCCTTCTTTACAATAGACTGGCAGGCCGGGATCGAGTGGAGGGCCGAGTTGAGGGAGTGGCCCTTCACGGGGAAAGCGCCGTTTTTGGGAATAAAGTCCTCCCAGGGCAGGGCCTTCACGCCCTCAAAGAGGGAGTCGAAGTCGGCGGCGGGAAAGCTGCCCAGAACGAGGAGTACCCGCTCCCCCGTGCGCAGGTTCAGGTTGAGGCGGGGGATGTCGGAAAGGCTGCCCCCGCAGAGCACACGGCCGTTTTCGGCCCGCACGTCGGGCAGATCCAGGCGGCGCAGCTCGTCTGCGCAGAGACCTTCCAGTCCGAAGAGGGTGGGCACGGCAAATTCCAGCTTGGTCATAGGCGGCTCCTGTCATGGCGAAATTTCAGAATACAGTATATCCGATCCCGAAGTAATTAGCAAACCTTTTGTCGCTTTTTGCGCGTATTTGCCCGCGCAGAAAGCGGAGCGCCCGCTGCGGGCGCTCCGCCGATGCTTTATTTGCGCAGCTTCCGGTCTGCCTCGTCCTGGAGGATACCGATGAACTCCTCAAGACTGAGCGTTCCCATGTCCTCGCCGCTGCGGTGGCGGACTGCCACCGAGGCGGCCTCCACCTCTTTGTCGCCGATGACCAGCATATAAGGGATCTTTTCCAGCTGAGCGTCCCGTATCTTCTTGCCGATCTTCTCATTGCGGTAGTCGGCCGTGACGCGCAGCCCTACGGCCTCCAGCTGCCTGGCGACCTCGCCAGCGAACTCGGCGGCCCGGTCGGTGATGGGGAGGATGCGGGCCTGCTCGGGAGCCAGCCACGCGGGGAGGGCTCCGGCGTACTTCTCCAGCAGGTAGGCCAGGGTCCGCTCGTAGCAGCCCATGCTGGTGCGGTGAATGATATAGGGGGTGGCCTTCTTGCCGTCCTGGTCGGTGTACTCCATGCCGAACTTCTGGGCCAGGAGCATGTCGATCTGGATGGTGACGAGGGTGTCCTCCTTGCCGAAAACGTTCTTATACTGAATGTCCAGCTTGGGTCCGTAGAAGGCGGCCTCGTCGATGCCGATGGCGTATTTTACGCCCAGATGGTCGAGGATCTTGCCCATTGCGCTCTGCGCCATGTCCCACTGCTCGGCGCTGCCCTCATACTTGTTGCCGGGGTTGGCCGGGTCCCACTGGGAGAAACGGAAGGTGCAGTCCTCCAGCAGACCCAAGGTCTCCAGGCTGTACTTAGCCAGCTCCAGGCAGTCTTTAAACTCCTTTTCCAGCTGGTCGGGGCGGATGATGAGATGCCCCTCCGAGATGGTGAACTGCCGCACACGGATCAGGCCGTGCATCTCGCCCGAATCCTCGTTGCGGAAAAGGGTGGAGGTCTCGCCCAGGCGCATGGGCAGGTCCCGGTAGCTGCGCGCCCGGTTCAGGTAGACCTGGTACTGGAAGGGGCAGGTCATGGGCCGGAGGGCAAAGCACTCCTTGCTCTCGTCATGGGGATCGCCCATGACGAACATCCCGTCCAGGTAGTGGTCCCAGTGGCCGGAGATCTTATAGAGCTCCCGCTTGGCCATGAGGGGGGTCTTGGTGAGGAGATAACCCCACTTTTGCTCGGTGTCCTCCACCCAGCGCTGGAGAAGCTGCACCACCCGGGCTCCCTTGGGCAGAAGCACGGGCAGGCCCTGGCCGATCACGTCCACCGTGGTGAAGTACTCCAGCTCGCGGCCGATCTTGTTGTGGTCCCGCTTGCGGGCCTCCTCTATTCTGGCGAGGTAGGCGTCCAGCTCCTCCTTCCTGGGGAAGGAGATGCCGTAGATGCGCTGGAGCATCTTGCGGCTGGAGTCGCCGCGCCAGTAAGCGCCGGTGGCGCTGGTGAGCTTGATGGCGTTGCCTTTCACCCGGCCGGTGGAGTCCAGGTGGGGCCCGGCGCACAGATCCACAAAGTCTCCCTGCCTGTAGAAGGAGAGAGCCGCGTCCTCGGGCAGATCGTGGATCAGCTCTACCTTATAGGGCTCCTCCCGCTCCTCCATCAGCTTGACGGCCTCGGCCCGGGGCAGCTCAAAGCGCTCCAGGGGCAGCTTCTCCTTGCAGATCTTGCGCATCTCCTCCTCCAGGGCCGCGAGGTCCTCGGGGGTAAAGGGACGGGGGGTGTCAAAGTCGTAGTAAAAGCCCTCCTCAATGGCGGGGCCGATGGCCAGCTTCACCTCGGGGTGGAGGTGCTTCATGGCCTGGGCCAAGATGTGGGAGGAGGTGTGCCAGTAGGCCTTTCGGTACTCGGGGTTTTCAAAGGTATAGAGGTTTAGTTCGTCTGCCATAGTGATCCATCCTTTCCTGATACGGGCGAGCGGGGCCCGCCCGGCGTGCGGGGCAGGCGTTTCAAAAAACGCGCCTCACCCCTGATATTTTCAGGGGTGAGGCGCGTATCACGTCCCACGGTTCCACCCTGCTTGCGGTCTGTCTGAAGACCGCCGCTTGTGACCTCTGTAACGGGAGGACCCGGCCCGGCCTACTATGGTTTCAGCGGGCGGCTCGGGGGTGGTTGATCCGCTGTCCGTATCCCAGACGCGCTCGCAGCCGATGGCGCATCCTCTCTGAGGGACCGTAACAGGGCTTCTTCCCCGTCATTGCCTTTGTTGTGCAAACTATATCACTTGAAAAAGCCGCTGTCAAGTGGAAGACATTGCTCGGCCGCCCCGGTATTTTGATGTTTTCTCCTGAGTTTACAAAATATTCACACTGCCTTCATGAATTAGCCTTAAATTCTGGATATGATAACAACGGACTCAGGAAGAGCCAACAAACATCCTCCCAACCAAATCCCTCTCCATCCTTTTGCAGAACAACACACACCCGAAGGACCCCGGCCGGAAGGCCGGGGTCCTTCGGGTCTATTGCGTTTCCGCTTCGATTGCAGTATGATAAATCTAACTCAAAGGAGGGTCATGCCATGCGGGACGGATTCATCAAGGTCGCGGCCGGGACGCCGGTCGTCAAGGTAGCCGACTGCCGCCACAACGCGGAGGCCTGCTTTACGCTGATGCGGGAGGCCTATCACCAGGGTGTGCGGGTGCTGGCGCTGCCCGAGCTATGCCTCACGGGGTACACCTGCGGCGACCTCTTTTTGCAGAGCGTCCTGTTGGACGCGGCGGAGGAGGCCCTGGGCACCGTGCTGGAGGCCACCAAGCATCTGGATATGGTGACGGCCCTGGGGCTGCCGGTGCGCCACAAGAATAAGCTCTACAACTGCGCCGCCGTGATGTTCAAGGGGGACATTCTGGGGGTCATCCCCAAGCGGCACCTCCCCAACTACGGCGAATTTTATGAGAGGCGCTGGTTTACCCCCGCGCCCGAGGAGGACATGACTGTCTGCCTGTGCGGCAAGGACCGCATCCCATTCGGCTCGGGCCAGATCTTCCGCTGTGAGACCATGCCGGACCTCGCCGTGGGGGTGGAGCTCTGCGAGGACCTCTGGACCGTCCGCCCGCCCTCGGGCGAGCTGGCCGCAGCCGGAGCCACGGTCATCCTCAATCTCTCGGCCTCCAATGAGGCGGTGGGCAAGGCCGCTTACCGCCGGGGACTGGTCACGGGGCAGTCGGCCCGGCTGGTCTGCGGCTATGTGTACGCCAACGCCGGGGAGGGGGAGAGCAGCACCGATCTGGTCTTCTCTGGGCACAACATGGTCGCCGAGAACGGCGTCCTGCTGGCCGAACGGCGTTTTTCCACGGGGCTCACCGTCAGTGAGATCGACATAGCCCGCCTGGCCTACGAGCGGCGGCGGGTGAGCGTCTTCCCCGCGGCGGAGGGGGCCCGGGAGATCCCCTTTGCCCTGGAGCCGGGGGACACCGCCCTCACCCGCTATGTCTCCCCCAGTCCCTTTGTCCCCGAGGACGCGGCCGAGCGCAAGGCCCGCTGCGACGAGATTTTGCTTATCGCGGCCCTGGGCCTTAAGCAGCGGCTGGAGCACACGGGGGCCAAGTCCGCCGTGGTGGGGCTGTCGGGCGGGCTGGACAGTACGCTGGCCATCCTCATCGCCGCCGTGGCCATGAAGCTTCTGGATCGCCCGGCGGGCGATATCCTGGCGGTCACCATGCCCTGCTTCGGCACCACCGACCGCACCCGGGACAATGCCGTAGAGCTGGCCGAGCGGCTGGGGGCCACCCTCCGGCGCATCGACATCACGGGCTCGGTCAAGTCCCACTTCAAGGATATCGGCCAGCCTATGGACCGCCACGACGTGACCTTTGAGAACGCCCAGGCGCGGGAGCGCACCCAGGTGCTCATGGACCTGGCCAACCAGACCGACGGGCTGGTGGTGGGTACGGGGGACCTGAGCGAGCTGGCTTTGGGCTGGTGCACCTATAACGGCGACCATATGAGTATGTACGCCGTCAATGCCTCCATCCCCAAGACGCTGGTGCGCCATCTGGTCTCCACGGTAGCCGGGGACAAGGGGGATGAGGACCCCCGCCTCGCCAACGTGCTTGTGGATATTCTGGACACTCCTGTCTCCCCTGAGCTGCTGCCCGCCGTGAACGGAAACATCGCCCAGAAGACCGAGGACCTGGTTGGGCCGTATGAGCTTCACGACTTCTTCCTCTACTATTTCCTCCGCTGGGGGATGCCCCCCAAAAAGATCCTGCGCCTGGCCGAGCAGGCCTTCGGCAGGCGGTATGAGCGGGCGGTCATCCTCAAGTGGCTACGGGTATTCTGCCGCCGTTTCTTCGCCCAGCAGTTCAAGCGCTCCTCTATGCCCGACGCGCCCAAGGTGGGCTCGGTCACCCTCTCCCCCCGGGGCGACTGGCGTATGCCCAGCGACGCCTCGGTCCGCCTCTGGCTGGAGGAGCTGGAGGACCTGGGGTAGGGACGGCGTCGTCGACGCCCCTCAGCCTGTCAAAAAGCGCCCAGCCGAAAGCCTTGGAGGGAAGGATAGTGTGAAAGGGAACCGTCAGCCTTTCCCTTTCGCGTGCAGGAAAACCATTTTTCATCACTTTTTTAAAGTGATAAAAAATGCTGCAGCCTGTTGAAAAGACTTTTTCGACAGGCTGTCTGGGGGGATGGAGATCCCCCCAGACAGCCTGTTTTATGCCTGGGTCAGCTCGCAGACGGCGGGGCAGTCGATACACTGGCGTTCATATCGTACCCGGAAACGGCGGCCCTCCGGGCCGCCCACGCTCAGCTCGCAGGGGAGGAGAAACCGGACGTTCTCCACGGTCACGTCCTTGGGCCCCTCGTCGTGGTGGGGGGGAACCAGCAAAATGCGCGTCCCGCGGGGGAACTCCCTGTCCTCTTCGTCCACCTCGGTGAGGGTGAGGGCCACGGCGGTACGGGCCTCGGGGCGTACCCGCTCCAGCGTCAGCGACAGCTCCAGCACACAGCCCTCGCCGGCAGGGGGAAGGGGCCCCAGATCGCAGACCAGTAGGCCGCCGCAGGCGGTCATCACAATGGCCTTTTCCATAAACAGCACCTCTCTATTCGTCCATACGGGTAAACCCGTATGTATATGGACGCCGCGCCGCACAGGAAAATGGAGCGCCCCCCGATACTGGGGGCGCTCCATTCTATGCTCACCGTACCTGCCCGGTGCCGTAGATCACATATTTGGACGAGGTGAGCTCCCTGAGGCCCATGGGCCCCCGGGCGTGCATCCGCTGGGTGGAGATGCCGATCTCGGCCCCCAGTCCGAATTCAAACCCGTCGGTGAAGCGGGTGGAGGCGTTGACGTAGACCGCCGCCGCGTCTACCTCGTCCAGAAAGCTCTGGGCGGTGAAGTAGTCGGCCGTCACGATGGCCTCCGAGTGGCCCGTGCCGTGGGCGGCGATGAAATCGACCGCCTCCTCATACCCCGAGACCACCTTGGCCGCCAAGGTGTAGTCCCCAAACTCGGTGTCCCAGTCGCTGTCGGCGGCGGGGACGGCCCGGCTGCCCAGGATCGCCAGGGCCTCGGGGCAGGCGCGCCACTGGACGTTCTTCCCACTCAGCCGCTCCCAGGCCATGGGCAGGAAGTCCCCGGCCACCGCCCGGTCCACCAGCACGCACTCGGCGGCGTTGCATACCGAGGGCCGGCTCGTCTTGGCGTTGTAGAGAATGTCGGCCGCCATCTGAAGATTGGCCCCCTCATGGACGTAGATGTGGCAGACCCCAACCCCGGTCTGGATGACGGGGACCCGGGCATTGCGCACCACGGTCTGGATGAGTCCGGCGCCCCCTCTGGGGATGAGTACGTCCAGATATTCGGTCAGGTTCATCAGCTCGGCCGCGCTCTCCCGACTGGTGTCCTGTACCAGCGAGACACAGTCTGCGCTCAGGCCGGCCTCCTCCAGCGCGCCGCGCATGAGCGCGGTCAGGGCCGAGTTGGAGTGGAAAGCTTCCTTTCCCCCCCGGAGGATGACGGCGTTGCCCGATTTGAGACAGAGGGCGGCGGCGTCCACCGTCACGTTGGGCCGGGCCTCATAGATGATGCCGATAACCCCCAGGGGAACCCGGCGCTTGCCGATGACCAGCCCGTTGGGCCGCCGGACGGTCTCGACGGTCTCGCCGATGGGGTCGGGTAAGGCGGCCACCTGGCGCACTCCCTCGGCCATGGCGGCGATGCGACTTTCGTCCAGGGCCAGCCGGTCCAGGAGGGAGCCCCGCATGCCGCTCTCCCGGGCGGCCTTCAGGTCCTCGGCGTTGGCTGAGAGAATGCCGGACACATGGGTCTCCAGGGCGCGGGCAATGGCCTCCAGCGCGGTGTTCTTTTTAAGCGTGCCCGCCGTGCTCAGGGCGCGGGCGGCCCCCTTGGCGGCGCGGCCTTGGAGCTCTATCGCAGTCATAAAATCCCCTCCATGTTCCAATCATGTATGGTGTGTGCGGGTCGCTGCCGTTATGCAAAGGGCTCGGTTGCGGGCCGATGAGGACATCGGCCTCTACGGGCGGGAGTCGATGGATATACGTAGGGTCGATGTCCTCATCGACCCGCGTCCCCCATTATTGCGAGGCCAGTCCGCAGACTGGCGCGGCGATCCGTTCTCCGGTCCAGGCGCCCCTGCTCGGCGGCTCACCGCTTCCTTTGTCACGGTTCGCACCCTCCGCGACGGCGTATAGCTTCTCCGACTGCGCAAAAATGCGCCGGGGGCTGCGCCCCCTCTGCCTTTTCGCTCCGCTTCGTCGTTATACCCCTGCTCCCGGGCGCTCACCGCTTCGTACAAATATTCTATCAAAACAAACGTTCTATTGCAAGAGGAATTTCATTCTATTTTTATTCTCTCAGATGGCCGCTGTCCCGCATGGAGACCATGTCGTCGTCCACGAAGATCATGTGGTCCACCAGCACCACACCCACCTGGCGCAGAAGCTCCCTCAGATAGAGGGTGGTAGCCCGGTCCTCGCTGGAGGGCAGGGCCAGCCCGGAGACATGGTTGTGGGCCAGAATGACCTGGGCCGCATTGTGGTTGAGGGCCTTTTCGACTATTTGCCGGGCGGCGATCTCTGCGGCGTTCACGTTGCCCTCCCCCACCTTGGGGCAGCCCAGCACCTTGCCCTTCCCGTCCATGCACAGGAGGAACACCATCTCGCTGCGCGCACCGTAAAAACAGGGCCGGAAGAACCCGGCGGCGTCCCGCACGGAGGAGACCACGTCCTCCATGCCCGTCCGCTGGGCGTCGTACCGGCGGCCCAGCTCCTTCACCACCCGGAGGAGGGACACGGCGTGCTCCCCGATGCCGGGGCAGTTCATCAGCGCCTCGGGCGTGGCGTCCAGCACGCCCGCCAGTGACCCGAACCGCTCCAGCAGCGCATGGGCGGCGGGGTTTACGTCCCCCCGGGGGTTGACGTAGAAAAGGAGCAGCTCTAAGAGCTTATGGTCGGGGAAGGTATCGGGCCGTGCCAGAAACTCGCCCTTGAGGCGCTTTCTGTGTCCGTCGTGAATGCCCATGCCCTCCCCCCTCTCCTTCGTAATTTCACACAGGCGGTCGGAGACCGCTCCTACAAAGTACCGGCATCAGCGGGCGCCGTACTCCTTCAAGTACGCTTCCATTCTGCCCTTCATCTCGTCGTCAATGCAGACCTTGCCGTCGATGGGATTATTGTGCAGGAAGGCGATGACCTCCCGCACGGTGACGATGGGGTAGACCGCCATGCCGCAGGTCTCCCGCAGCTCGTCCAGTGTGGTTTTGTCCCCCGTGCCCCGCTCCATCCGGTCCACCGAGACGATGAGGGCGCACAGGTCCACCGCGGCCACGTGGGAAAAGAGCTCGATGGTCTCACGCACGGCGGTGCCCGCCGTCACCACATCCTCCACGATGACGACCCTGTCGCCGGCCTGGGGCTTGTACCCCACCATGCTGCCGCCCTCGCCGTGGTCCTTGGCCTCCTTGCGGTTGAAGCAGTAGGGCAGGTCCCGGCCGTAATTGCGGTAGAGAGAGGAGGCCGCGGCCACCGCCAGGGGGATCCCCTTGTAGGCGGGGCCAAAGAGACAGTCCACCCTGTCAGGCAGGTTCTCCTGAATGCAGGCGGCGTAGTAGTCCCCCAGCTTGGCGGCCTGGGCCCCGGTCTTATAATTGCCCGTATTGATGAAATAGGGGGTCTTGCGCCCGGATTTGGTGGTGAAGTCGCCAAAGGTGAGCACGCCGGAGCGCACCATGAAGGTGATGAATTCCTCTTTATACGTCATGATAAGATCCCCTTTTCGTTGTAATCGGTCGAAGTATTATACCACTATCCGTACCAAGCAACAAGGGCAAAATACCACAGCTTCCATTCGGGTATATCACCCCAAGTAACGCAAAATGATCCCCCCTGCCCGTCCAGGCAGGGGGGACACGCTCCATTAATCCAAAGTCAGCTCGCCATTGCGCACGTCCACGGTGAGGCTTGTGCCGGGGAGGACCTCCGCCGCGATGATCTTGCGGCCGATGAGGGTCTCCACGTTGTGCTGCACGAAACGGCGCAGGGGACGGGCGCCGTAGATCGGGTCGTAGGCGCTGTCCACGATGAACTCCTTGGCGGCGGGGGTGAGGGTTACGGAGATCTGCTTGTCGGCCAGGCGACGGTTGAGGTCGTGCATCAGCAGGTCGATGATGACTGTGATGTTGCTCTTGGTGAGGGGCTTGTAGAAGACGATCTCGTCCAGCCGGTTTAAGAACTCCGGGCGGAAGGAGCGCTTGAGCAGGCCCTCCACCTGTTCCCTGGCCTCCTGGGAGATCTCACCGCTGGAGTCGATCCCATCGAGCAGGTACTGGCTGCCCAGGTTGGAGGTGAGGATGAGGATGGTGTTCTTGAAGTCCACGGTGCGGCCCTGGCTGTCGGTGATGCGCCCGTCGTCCAGCACCTGGAGCAGGACGTTGAACACATCGGGATGGGCCTTCTCCACCTCATCGAAGAGGACGACGCTGTACGGTTTGCGCCGCACCGCCTCGGTGAGCTGACCCCCCTCCTCGTACCCCACGTAGCCCGGAGGGGCTCCGATGAGGCGGGAGACGCTGAACTTCTCCATATACTCGCTCATGTCGATGCGGATTAGATTTTTTTCACTGTCGAACAGGGCCTCGGCCAAAGTCTTGGCCAGCTCGGTCTTGCCCACGCCGGTGGGGCCCAGGAAGAGGAAGGAGCCGATGGGCTTATCCGGATCGGCGATGCCGGCGCGGGAGCGGAGGATGGCCTCGCTCACCAGGCGCACAGCCTCGTCCTGACCCACCACCCGCTTGTGGAGGATGTCCTCCAGGTGGAGGAGCTTCTCCCGCTCCCCCTCCATAAGCCGGGCCACCGGGATGCCGGTCCAGCGCTCGATGATGCGGGCGATCTCCTCTTCGGTCACCTTGTCCCGCAGGAGGCTGTGGGCATGGCCCTCGTGGGCCAGCGCCTCCTCGGCCGCGATGGCCTTCTGAAGCTCGGGGATTCTGCCGTACTGGAGCTGGGCGGCCTTCTCCAGGTCGTACTCCCGCTGGGCCTTCTCCAGGTCGGCGTTGGCGCGCTCCAGCTCCTCCCGGAGCTTCTGCACCTTGCCGATGGCGCTCTTCTCATTCTCATACTGGGCCTTTTTGGCCTTAAACTCCTCCCGCATATCGGAGAGCTCCCGCTGGAGCTCGGCCAGATGCTCCAGAGAGAGCTTGTCGGTCTCCTTTTTCAGGGCGGCCTCCTCGATCTCATGCTGGATAATCTTGCGGGAGATGACGTCCAGCTCGGTGGGCATGGAGTCGATCTCGGTGCGCAGCATGGCGCAGGCCTCGTCGATGAGGTCGATGGCCTTGTCGGGCAGGAACCGGTCGGTAATATAGCGGTTGGAGAGGGAGGCGGCGGCGAGGATGGCGGCGTCGGTGATCTTCACGCCGTGGTAGACCTCGTACCGCTCCTTGAGGCCCCTGAGGATGGCCACCGTGTCCTCCACGGTGGGCTCGTTCACCTGCACGGGCTGGAACCGCCGCTCCAATGCGGCGTCCTTCTCGATATACTGGCGGTACTCGTTGAGGGTGGTGGCCCCGATGCAGTGGAGCTCGCCCCGGGCCAGCAGGGGCTTCAATAAGTTGCCCGCGTCCATGGCCCCCTCGGTCTTGCCCGCGCCCACAATGGTGTGCAGCTCGTCGATAAAGAGGAGGATGCGGCCCTCGCTCTTCTTCACCTCGGCCAGCACGGCCTTGAGCCGCTCCTCAAACTCGCCCCGGTACTTTGCCCCCGCGATGAGGGCCCCCATATCCAAGGCGAAGATGGTCTTGTCCTTCAGGGAGGTGGGCACGTCCCCCTTGACAATGCGCTGGGCCAGCCCCTCGGCAATGGCGGTCTTGCCGACGCCGGGCTCGCCGATGAGGACGGGGTTGTTCTTGGTCTTGCGGGAGAGGATGCGGATGACGTTTCTGATCTCGTCGTCCCGGCCGATGACCGGGTCCAGCTTGTTCTGCGCCGCCCGCTCCACCAGGTCAGAGCCGTATTTCTTCAGCGCGTCGTAGGTCTCCTCCGGGTTGTCCGAGGTAACCCGCTGATTGCCCCGCACAGAGGAGAGGGCCTGTAAAATGCCCTCGGAGGTGATCCGATAGGTCTTCAAGAGGGACTTGAGGGTGGAATTGGCGGTCTCCGCCAACGCCAGGAGCAGGTGCTCCACCGAGACGTACTCGTCCTTCATGCCCCCGGCGATCTGCTCGGCCCGGTTGAGGGCCTTGTCCACGTCGGTGGCGATGTAGACCTTGGCGGCCTCCCGGCCCGAGCCCGAGACGCGGGGCAGCTTTTCCACCTCGGCCTTGACGGCGGCGGTGAGGGAGGGGGCGCTGATGCCCATCTTCCCCAGGAGCTGGGGTACAAGGCCCTCCTCGGCCGTCAGAAGCGCGTAGAGCAGATGGGTCTGCTCGATCTGCTGCTGGCCGTACTCCTGGGCAATGGTCTGGGCGTTCTGCACGGCCTCCAGAGCTTTTTGGGTAAATTTCTGCATATTCATAGTCAAACACTCCTCTCAGTGGGAAGAATTTCTTTTAAACATAGTATAGGCCCATGAAAAGGGAAAATCATGAACGGCGTGTAAACAATTAGCACTCATGTATGTAGAGTGCTAAATCGCGTAGGGCCGATGCCACGGGCGGCGGGATGGGGTCATCCCGCCCAACCGGGTGTGCGGGCAGAAAGAACGACCGGTCGGCGGCTGCCGACCGGTCGTTTCGGTATCCTGTCACTCAATGGCGATCCTGCGGGACTCGGGCAAAGAGGGCTGGGCCTTGGGGAGCTTCAGCTCCAGCACGCCGTTGTTGTAGGCGGCGGTGATGCCCTCCTCGTCAATCCCGCTCACGTCAAAGCTGCGGGTGAAGGAGCCGTAGCGGCGCTCCCGGCGGAGATAGCCCGCCGCCTCGTCCTTCTCCTCCTTGTTCTCACTGTGCTGCGCGGAGATGGTAAGGACGCCGTCCTTCAGGTCCAGGTTGATGTCCTCCTTGCTGAAGCCGGGAATCTCTGCCTCCAGAACATACTTGTCGCCCGCGTCCTTGATGTCGGTACGGAAAGCGTTGGCCGAGGGGAGAGAACCTGCGGAGAATCTGCGCTCGAAGTTGTCAAACAGGTCGAAAAAGTTGTCGTTACCGCGCTCAAAGGGAAGCATGCCAAACATAATAATCGCTCCTTTTCCGGGGCCTGTCGGCCCCTGTTTTGTTTATGGTCTTAGTATAGGCCGGATTTGTAAACAAATCTTGTATCATTTATGACGGAACTGTAAATATTAGCACTCTATCATCGAGAGTGCTAATCTCATTTTTTCGGCGCTCCGTAAAAACTGGCCCGAATTGGTCATGTACCATTTGACAAACCCACCCTATATCTTATAAAATAAAACATACTTTTGATTTAAGCGGGGGAATCCTATGAAAACGCCCTTTGTCACCCAAGATCAGCTGGAAGCCATCACGGCCCGGTATCCCACGCCCTTCCACCTCTATGATGAGGCGGGCATCCGCGCCAACGTCCGGCGGCTTAAGGCCGCCTTTGCCTGGAATCCGGGGTTCCGGGAGTACTTCGCCGTGAAGGCTACCCCTACCCCCGCCATTCTGAAGCTCCTCCACGAGGAGGGCTGCGGTATGGACTGCTCCTCCCTCACCGAGCTGATGCTGGCCCAGCGGTGCGGCGTGGGCGGGGAGGAGATCATGTTCTCCTCCAACGATACTCCCGCCGAGGAGTTTGTACTGGCCGAGGAACTGGGCGCCGTCATCAATCTGGACGACTTCACCCATATCGACTTTTTGAAGGACACCATCGGCTATATCCCCGAGACGATCTCCTGCCGCTATAACCCCGGCGGGTCCTTCGCCATCGGGGAGAGCGAAGAGGGCTTTCAGGTGATGGATAACCCCGGCGACGCCAAGTACGGCTTTACCCGCGCCCAGCTCGCCGAGGGCTTCCGAAAGCTGAAGGCCATGGGAGCCAAGCGCTTTGGAATCCACGCTTTCCTGGCGTCCAACACCCTCTCCAACGAGTACTACCCCACCTTGGCGGGCATTCTCTTCGAGACCGCGGCAGAGCTTCAGCGGGAGACCGGCTGCGAGATCGCCTTTATCAATCTCTCGGGCGGCGTGGGCATTCCCTACCGGCCCGAGCAGAGCGCCAACGACATCGCCGCCATCGGCGCGGGGGTGCGGGCGCAGTACGAGCGGGTATTGGTCCCGGCCGGAATGGGAGAGGTGGCCATCTACGCCGAGCTGGGCCGTTTTATGCTGGGGCCTTACGGCTGCCTTGCCACCCGTGTCCTCCACTTCAAGCACACTTATAAGGAGTACGTGGGGGTGGACGCCTGCGCCGCCAACCTCATGCGGCCCGCCATGTACGGGGCCTATCACCACATCACCGTAATGGGGAAGGAGGCCGCCCCACACGACCACAAGTACGACGTGACCGGCTCCCTCTGCGAGAACAACGACAAGTTCGCCGTGGACCGTATGCTCCCCGAGATCGAGCGGGGGGATCTGCTGGTCCTCCACGATACGGGGGCCCACGGTTTCGCCATGGGTTATAACTACAATGGCCGCCTCCGCTCGGCCGAGCTGCTGCTGAAGGAGGATGGCACGGTGGAGCAGATCCGCCGGGCCGAGACCCCTGATGACTATTTCGCCACCATGGTGTGGTGAGGACATGGTCCACCGCCTGTTTTTTGACCGGGCCACACAAAATAAATGAAATAGAACCGGCTGTTCCGGTGTGTTGCCTGTTTAAGTCCTCATAAAACCCCATAGCAGCCTGCGGCGTCATGTTGAACAGTCACACCACAATCACACTATGGACATAAAAAAGCAGGGAACGCGGTTATTTCGCGTTCCCTGCTTGCTATGTGTGATTTGTTCCCGAAAATACCATTGATAATAGGAGATATAAGGTTTTACCCTATTGCCACTGGTAAAAATTCCGTGTCATTTCTTACTTAAAATATCTGTTCAGCAGACCCTCAAAGGCCTTGCCGTGTCTTGCTTCGTCGCGGGCCATCTCGTGGACGGTGTCGTGGATGGCGTCCAGGTTCAGCTCCTTGGCCTTCTTGGCCAGCTCGAACTTGCCCATGGTCGCGCCGTTCTCGGCCTCGACCCGCAGCTGCAGGTTCTTCTTGGTGGAGTCGGTGACCACCTCGCCCAGCAGCTCGGCGAACTTGGCCGCGTGCTCGGCCTCCTCAAAGGCGGCCTTCTCCCAGTAGAGGCCGATCTCGGGATAGCCCTCACGGTGGGCCACGCGGGACATGGCCAGGTACATGCCGACCTCAGAGCACTCGCCCTGGAAGTTCATACGCAGACCCTCGAGAATCTCCTCGGGCGCGCCCTGGGCAACGCCTACCACGTGCTCGGCAGCCCAGGTCTTCTCGACGCCCTGCTCGATGAACTTGGAGGCGGGGGCCTTACAGATGGGGCAGAAATCGGGGGCAGTCTCACCCTCGTAGACATACCCGCAGACAGAACAGACAAACTTTTTCATGACAGAACTCCTCCTAAGATTTTATATAAAATGGGTTTGCTCAACTAATTGACTTGCGCGATGCAAGGCACGCCCCACAGACGCCGTGGAAGACCAGCTTGTGGTGTTCCACCCGGAACCCGTACTGCTCGCCCACCTTATGGTCCAGCGCCGGGTCCACAGGGATCCTATGGAGGTCGATCACCGCGCCGCAGCGGTCGCAGATGAAGTGGGTGTGGGGCTCGGTGACGGCGTCGAACCGCTCCTGCCCATTGACCACACCGACGCAGTTGACCATGCCCTGCTCCTTAAAAAAGGCCAGATTTCGGTAGACCGTCCCCAGAGAGAGGTCGGGATGGGCGGCCTTTAGCGTTTGATACACCCAGTCGGCAGAGGGGTGGAGGTCGGTTTCTCGGATAGCCGCTAAAATGGCTTCGCGCTTTTTACTATAACGGATGCTGCGTTCCATGTTAGGCTCCTTATCAGTATCAGTTATTGTTTGCGGATAATACAATATCACACAGCGTGCATAATGTAAAGAGCCTTTTTTAATTTTAATCTGGAAGTTTCAGGTTAAAAACAGCCTCTCGCAGTTCCTCTGGGGTGTACAGGGCGTTGAGGACAGCCAGAAGGGCGTTGGCGCTCATGTGCCCGGGCAGGTCCAGCGCCTTGAGAAGCGCGGCGCGGCGGGCAGCGGCGGCGGGCGTGCCCGAGAGCCCCGCGGCGTAGAGGTCCCCCTTGGTGACAGGCCGGCGCTCCCCTGACCGCTCTTCAGCCCCGTCCAGTATGGTGGCTCCCGCCCGGCGGAGGGCGGTCTCCAGGACCTGAGGGCTCATTCCCTCCACGCCCAGCTTCCCCTCCTTACCCGGGGTGCGCTTGCGGCGCTCTTTGCCGCAAACATCGGGAATATAGGCGTGCTTGACCTGTTCCGCCGGTATGGCCCCCTTGAGATAGCCGCGGATGACAAAGCCCGCGCCGTCGGAGTCGGTGAGGATTATGAGTCCTCTCGCCGCGGCCAGCCGGCGCAGGAGGGCCAGCCGCTCCCCATCCTTGAAGACGCCAAACCCGGAGGTCTCCAGGATCACGGTGTCCACCAGCTGGGAGAGGGTGTTCTTGTCGTACCGCCCCTCCACCACGATAGCCTCTTTGATTTTCAGC
>JBLJBF010000048.1:0-21484 GCA_047637855.1 Pseudoflavonifractor sp. | reverse complement strand
GGATACTCACCAGCTGCCCGGCGGCGATCAGCTCAGAGGGAATCTTCGAGAGAAACTCGGCGACATTCGGGTCACGCTGTGCGAAGCAGAAAAGGTCCAATCCGCCCACCCCCAGAAAATGATACTATATCTTACACCAAAATAGGGGAAAAAGCAATGAAATCAAGCGCTTGCCGCCGCGCATTACCTGACCCGGGCTGCCAGCCGTGTCGATGGCGGGACATTGCGCCTGCCGGCGGCATATATTGTTTGAGAGGAGGTGTGTCGCAGTGTCGATGCCCGAATTTCCATTGCCCAACCCCGACCTGACCTGTGAACAGGCGCTTAACATGATTCTGTCGTCCATCGCCATGGAGGAGCTGGCCCTCAGCCACATCCTCAACGCGGAGGGCGAAAAAATACAGCACGTGCTCGGTATCTCGTCCGGTACCCCGCGATGCCTCTCCTGCCCCGCCGATACCGGGGAGATTCTGGCGGTAAACAAGAGCGTGACTGCGCTGCTGGAGATGGTGATGCAAAACCAGCTGATCTTGAAGAACAAGATGGAAAAGGTGCTGGAATATCTGCCCAAGCCCTGTGCTCCGCTCCGCCCCTGTCCGCCCCCGGCGCCCGACCCCTGCCCGCCTCCGGGCTGCCGATACGAGCCCTTTGCCTGCTTTGCCGCCATACCCGGCCCATATGACCGCGGCTGTCCGATCCGGTGGAACTGCGACCCCGGCAGCGCCCGCTGCCGAGAGGACCTTCTCTCCTGTGACGGCACAAGCATTCAGCTACCGCACTCCGGCCGGTTCAGGGTATGCTTTGCCCTGGAGCTCTGCGGGGTGTGTATGGAGGACGCTACACAGAGGATAGAGCTTCTCATCGACTGCGAGGGCAGAGAACCCGTCTCAAAGTGCTTTTGTTCCCGGGCGGGGGACTGCCGGACCTGCCTCACGGGCTCTATAGACATGCTCACGCCCTGCCGCTGCCAGCTGTGCAGGGTGCTGCTGCTGGCAGATCTGCCGTGCGGCCTCTGTGTCAAGGGGGGCAAGCTGTTCCTCGACCGTATCCTATAAGCATACCCGTCAAACGGGCAAGACCTGAAATGAAAATAAATCATGCTTGGAGGAGATTTCCTTGTCAATGCCCGCTTTCCCCACGCCGCCTGATGTGACCAGAGATGATGTCGTCAACCAGATACTGTCCTCCATCGCCCTGGAGGAGCTGGGTCTCAGCCACGTAATCAACGCCGAGGGGGAGAAGCTTCAGTATATCCTGGGCACGCTGCCCGGCCTGAGCGGCCCTCCGGCCACCATTGAGGACCTGCTCAACGCCAACCAGAGCGTCCAGAATCTGCTTCAGAGCACGTCTTACAGCCAGCTCTTCTTAAAGTCTAAAATGCAGCAGGCGCTGTCCTCCTCCGAGATGGCCGGCCCCACTGGCGCCACGGGCCCTACAGGGGCCGCCGGCGCGCCCGGCGGGCCGACAGGCCCGGCAGGTCCCGCCGGACCCACGGGGCCCATGGGGCCTGCAGGCGCACAGGGCACTGTGGGCGACACCGGGCCCATCGGGCCCGACGGACCGACAGGCGACACGGGGGCCACCGGCGCCACCGGGGCCACCGGCCCCACCGGTACCAACACCACGGCCAACTCGGCCTTCGCCTACAACTCGGGCGCGGCCCTCACCGCCGCCGTGGGCGGCACCCCCGTACCCCTGCCGCTGGGGCAGATCATACCCGCCGGTATCTCGGTGGACGGGACCAATACCCTCTTTACCGTAACTGTCACGGGGACCTACCGCATCTCCTACGCCGTCAACACCACCCTCGCCGTGGCCATGAACACGCGCATCATGATCAACGGCGGGGCCAACACGGCTTCCACCGTGGCGCCGCTGATCAGTCTCTCTAACTACTCCAACGAGATCCTGATCGCCCTTACCGCCGGAAACACGGTGCAGCTGCAGGTGACGGGTCTCGGCGTCGGTCTGACTCTGGTGACCGGTGCGGGCGCCACCCTGATGATCGAGCAGCTCAGTTAAGGGAGGAGAGAAGAAGATGTCTCTGCCTCAATTTCCGACCGGTCCTGACCTGACGCGCCAGGACGTCATCAACGAGGTCATCTCCTCCATTGCGACCGAGGAGCTGGCCCTCAGCCATATCATCAACGCCGAGGGCGAGAAGATCCAGTATGCCGTCGGCTCCATCCCCGGCCTGACGGGGGGCGCAACCATCGCGGATGTGCTGGACATCAACGACAGCGCGGGGAATCTGCTGAGCACGGTGCTGGAAAATCAGCTTCTCCTGAATGGGAAGCTGACCGACGCGCTGGGCGCGCCCGTGTTTTCAGGCCCCACCGGCTCCACCGGCCCAACCGGGCCGGACGGCTCCCTCACCGGGGCCACCGGCCCCGCGGGCCCTGCCGGTCCCGTCGGCCCCACAGGCCCTGCCGGCCTGCCCGGCCCCGTCGGTCCCGTCGGCCCTGCCGGGGTCACCGGGCCCGCGGGTACGGCGGGAGGTGCCGGCTCCGCGGGCCCCACCGGCGCGGCGGCTCCTCTCCCGCCTCCCACGGCCACGGCGGGTTATGTGACCAACACGGCGGGCGGGCTTATCACGGTCGCGGTGGCGGGCACCCCCATCAGTTTCCCCAGCACCCAGCTCCTCTCCGCAGGCATCACCCTGACCGGCGGGAACCAGCTCAACCTGGCCGCGGCGGGGGTCTACCGCATCTCCTACCATGTGAACACCACAGCGGCTGTTTTGATCGGCACCCGGCTGGTGATCAACGCCGCCAATATCCCGCAGACCACGCTGCCCCCTGTGGTCTCGGTCTCTCAGTTCTATAATGAGGTCGAGCTGAGCCTGCCCGTCAACACAACCATTCAGCTCCAGCTGTTTGCGCCCGGCCCGCTGCCGGGGGCCGCGATCCTCCTGGGCGGTTCCCTGGGCGCGTCCCTCATGGCCATCCGCCTGAGCTGAGTTTTCTCCGCCGCGCAAAATAGGCAGGCGGCCCGGAGCGCTCCGGACCGCCTGCCTTCATTCAGAATGTCAAGTTCTCTTAAGTCCGATACCGCTCCTGGGGCACGTAGACGGTGTGCAGGATCTCGTGGGCCTTGTGGCCGCCCGGCTCGCCCAGGAACTCCCTGTACACCTGCTGCACCACCGGGTTCTCGTGGCTCTTGCGGTAGGTCTGGCCCGCGTCCTGGGTATAGAGGGCATTGGCCCGCAGGGCGCGCAGATCGACCCAATTGCGCACATCGGCATGCTGGATGGGCTGACCGCCGCCGTTGACACAGCCGCCGGGGCAGGCCATAATCTCGATAAAGTCGTACGCCAGTTCGCCGGACTTCACCCCGTCCAGCACCTTCTTGGCGTTGGCGAGGCCCGAGGCCACGCAGACCCGCACCGTCTTGCCGGGCAGCTCGTAGATGGCCTCCTTGATGCCCTCCATGCCCCGCACCTCGGTGAACTCCAGGGGCTTCATCTCGCCCTGGGTGACCACCTCGACCACTGTGCGCAGCGCCGCCTCCATCACGCCGCCAGACGCGCCGAAAATGGTGGCCGCGCCCGAGGCCAGACCCAGCATCTCGTCGGCGGTGTCGTCGGGCAGGTTCTCGAACAGGAGCCCGGCCCGGGTGATCATGCGGCCCAGCTCCCGGGTGGTGAGGGAGATATCCACGGGCAGCCAGCCGCTGTGGCGCATCTCCTCCCGCTGGCACTCGTATTTCTTGGCGGTGCACGGCATGATGGAGACCACCACGATGTCCTTGGGGTCAATACCCATCTTCTGGGCGTAATAGGTCTTGACCAGGCTGCCGAACATACTCTGGGGGGACTTGCAGGTGGAGAGGTTGGGGATCATGTCGGGGTGGTGCTGCTCGCAGTAGCGGATCCAGCCGGGGGAGCAGGAGGTGATCATGGGCAGAGCCCCGCCGTGCTGCACCCGGTGGAGGAACTCGGTACCCTCCTCCATGATGGTGAAGTCGGCGGCGTTGTCCACGTCAAATACCTTGTCAAAGCCCAGACGGCGCAGGGCTGTGATCATCTTGCCCTCCACATTGGTGCCCACGGGCATACCAAAGCACTCGCCCAAGGTGACCCGGACCGACGGCGCAGGGCCGACCACGACGTGCTTGGTGGGGTCGCTCAAAGCGGCCCAGACCTTGGCGGTGTCGTCCCGCTCCTCCAGGGCGCCGGTGGGGCAGGCCACGATACACTGTCCGCAGGACACGCAGTCCACCTCGGCCAGGTCCCGGTCAAAGGCACAGCCTACGTGGGTGTCAAAGCCGCGGTCGTTGCAGCCCAGCACGCCCACCTCCTGGTACTTGCGGCACACGGCGGTGCAGCGGCGGCAGAGGACGCACTTGGAGTTGTCCCGTACCAGATGGGGGGCCGAGTTCTCGATCTGGGGAAGAAGACTGTCCCCCGCGTAGCGCACCGCGTCGATGTTCAGGTCGGAGGCGAGCTGCTGCAGCTCGCACTTGCCCGAGCGGGAGCAGGTCAGGCAGTCCATCCTGTGGTTGGACAAAATCAGCTCCAGCGTGAGCTGGCGGGACTTGCGCACCGCGTCGGTGTTGGTGAAGACCTCCATCCCCTCGTTCACGGGGTACACGCAGGAGGCCACCAGGCTTCTGGCCCCCTTGACCTCCACCACGCAGATGCGGCACGCGCCGATCTCGTTGACCTCCTTCAGAAAGCAGAGGGAGGGAATGCGGATGCCCACGGAGCGGGCAGCCTCCAAAACGGTGGTGCCGGCGGGGACAGAGACGGGGATGCGGTCTATCATCAGGTTTACCATATTCTTTTCCATAGCTCTATCCCCCCTTAGCCCATCTGAATGGCGTTGAACCGGCAGTTGTCCATACACACGCCGCACTTGATGCACTTTGTCTGGTCGATGAAGTGGGCCGCGCGGACCGCGCCCGTAATGGCGTCCGCCGGGCAGTTCTTGGCGCACATGGTGCAGCCGCGGCAGTTCTCGGTGATAACGGTGTAGCGCAGCAGCTTTTTACACACTCTGGCCGGGCAGCGCTTCTCTACGATATGGGCCACGTACTCGTCCCGGAAATGCTGCAGGGTGGAGAGCACCGGGTTGGGGGCCGTTTGCCCCAGACCGCACAGGGCGCTCGCTTTGATGTGGTGGCACAGTTCCTCGATGGTGTCCAGGTCCTCCAGGGTGCCCTCGCCCTCGGTGATTTTGGTGAGCAGGCCCAGCAACCGCTTGGTGCCGATGCGGCAGGGGGTACACTTGCCGCAGCTCTCGTCCACAATAAACTCCAGGAAGAACTTGGCGATGTCCACCATGCAGTTGTCCTCGTCCATGACGATAAGGCCGCCCGAGCCCATCATGGAGCCGATGGCGCCCAGGGATTCATAGTCAAGGGGGGTGTCGATCAGGCTGGCGGGGATGCAGCCGCCCGAGGGGCCGCCGGTCTGAGCGGCCTTAAACTTCTTCCCGCCGGGACAGCCGCCGCCGATCTCCTCCACCACGGTGCGCAGGGGGGTCCCCATGGGGATCTCCACCAGGCCGGTGTTGGCGATTTTTCCGCCCAGGGCGAAGACCTTGGTGCCCGTGCTCTTGGCCGTGCCGATGGCGGCGAAGGCCTCGGGGCCGTGGTTTAAGATCCAGGTGATGTTGGCGTAGGTCTCCACGTTGTTGAGGAGGGTGGGCCGCTCGAAAAGGCCCTTGTTGGCGGGGAAGGGGGGACGGGGATGGGGCTCGCCCCGCTTGCCCTCGATGCTGGTCATCAACGCGGTCTCCTCACCGCAGACGAAGGCGCCCGCGCCCAGGCGGAGCTCGATGTCGAAGGAGAAGTCGGACCCAAAGATGTGCTCGCCCAGCAGGCCGTACGCGTGGGCCTGATCGATGGCGATCTGAAGGCGCTTCACGGCGATGGGGTACTCGGCCCGGACGTAGATGTAACCCTGCTGCGCGCCGATGCAGTAGCCCGCGATGGCCATGGCCTCCAGCACGCTGTGGGGGTCGCCCTCCAGCACCGAGCGGTCCATAAACGCGCCGGGGTCGCCCTCGTCGGCGTTGCAGCAGACAAATTTCACCCCGTCGGGGCTCACCGCGTCGTGGGTCATCTGCCATTTGCGGCCCGTGGGGAAGCCTGCGCCGCCGCGGCCGCGCAGGCCTGAGGCTAGAATGTCGTCAATGACCTTCTGGGGGGGAATGCTCTCGCTGAGAATCTTGCCCAAAGCGGCATAGCCGTCCACGCCGATGTACTCGTCAATGTTCTCGGGGTTGATGACGCCGCAGTTGCGCAGGGCGATGCGCAGCTGGTGCTTATAAAAGGTGGTCTCGGCGAGGCTGGTGGCGGTGCCGCCCTCGTCGCTCTCCATGTGCAGCAGGCGCTGCACAATGCGGCCCTTCACGATGTGCTCGGAGACAATTTCGGGGACATCCTCGGGAGTTACCTTGGTGTAGCAGGCCCCCTCGGGGTAGATCATCACGATGGGGCCCATGGCGCACAGGCCGAAGCAGCCGGTCTTGACCACCTGGGCCTCGGCGTCCATGCCCTGAGCCGTCAGCTCCCGCTCAAGGGCTTCGATAATCTTGGGGCTGCTGGAGGAGGAGCAGCCGGTGCCGGCGCAGACCAGAATGTGGGAACGGACTAAATTCATGGTTCCTCTCCTCCCTTATTCCGCCGCGCCGATGGTGTACGCGGTGACGATCTGGTGGTTCACCAGGTGGTCGGCCACGATCTTGGGCACCATCTCGGGCTTGAGCTTGACATAGGTGACCTTCTCCTCGCCGGGGAGGTAGACCTCGGCGACGGGCTCCAGACGGCAGACGCCGATGCAGCCGGTCTGGGTGACGGTGACGTTCTTGAGTCCGCGCTTGTCTACCTCTTCGAGAAAAGTGGACAGCACAGGGCGCGCCCCCGCGGCGATGCCGCAGGTGGCCATGCCGACGACGACCCGGATGGTGTCGTCTCCGCTCTCCCGCATACCGACCTGGCGCTGCATTTTCTCGCGGATCGCTTTGAGTTCTTCCAGAGTTTTCACGCATTCATCCCCAATTCGATTTATGATATGCCGCTCCCCGTGGGGGAGGGCCGTGATTCCCGCGCTTGAGATCAGGGTATTTGCATCAGGGCCGCCTCCTGCTCAGCGGCGTATTGGCGGATCCAGAGGAAAACATTGGGGTCGGACAGGGGGACCTCCGGGCCAAGGGCCTCCCGCAGTTCCCGTGTGTCAAACCGCCAGCTTCTCCGCCCGGCGGCGTGTCGGTAAGTCAGCTCCACCCCGGGCGCGCCCTGAACCAGCAGGGCCAGCGTCTCCCCCATATCTCCAAGAGGGGGGCAGTCGATATGGTCGGCGGCAAAGACGCACCGCACCGTAGTGCCCACCCCCAACGTGCTCTCCACCGTCAGGGAGCCGCCTGTCTGCTCGGCCGCCAGGCGGAGCAGGGGAAGGCCCAGTCCCACCTTGCGGGTGGTGCGGGTGGTGGTGAAGGGGTCGGTCACCTTGGCGAGAAAGTCGGGGGTCATGCCTTTGCCGTCGTCGGCGATGACCAGAGTGAGGCGGCCGTCTGTCTCGCTGAGTGAGAGGTCCAGCCGCTTGCATCCCGCCGTCAGGGAGTTCTGAGCCAGGTCCAGAATGTGGAGGGAGAGTTCTTTCATAGTGTTTCCCTGTCACGCTACGCGCCCTCCGCGACGGCGGATAAACCGCTGCGACTGCGCAAAAACACGCCGGGGACTTTGCCCCCTTTTGTGTTTTCGCTCCGCTCCGCGTCTTATCGGCCTGCTCCCGGGCGCTCCGCGCTTCTATTTATATTTATCTAAAATCGGGCCAACCTGGTCGGGGGTCAGCCTGCCGTACACATCGGAGCCGATCATCATAACCGGGGCCAGGCCGCAGGCACCCACGCAACGGCAGGCGTCCAGAGAAAAACTTCCGTCCTTGGTAATAGAGCCGGTTTTAATCCCCAACTTCTTCTCCACGGCGGCAAGGATGTCGGCCGCGCCCTTGACATAGCAGGCGGTGCCGAGACAGACCGAGATCTGATGCCGGCCCTTCGGATTCAGTGTAAATTGAGCGTAAAAAGAGGCGACGCCATAAACTTCGGAGAGGGGAATGTCCAGCCCCTCGGCGACCATGATCTGAACTTCTTCCGGCAGATAGCCGAAAATCTCCTGGGCGGCCTGGAGTACGGGCATGGTGGCGCCGGGCATGCCCTTGTGCTCCGCGATGACCTGACGCAACTGGTCTTCCTGCTCGGGTGTTCCGCTGTACGGCACAACGGACTTGCAGTTTGGCATATTGGGTGTCCTCCTTTTGTTTCATAGGCTCTGAGCACTATTCTAAATCAAACTTTGTAAAAGGTAAACAAAAAAGTTATTAAATTAACACAAAACTTTTTCTTTTTCAAGAATAATTACAATAAACGGTAAAAGCTAGAGAAATTTGGGCTTTTAAGGGCATTTAAAATGGTTTGCGCCGTAGCAATGGGCAGCTCGAGGGCCTGTCGGGGATCGGCGATCTGGGCGAGATCGTGGGCGTCCGAGGCGGTGAGGGTGCGCACCCCGGCCAGATCAGGGCGGCGGAGAAGCTCGGGCGGGCAGCGGGAGGTGATCTCGGCAATAGAGAAGCCCAGCCCCGGGTCCCACAGACCCAGGTTGGAGAGGAGGGAGAAGGAGGGGCGGTCGATGTGGGCGGGATACGCCAGGCCGCCGTACGAGGCCGCCAAGGCGGCGGCCTCGTAGATCGGAATATCGGTGGCCCCCGCCAGCAGGCGCTCCTCCTCGCCCAGCACGGTGTCCTCACTGTCCATGAGGACCTGGGGGCCGAAAACGCGCGGGTCGTTGCGCAGCGGGGGGAGCCGCCGGCAGACCAGGTTACCGAAGGCCAAAGCGGCGTGGAGGTCGGGGAAGAGGCAGATCACGTGCACCTCTTCCGCGGTGGTCAGCTCCATGCCGGGGAGGGCAAGAAGACCGTGCCGTGCCGCCGCCTCAAGAAACGCGGCGCAGTTGCCCACCGAATTGTGGTCGGTCAGGGCCACCGCCTTCAGCCCCGCCAGGGCGCACATCCCGGCCAGATTGGCCGGCGTGTTCTCCTCCGACCCGCAGGGCGACAGGCAGGAGTGCAGGTGAAAATCGAAGGGGAGAGTCAAGAAAAGCACCCGCCTTCCTGGTCAGCGCGGGCCGAAGCCTGTCGGCCTGCCGCGCCGGGTGGCGCGCCGCAAGCGTTTTGCCCGGAGGGCAAAACCTTGATGCCGGGAGGGTTAAACCCGCCCGGGCAGATAAAAAAGCGGGGCCCCCGCCCGGCGTGAGCCGGGTGGGGCGACAGGCAGGAATGTAAGTGAAGGTCAAAGGAGAGGGCCATGGGGAACGCCTCCTTGCGTTTGAAAGTCAGGACCTGGCGAGGAGGCCCCCAACCTCGGCCGAGAGGGCAAAGGTGGACTTGGGGCTGCCGAGAAGATTGACCTCCTGGGCGGCGGCCTTGCCGAGAAGCATGGGATCGGGAGTCACGCCCTCGGAGAGGAGGACACAGGCCGCATCGGCCATCAGGGCCACGGCGGCCACGTTCACGTTGGACATAATGGTGACCCAGCAGTCCCCCGGCTGGGCGCGGCCCATAACCCAGCTTAGCAGGTCCCCGGCGTAGCCGCCGGTGATCTCGGCCTCGGGCCGGGGAAGGGCAAATTCGGTGAGAGAGAGCGCGTCTGCGAGTTCTTTTACCGTCATGACAGTTCCTCCTCCTGTTGGGGCGAGGGTCGGCTGCGCCCAGACTCCCGGCGCCGCCGGAAGGGGGCGGGCAGGTACTCGTCCGGGTCGCCCTCGCCCGACATATACTGCATCCGCTCCCGCATTTTGAAGATGCAGTCCTCCTCGCTTGCCCGGCCCAGAACCACGTCCTCGGCAAAGGCCCGGCAGGAGGGGGCGCCGCAGGAGCCGCAGTGGAGGCCGGGGAGCTGCTCTTCAAGCTCCTGGATTTTTTTGAGCTTCTCCATCGCCACGACCCGGTCCTCGTCCAAAACCAGCGCGGGCACATGCTGGAGCTTCACATCAATGTTGACGATCTCCCGGTCGGCCCCCCGGAGGGTGAACCGGTTGCGGGAGACCGGGAGACCCTTCATCAGTTTTTTGACCCGCATCCGCGCGGCATAGGGGTTTTCCACCGTGAGGCAGCCCCCCACACAGCCCTGAACGCAGGCGTTCAGCTCGATAAAATCGGCCTCCGGAAGGCGGCCGTCCTCGATCTCCTCCAGCATACGGATGACGTTTTGTATCCCGTCCACCGCCACATAGCGCTGGCCCATCCGGGCGGCCGACTCGCCGCCGCAGCAGGCCCAGCCCACGCCCATAATGCCGGCCGAGGAGAGGGGCCTGAGCGCCTGGTTCTGGAGGCGGCGCAGAGGGGAGAGGAGCTTGAGGTAGACATCCCGGATGGCAAAGGAGCCGTCCAGCACGGGCTTTGCCAGCGCGCTGGGTGCGCGGGCGGCCGTGACTTTGGCCGAGCAGGGGACGATGGAGAACACGCCGATCTCCTCCGGCTTGAGCCCGGTCTTTTCTACCGCCTCCCGCCGGGCCAGAATGGCGGCCAGCTCTGCCGGCGTGACCACGGGAGCGATGTTGGGGATGAGCTTGGGGAAGCGCATACGGATGAGGTGGAGGACGGCGGGGCAGGCCGAGCTGATCTGGGGCATGACACAGTCGGCCCCCGCGGAGATGCGCTGGCGCTGGTAGTCCGAGAGCAGCTCGGCCCCCTTGGCCACCTCGTATACGTCCTGAAAACCGATTTCCAGCAGGCCGTTCAAAATAAGATCAATATCGTCCATATTCTGAAACTGCCCGTAGAGGGCGGGTTCGGGCAGGGCAATATTGTACCGGAAGGCCGACAGGCCCTCCAGCGGGTCGCTCACCGACTTGATCGCCTTGTGCGGGCACAGCCGGATGCAGGTGCCGCAGTCGATACACCTGACGTTGAGAATGGCGGCCTTCCCGTTGCGGACCCGAATGGCCTCGGTTGGGCAGCCCTTGATGCAGGTGGTGCAGCCCCGGCAGCGGTTGTACTCCAGCACGACCGAGTGCTTCATAGTCTCGCCTCCGTTATGACGCTTAGGGGATGTCGATGCGCATGGTGACGGTGGTGCCCACCCCCACGGTGGACGCGACGTTCATCTCGTCGGCATAGCGCCTCATATTTGGCAGGCCCATGCCCGCGCCGAAGCCCAGGTCCCGGGCCAGCTCCCCGGCGGTGGAAAACCCCTCCTCCATAGCCTGGGCGATATCCGGTATGCCGGGCCCGGTGTCGGAAAGGCGGATGGTGATATGATCCAGGGCGATCTCCACGTCGGCGTTGCCGCCCTCGGCGTGAATGACCATGTTGATCTCGCCCTCGTACATACAGATGGAGCAGCGGCGTATCACGTCGGGGGGAAGGTCCAGTTTCTTGAGGGTAAGTTTCATCTTGCTGGAGGCCTCACCCGCGCCGACCAGGTCGCCGCCCTCCACATGATAGCTCAGCTTAATGGGTTCCATGCGTCCTAATCCCCCCTTAAGCCGCCCAGATAGAGGAGACCGCAGGCGGTGTACATCCGCAGGGAGGAGGTCATGACCACAATGCCCCGGCTGCGGGCCAGGTCCAGAATCTCCTCTCCCGGCACCTTGCCCCGGACGAAGACCACGCACTTGATCTCTACCATGTCGGCGGTGCGGATGACCTGAGGGTTGACCAGTCCCGTGAGCAGCAGGGCCTGGTCCTTGACGTAGGCCAGCACGTCACTCATGAAGTCGCTGCCGCAGGCGGCCAAGACCTCGTGGTCCAAATCCTCCGCACCGCAGAGGACGGTGGCGCTCAGTATGTCCTGAATCTCGCGCAGCTTCATAGGCATTGCCTCCGTTTTTACAGGTTTCCTCCATTGTACCACAGTTCCCAAAAAAGAAAAGTGCCACTGAAAAATTCATAAAGAATAATAATGGAGCGAGTCACTTTTTGGAGGAGTCACACAATTGACACCACTGCTCCCCTCCGATATAATGAACATTAATACTTTATCGAATTAAAGCAGAGAGCGGCCGCGGAGCGCCGTGGCCGTTCGGGTCACGGGGATCTCCGGGGCTTTTTTATTCTCATAAATTTTGTCCGCGGCATAAATTATTTGTATGCGGGCGGGGTTTAGCAGTACCACTCAAAATGGAAAGGGTGACTCAAATGTCAGACCAGCGCGTGTTCAATTTCTCAGCGGGTCCGTCCATGCTTCCTCTGGAGGCGTTGGAGAGGGCTGGAGCGGAAATCACCAATTATCAGGGCTCCGGTATGTCAGTGATGGAGATGAGTCACCGATCTAAAGTCTTCGACAAGATCTTTGTGGACACGAAGGAAAAGCTGCGCGCGCTCATGGCCATACCCGAGGCGTATGAGATCCTCTTTCTCCAGGGGGGCGCGTCGTCCCAATTCTCCATGGTGCCCCTCAATCTGATGGGGCGGACGGGGAAGGCGGACTACGCCGTCACCGGCAATTTCTCCGGTGTCGCCTATAAGGAGGCCAAGAAGTACGGCGCGGTAAGCCTGGCGGCCTCCTCCGAAGATAAGAACCATACCTATATCCCGGCCCAGGAGGAGTTGAAGCTGGACCCCGGGGCCGGTTACTTCCATTACTGCGCCAACAACACCATCTACGGCACCGAGTGGCAGTACGTCCCCGAGACGGGGGCGGTGCCGCTGGTGTGCGATATGTCGTCCGATATCCTGTCCCGGCAGGTGGATGTGTCCCGGTACGGCATCATCTACGCGGGGGCGCAGAAGAACATGGCCCCGGCGGGCCTCACGGTGGTCGTCATCCGCAGAGACTTGGCGGGCGGCGCGCTGCCCTACACCCCCATGATGATGGACTACAAGCTGATGGTAGACAAGGACTCCATGTACAACACGCCCCCCTGCTGGTGCATCTATATGCTGGGGCTGACCCTGGACTGGCTGGAGGAACAGGGGGGCATCGCCGGGATGGAGAAGATCAAGCGCGGCAAGGCGGCTATGCTTTACGAGACCCTGGACGCCGCCCGTCTCTTCACCTGCCCCACGCTGCCGGGCAGCCGGTCGGACATGAACGTGGTGTTCCGCACCGGGAGCGAGGAGCTGGACGCTAAATTCGTCTCGGCCGCCGCCGCCGCCGGGTTTACCAATCTGAAGGGGCACCGCAACGTGGGCGGTATGCGGGCCAGCATCTACAACGCCATGCCCGCCGAGGGCGTGGAGAAGCTGTGCGAGTTTATCAAAGCGTTTGACAAAAATAATTAATAGGGCGGGTTTTTAACCCGCCCGTTTTGGGAGGATATACGATGTTCCGCGTTAAAACTTTAAATAAAATTGCCGCCATAGGGCTGGCCGAACTGCCCGAGGGGGAGTTCACCGTGGGCGACGCGCTGGATGGGGAGGACGGAATTCTGGTCCGTTCGGCCAAGCTGCACGACTATCCGTTTCCGGACAGTTTACAGGCCATCGCCCGCGCGGGAGCCGGCGTGAACAATATCCCCATCGACAGGTGCAGCGAGGCGGGGATCGTGGTTTTTAACACCCCCGGCGCCAACGCCAACGCCGTCAAGGAGCTGGTCATCTGCGCCATGCTGCTGGCCTCCCGGGACATTGCGGGGGGCCTGGCCTGGGTGAAGGAGCAGGCCGCCTCGGGCGTCGAGGTGGCCGACGTGGTGGAGAAGGGCAAGGCCGCATTCGTAGGGCCCGAGCTCTACCGCAAGAAGCTGGGCGTCATCGGCCTGGGGGCCATCGGGGCCTTGGTGTGTAACGTGGCTCTCTCCCTGGGGATGGAGGTCTACGGGTATGACCCCTATCTCTCGGTGGACAACGCCCTGCGGCTGGACCGGCACATCAAGGTGGCGAAGAGCGCCGAGGAGGTCTACCAGAACGCCGACTATCTCTCTATCCACATACCTTACATGGCCGCCACCAAGGGCTTTCTCAATGCCGCGGCTATTGAGAAGATGCGCGACGGGGTGCGCGTCATCAACCTGTCCAGAGGCGAGCTGGTGGACGACGACGACATTATTGCCGCTTTGGCGGGGGGAAAGGTGGCCCGGTACGTGACCGACTTCCCCACCACCCGTCTCGCCCTCACCGAGGGCGTGGCGGCGCTGCCCCATCTGGGGGCCTCCACTCCTGAGAGCGAGGACAACTGCGCCGTCATGGCGGCCAAGGAGCTGCGGGACTACCTGGAGAACGGCAACATCCAAAACAGCGTCAATTTGCCCACTTTGGAGCAGGAGTGGAGCGGCATCGCCCGGCTGTGCATCATCCACCGCAATATCCCCGGTACCATCGCCGCCATTACCGGCGTGCTCTCCAAGAAGTGTGTCAATGTGGAGAACATGACCAACAAGTCCAAGGGAGAATACGCCTACACCGTGGTGGACATCAACGCCAGAGTCGGCGAAGCGCTGGTGGAGGAGATCAAGACCCTCGACGGCACGCTGCGCGTACGGGTGCTGGAGCGGTAAGAGCAGGAAGCGTCAGAAAAACAAAATGCCCCGCGGACACTGGTCCGCGGGGCATTTAATGTGGGAAATGGGGAGGCAGAGCCGGGGAGACTCACCGGACCCGCCTGGACCATAGATGCAGAAGCTCGCTTTGGTTTTTTACCCCGAGCTTTCTGTACACGTTGGTCTTTTGGTTTGCGATGGTTTTCTGGGAGGAGCGGGTATAGCTGCCGTTGTCCAGCATCGCGTCAAAAATGGCGCGCTCGGCCGGAGAGAGCTGCGCGAGAATCAGGGAGTTGATCAGGCAAAGCTCGGGGGTGTGTCCGCGCAGGGTATCCCGGATGGTGTCGGCCAGAATGTTGAACTGGCTCTTGAACAGGTAGCCCGACGCCATACTCATCACGCACGAGTCCACCACCGTCCGCGGATGCTCATAGGAGGTCAGAATGATGACCCGGGCGTCGGTCCGGCGGCAGATCTCGCGGGAGGCCCCGATCCCCTCGAAACCTGAGCCGGAGAGGCACAGGTCCATCAGCACGATGTCGGGCCGCAGCTCGCCGCTGAGACGGACGGCGTCGTCCTTATTGACCGCGTGGCAGACCAGCTCAAGGTCGGGCTCCCGCTCTGTCATACGCCTGACCAGGAAGGCAAAATCAGGGTCGTCATCCGCCAAGAGCAGGCGAATTTTATCGCTCAAAGAAGATCCCCCATTTTTATCCGTCTCTGCCTGGGGAAATAGAGCGAAAATACGGACCCTTCGCCCTCCCTGCTCTGTACGTCGATATAGCCGTTATGCCGCCGCATCACGTTGAAACAATAGGCAAGCCCCAGACCAAAGTGAGAGCTGGAGGCCTTTGTACTGAAGTAGGGGTCGAAGAGCCGGCGCAGATGCTCCCGCGGAATCCCGCAGCCGCTGTCCCGGACGCGCAGAACACGGTACTTCCGGGAGGCGGTCCCGTCGGATATGAAGGTAATGGTCCCGCGCCGGTCCATGGCCTCGACCGCGTTGGAGATGAGGTTATTCAGTACCTCTATGATATGGCCGCTGTCGCACAGAACCATCTCGTCGCCGCACAGGACCTCAAAACAGATCTCGCTCCCCAGATTCGCCCTGCACAGCTCGATGGAGCGCTCCACCAGCTCTCGCAGGACACAGGGTGTTGGCTCGAGCAGGATCTCGCTGGAGTAGAGCCGGGTCTTATGGACAAAGCTCTTCAGATGCTCCACCGACCTGCCGATCATAACCAGCTCCTCGGGAGTCTCCCCGTCCGACCGGGCCGCCAAATTTTCCATGCACCACTCGATTTTGTTTACTTCGCTTTTGAGCATATGGCTTGTGTAGCGGGCACTCCTGTCCACGTCCCGGTCCGAATCGTCCCACCGATAGGGCTCGCCCCGGAGGCGAAGGCCCATCATCCCCTCCCGAAAGGCAGCCGCGATGTAGAAGGCCACGATGGTGCCCATCAGGTACACGTTCCCCTGCCAGACCTTGAAGAGTGTCTCCAGACGCAGGGGGTGAACGACAAAGATGGTGACCAGCCAAAACCAGACGGGGGGCAGCACAACAAGGTCGATGCGCCGCTTTTCCCTGCGCCTGGCCGTCCACCGCTCCCGCACCACCGCCCGCACCATGAGGACCGTGGTGAGGATGCCGTAGGTGAGATTATAGGCGCTCATGGTGTACCAAAAGAACAGGCTGGTGTGCTGGAGCGTCCTGGTCATCAGCGGGGGGAACAGCAGCATCAGCGGCAGCGGAAGGCAGAGCGCGAGGGCCTGAAAAATTCGGAACCTCCGGGGGCGGAGCACCTGGTACTCGTCAAAATACAGCGCGAATACAAACAGGCAGGGCATGACAAGGGTGTACAGCGCCGCCGTCATAATGCTGTAGCCGCCCTCGGCGAGCCGCTCAAACTCCGGGATGGCGACCTGCTCCGCGAGCCGGGGAACCACGTCGTAGAAGAGGTATTCCTTAAAGGTTCCCAGACTGAAGAGCAGGCCGCTGACGGCGCACCAGCGGTTGGCCTTGTTGCGTCTGTCCGACAGAAATATGACAAGGGAGAGCAGCCAGAGCAATGCCGTAAATACCATAAAGGCCCCCTGCATACGATAAGGTTGGAGTTTGACATATTATACAATATTCGCCCGAAAAAGTCATCAGTCGATTTTGCCCGACGACATTTTTTTATCGGCCTGCCGTATCCCAAAAAACGGCCGCTCCTACTATTTATAGGAACACGCCGCAGAGGGGCTGTGTTAAAATACAAGCGTATCGCCATACCCATTTGTTACGACCACAAGAGGAGGATCATTATGCGCAGATATAGACAAGCTCTGGCCATCCTTCTGGCACTCTCCATACTGTTGGGAATGTCCGTTTTCCCGGCAGCCGCGGCAGCCGTGTCGGACATGCCCGCCGAGACCGACTGGTCCTATGCCGCCTTGAAGGCGGCTATGGACAACGACCTGCTCCGCGGCGACGGCGGACAGCTCCGGCCCGGGGCACTTTTGACCCGCAGCCAGCTGGCTGCGGTGGTGGTTCGGGCCTTTGGGGCCAGAACCACATCTGACCTGACCGCCTATGCCGACGTGGCTGCGTCGGCCTGGTACCGTGCCGACATGGCCAAAGCGGTGGCCATGGGGGTGCTCAACGGGAACGGCGGGATGCTCCGGCCCGAGGACAGCGTCACCCGGCAGGAGGCCTTTACCATTCTGGCCCGGGCCATGAAGCTCTCGGGAGGCCCCGCCTCGGCGCTGGACGCCTATTCCGACCGGGCCGACGTGGCCCCCTGGGCCGAGGACGCCATGGCTGCCCTGATTGCGGGCGGCTATATCCAGGGCAACGGCGCGGGCCTGAACCCCGCCGCCCCCATCACCCGGGCCGAGTTTGCCCAGGTGATGTACCAGCTCGTCTCCTCTTACATAGATGTGCCCGGGGTCTACGACAAGGCGGCCAAGGGCACCGTTATGGTCCGGGCGGGCGGCGTGACGCTGAAGAGGGTCTCCCTCACCCGCGACCTCATTTTGGGCGACGGTATCGGCGACGGTGACGTCACGCTGGACAGCGTGACGGTGGCCGGGCGCACCGTGATCCGGGGCGGCGGCGATCACTCCATTCTCGTCCGGAGCAGCTCCAGCCTGGGGGCCGTCATCATCGACAGGCCTGGTGGCGGCGTGGCCCTCAAGCTTCAGGACAAGGCGACCGTGGGCAGCATTACCATCTGCTCTAACGGCGTGGCCCTCTCGGGCATTCCCAAGGGCACCGGCATCACCGTAAATCCGGGTGTCACCGGGGCCACCCTGGAGGGGACGGCTTTGCCGGTGGGTACTTCCTCCGCGCCCGGAGCGACCGTCGCCTCTGGCGGCGGTGGCGGCGGCGGAAATCCCCCTGTGTCCCCCGTGGCCACCACCGACATGACGGTCAGCCCCGCGGCCGCGGTCATGGCGGCGGGAACCTACGGTGCGGCCCTCGCCGTCATGCGCAACACCGGCGCGAACGACACCCTCGCCTGGTCCAGCTCGGACGAGACCGTGGCCGTGGTGGACGCGAACGGCAGGGTGGGCGCGAAAAAGAGCGGCGAGGCCGTCATCGCCGTGCAGTCGGCCTCCGGCGTGGTGGCCTCGGCCACCGTCTACGTACAGGAGCCGACGGGAGAAAACATCACCATTTCGGCCCCCGGCACCGTGCTGACCGGGGGCAGCTATACCACAATCACCGTCGCCGCCAGCGTGGGTACGGGGGATTACACCCTCAACGGCGTCACTGTGGGAACTCTTGAGACCCACGGCGGCGGCATCCACTCGGGCCATATCGCCGGAGGCAGCGTGGGCGCCATTAACATGCAGGAAACGCCCGTCGAGGGCAGCCGCGTGCTCCTCTCGGGCGGCGCGGTGGTGGGAGCGGTCAACGTAGACGGCGCAGCTGGCGGCGCGGCCCTTGAGGTGGCGTCGGGCAGCAGCGCCAGCGTGGGGAGCGTCACCTCCAACGCCCCGCTCACCGTCACAAACACCACCGTCATCACCAGTATTACCGCCGCCGGCGTCGTGAGCCTGACAAACAGCAGTGCGCCTATATTGACTACCTTCGGCTCCACTCCTGCTCCCGTCACGCTCAGCGGCTCCTCGGTGGGAACGCTGAACGCGGGGGCTGCTGGCGGCACCCTTATCAGCAGCGGGAGCGGCGGCGCGATTCTGCCCATGATATTCGCCTTGGGCAGCGTCACCACCGAGGCCGGTGTGGGCGTGGGGACGATCGACGCCAGGTCAGACAGCTCCAGAATCACGACCAACGGCCCCGTGGGCAGCATTACGGGAACGGTGGGCCCGGTCAGCCTGAATAACTCCGGCAACACCGCAATTACCGCCGATGCGGGCAGCGTCTCGGTCTCCGGGGCCTCCGCGCCTGTGGTCTCGGGTACGGTTTCGGGTATTACCGTTAACGCCAACCCCGAGGGCAGCTCGGGTGTCACCGTGCTGGCGGGCAGCCCGTCTATTGCAACCGCCGGCTCCGGCTCCGGCTCTGTAGGCCTGATTAGCGTGGGCGGCAGTGCCACGTCCACCATTACCGCGGGCGCGCCCATTGGGGCTGTCACGGTCACCGGCATCGCCGCGCCTACCGTGGGCGGTACCGCACAGGTGGGGGCCGTGGTGTCCAGCTCCAGCGGGACCACGACGGTCAGCAATACGAATACAGCCTCCGTTCTGGCGACCAATACGGCGACAGTCATCGGCGCAACTGCTCAGGCCGCCGTAATTACCCTCCAGTCCATCGCCGTCACCACTTATCCCACTAAGCTGAATTACGCGTTGGGAGAAACACTGAACACCGCGGGCATGGTGGTCACCGGGTACTATACCGTCACCGGGTTCGACGGCACCGTGTCCAGGGTGCTGACGGCGGGTACGGACTATGCCGTCGGTACCGTGGATATGTCCGCTGCGGGGATGAAGGCGGTCACTGTCACGGCCTCCGATAAGACCGCGTCCTTCCCTGTCAATGTGGTGGCGCGAACCGTCGGTTTTGTGGCCGTCACCACGCTGCCCACAAATCTGGTCCATGAAAAGGGAGCCACGCTGAATTTGACCGGCGGCGAGCTCACCGTGGTGTACATCGACTCGACGGCCTACCCCAACGTGAAAGTTTCCCTGACAGACGGAATGGTGTCCGGGTATTCCGCGAGTGCTCCGGGCGTGCAGACACTGACGGTCACCTACGAGGGCAAGACCGCCGTCTTCACCGTCATGGTGAAAGACAGCCTTGGCGAGGCCAAAGCCGCCGCCAAGAACGAGCTGAACGCCCATGCCGCCACGACCTTGGCCTCCGCCACCTACTCAGCCGCGGGCAGGGCCACCATCGAGACCGCCCGAAAAAACGGCGAGACGGCCATTGGCGTGGCTGTTGCCGCTGACGTCACCGCCGCGTTAAATGCCGCCAAGGGCGCCATAACCGCGGTTCCCAACCAGGCTGCCGAATGGGAGGCCGCCGCGAGCGCCTATCAAGAAGCCCAGTCCGCCATCCTCGGCAAGACGCCGGAGAATGTCACCATTACCGACAAGGCCGCCGTGAACAAAGCTCTGGTGGCCTACGCCGCGCTGGAGGCCGGGGTCCGCGCCAGGCTGACGGCGGAGAAGACAACGCTGGACGTACTGCTGGCCAGGATCGCCGTGCTGGAGGCCGCTCAGACCCTGGAGGCGGCAAAAGCCACGGCTGAGGCCACGTTGAACGCCGCCTACATAAATTATGGCGACGGCTACATCACAAACCGCGAGACCATTGATGCCGCTAAAGCCGCCGGGCATACGGCCATCAGCGCCGCCGCCAGCGTGGCCGCCGTCACCGCCGCTCTGGATCGGGCCCTGGCCGCCATGGCCGCCGTGAAGAGCGACGCGGCGCTGTTGGCCGAGGCCAAGGCGGCCGCGACCGCCGCGCTGAACACCTATGCCGCCGACAAGAGCAAAGGCGACTACGACGCCGCGGGCAAGGCCGCCATCGAGGCCGCCCGCAAGAGCGGCGGGGCCGCCATCACGGCCGCCGCCGATACCGAGGCGATCTCCGGCGCTTTAAGTACCGCCAAGGCCGCTATCGAACTCGTCAAGACCACTGTAACTGTAGCCGCCGAGAAACTGGCCGCCGCCAAAACCGCCGCCAAGGCCGAGCTGGAGACCTATAAGTCTACCGTGGTATACCGGGCGAATCAGAAAAGTGACCGCGACGCCGCCGTCGCGTCGGGCAAGAGCGCCATCGACAGCGCGGCCAACACCGCCGCCGTCACCACCGCGCTGACCGCCGCCAAGGCTGCTATTGATCTCCTCAAGACCGACGCCCAGTTGACGGCGGAAGAGCTGGCCGCCGCCAAGACCGCCGCCAAGGCTGCCATTGCGGCCTATAAGGCCCAGGGCGACTACTCCCCCGCGGGTTGGGCGCTGATTACAAACATCGTAGGCAAATGGCAGGCCACCGTGGATGCCTGTACCGTTCTGGGCCAGGTAAGCGCCGGGGAGGACGGGGCCAAGGCCGAGCTGAGAACTGTTACCACCGCCGCCCAGGAAAAAGCGGCGAACCAGAGCTTGGTGGATAGCGTCAAAACGGCGGTGGAGGGGGCCGAATACACCGCCGTCCAGGCCCAAGTCTCCACCGAGGCCCAAGCCCTCGCCGCGATCAAGGCCATTGTGGATGGGAAACATAACGCCGCTGTCACCGCCGTGATTACCAAAGTGAGCTATACCCCCGCCGTGGCGGGAGACGCGGACGCACCCGCCGGGAATAACGGCAGTTGTGTCTTTGCTGTCAATCTCACAGCCGGAAAAGCAGCCCAGGCGGGCTATGGGGACACCTCCACCTCCGCCGTCACAGGTCATCTCACCCTCGCCATCACCGCCACGGCCTACACAGGCGTGAGCAACGCCGAAGCCGTTACTGCCGCCCTGACTGCCGTGAACGGTGCGGACTATGGCTCCGTGGCCCAGAGCACCGTCAACAGCGAGACCGACGCTGAGAACTATGTGAAGGCTATCGCGGTCGCGGCGGTCGCCAATGCCTCGGTTACTGTGACCATCAAAAAAACCGCCT
>JBLJBF010000047.1:0-3490 GCA_047637855.1 Pseudoflavonifractor sp. | reverse complement strand
CAGCCACCACATCCCGACCCGTCCTGCCCAGCGGGCCGTACATCCCGTCGGCCAGGCCGCAGAGCAGGACGATGACGAGCAGGAGCACCCCGCTGTGCACCGCCTTGCGTACCGCGCCGGGGAACCGGTCGCTGCCGGTGCTCAAGATATTCTGAATGCCCGCCTCCAGGTCGATATCGGGTGCAAAGCTCTGGCTGGGGGCGTATTCCCCCGCCGCCCGCTCCAGCCCGGCGGTATCCAGCGCGTCGGCCTGGGAGGGCGTCACGTCCCGCGCCTCAGCGGCCGAAGCCGCCCCCGCGAGGAGAAGCGCCAGGACAAGGAAGAGCAGCAAATACCGTAGTTTTTTCATAAGTACCTCACAGCAGTCCCATTACCATGTCCATCACCGCCCGCACCAAAGGCAGCGCCACGAAGAGGGCGCAGGCCGCCCCCGCCGTCTCCAGAAAGGCGGCGATCCCGCCCTCCTTCGCGTCCCGGCAGATCTCGGCCGACACCCGGGTGACAATGGCGATCCCCACCGTCTTGATGACGGGGGCCAGCACGGCGGGCTCCAGCCCCGCCGTGTCGGCCAGCAGATCCAGCAGGTTCCGGGCGCTCTCAATGGCCCCCAGCGCGTAGGACAGCAGGAGGACCCCCGCCGTCAGCGCCAACACAAGCCCCAGCTCCTGCACGTTTTTCTTCACCACCACCGCGCAGATGGCAGAGATGATGGCCACGGCGGCTAGCTTCAGAATGTCCGTCATAGCCCAAAGAGATTTTTGATCAGGAGGAACAGGTCGCTGATCTCCTGGACCACCATCATGAGCACCACCACCAGTCCGATGAGGGTGGTCATGGTGGCCTGCTCATCCCGGCCCGAGCGTGTGAGCACCTGGTTGAGCACCGAGACGAGGATACCGATGGCGGCTATTTTAAAAATCAAGTCTACATTCATAGCGATTCCCTTTCCCTCTTTGGTGCGGTCCGCCGACCGGCGGCCGGGGGGAGATTCACAGCAGCATAATTACGAGGAGGGTTCCGACCGACAGGCCCAGCGCGCCATAGACCCGGCCCAGCCTGGCCCGCTCCTCGGCGGCGGCGGTGAGGCACTGGCCGAGCCGGGCCTGGGCCAGCGCCAGGGTCTCGCCCTGGCCCGCGCCGTCGTACCGGCCCAAGATCCCGCCCAGCTCCCCGAGGATGAGCCGGTCCTCCGCGCCCAGATCCATGGGGATGCCGTTCAGCGCCTCGCTCCAGAGGTCGGACAGGGTTCGCTCGCCCAGGTCGGACAGCCCGTCCCGGCAGCGGGCGAAAAAAGCGCCGACCGGCGGGCCGGTCTGCTTTGCAAGCCGATCCAGCAGGGCGGGCATGGGGGTCAGGCGGAAGGAGAGCTCCCGCTCCAACAGCTCCAGCGCGCCCAGAAAGGTGCGCAGCGACCTGACCCGCCGTTCCAGCCGGGCGGTGGCCGAAAAGCCCAGATAAGCGGCGCCGCCCGCCAGCAGGATAGACCCTAACAGCTTGAGCATAGCGCTCCCTCCAATCTTGTCACCCGGTAGCGCCGCCCCCCGCCCTGCCGGTCTATGGTGACCACCCGGCGGAAGATGTTTTGCTCCAGAAGTCTGCGGTAGAGCGGGCGGGACCGCAGATCGTCCAGACTTTCTCCGTGGGCGGTGGCCAGCAGAACGACGCCGCAGTTGGCCGCCATCTCCAGCGCCGCGCAGTCGGCGGGGGCGGTGATCTCGTCGGCGGCCAGCACCTGGGGATTCATCCCCCGCAGCAGCATGAGGAGACCCGCGTCCTTGGGGCAGCCGTCCATCACATCGGTGTGCCGCCCCACGTCAAACTGGGGCAGCCCCTCGTACATGGCGGCCAGCTCCCCCCGCTCATCCGCCACCCCCACCCGCAGGGGAGCCGTCCCCTCGCCGTCCGAGACGGCGCGGATCAGGTCCCGCAGGAGGGTGGTTTTGCCCCAGCCGGGGGGTGAGAGGATCAAGGTGCTCCGGAGGGTTCCCCTCTCGGAGAGCCCGTCCAGCACTTGGGCTGCCGCCCCTCTGGCCGGGTGGGCGATGCGGACCGACAGGGAGGAAAACTGCCGGAGATTGGTCACGACGCCGTCCTTCACCACGCCGCTGCCGCAGATGCCGATGCGGTGCCCGCCCCGAACGGTGAAGTAGCCGTTTCGCACCCGGTCCAGGGCGGTATGGGCCGAGGCCAAAGTGGCGATCTCCAGGACCTGGCCCAGATCGGCAGCGGTCACAGGGTTCTCTCCGCCCCTGGGGGGCACCGCCTCTCCCTCCGGATAGGCGATGGTCATAGGTCTGCCGCAGCGTAGGCGAAGCTCCTCGGCCGCCCCCTGTCTCTCGGGCGGCAGCCCCTCTGCCGCGCGGCGGAGGGCAGGCGGCAGCAGTGCCGCCGCCTGCAAAAACCGCCCCGCACGGTCGATTGTCGTCATCACGTTTCTCACGTCCCTCATTGGTATGACAGTGCTTTATGGGACAATCCTATGAGCGCGCGTCCGGGAATATGAGACCTTGTCCTATTTTTTCAAAATAAAAATCGGGGGCCGCGTCCAAATGGACGCGGCCCCCGAAAGATAATGATTATTCCTGCTCCCAGTTGTGCCAGACGTTTTGCACGTCGTCGTTCTCCTCCAGGAGGTCGATGAGCCTTTCCATGTTCTTGAGGTCCTCGGCGTCGGTGAGCTTCACATAGGTTTGGGGCACCATTTCCACCTGGGCCGAGAGGAAGGTGTAACCCTTCTCCTCCAGCGCGGCCAGCACGGTTCCAAAGTCGTCGGGGGCTGTCTTGATGTCGAAGACCTCGTCGTCGGCCTGCATATCCTCGGCCCCGGCCTCCAGAGCATCCATCATGACGGTATCCTCGTCCAGATCCTCGCTCTCAATGATGATGACACCCTTGCGGTCGAAGGACCAGGACACACAGCCCGCGGCGCCCAGGCCCTTGCCGAACTTGTCCAGCGCGTGGCGCACATCGGGCGCGGTGCGGTTGCGGTTATCGGTCAGGGCCTCGACGATGACAGCCACGCCGGATGGGCCATACCCCTCGTAGACCACGTTCTCAAAGCTGTCGGCGTTGCCCGAGCCCACGGCCTTGTCGATGGTGCGCTTGATGTTGTCGTTGGGCATATTGGCCGCCTTGGCCTTGGCGACAACGGTGGCCAGGCGGGAGTTATTGGCGGGATCGCCGCCGCCGCCGCTTTTAACCGCCACGATCATCTCCCGGGCGATCTTGGTAAAGGTCTGAGAGCGCTTGGCGTCGGCCGCGCCTTTGGTTTTCTGTATGTTATGCCATTTGGAATGTCCAGACATATGTTTTCGTCCCTCTCTCAAAAAGTCGCAGTCCAAAGTGTAACACAATTGACGGTGCTTTTCAACCCTTAAAGGCAGGAAAATACCTCGTGATGCCGCCTTGAGATCACAATTCTCATATCCGGGAACCCCTGCTTGAGCCAGTCGGCCAGCACGGGGCAAACCACGTTCTCCGTGGGGAAATG
>JBLJBF010000046.1:0-22994 GCA_047637855.1 Pseudoflavonifractor sp. | reverse complement strand
GCTGTTCACGGCCCACCCGGACATCGAGGCCGTTATCCACTTCGCGGGTCTCAAAGCAGTGGGGGAGAGTGTCTCCAAGCCGCTGGAGTACTACAGCAACAACCTGATCAGCACCTTGGTGCTCTTAACCGTCATGCGCCGCCACGGGGTAAAGAACTTTGTCTTCTCCTCCTCGGCCACGGTGTACGGGGACCCGGCCACGGTACCCATTCGGGAGGACTTCCCCACGGGGGGCACCACCAACCCCTATGGCACCACCAAGCTCTTCCTGGAGAAGATCCTCACCGATTACTGCGCCGCCGCCCCCGAACTGAACGTGGCGCTGCTGCGGTACTTCAACCCCATCGGTGCCCACGAGTCGGGCCTCATCGGAGAGGACCCCAGCGGCATCCCCAATAATCTGGTGCCCTACATCGCCCAGGTGGCGGTGGGCAAGCTGAAGAAGCTCCATGTGTACGGCGACGATTACCCCACCCCCGACGGCACCGGCGTGCGGGACTACATCCATGTGGTGGATCTGGCGTCCGGTCACGTGGCGGCGCTGAAAAAGCTGGGGGAGAACTGCGGTCTCTTCGTCTGCAATCTGGGCACTGGCAAGGGCTACAGTGTGCTTGAGGTCCTGCGGGCCTATGAGAAGGCCTGCGGCAAGACTTTGCCCTACGAGATCGCCCCCCGCCGCCCCGGGGACATCGCCTCCTGCTACGCCGACCCCGCCAAGGCCAGAGACGAGCTGGGCTGGGAGGGCAGGTACGGCATCGAGGAGATGTGCGCCTCCTCATGGAAGTGGCAGAGACAAAATCCCAATGGATATCGGGAGGAATAAGACATGAACAAGCCTGTTTTGGTCGTCATGGCCGCCGGGATGGGGAGCCGCTACGGCGGCCTCAAGCAGATTGACCCGGTGGGCCCTCACGGCGCGCTCATCATCGACTACTCCATCTATGACGCGAAACGCGCAGGGTTTGAGACCGTCATCTTCGTCATCAAGCCCGAGATCGAGGCCGACTTCAAAGCCGCTATCGGAGCGCGGATCGCCGGTTTCCTGGATGTGAAGTATGTCTTTCAGGACAAGAACGACCTGCCGGCGGGGTACACCTCCCCCGCCGACCGGGTAAAGCCCTGGGGTACCGCCCAGGCCGCACTGGCCGCCCGGCATCTGGTGGACGGCCCCTTCGCCGTCATCAACGCCGACGACTACTATGGCCCGGAGGGGTTCAAGGCCATCTACGACTATCTCACCGCCCATCCGGACGGTGCGGTCTATGAGTACGCCATGGCGGGCTATCTGATCAAGAATACGGTCACCGAGCACGGCCATGTGGCCCGCGGGGTCTGCACGGCCGACGGGGAGGGCTATCTGGCCGACATCGTGGAGCGTACCCATATCGAGAAGGACGGGGACCATGCCCGCTACACCGAGGACGGCGGAGAGACCTGGACCTCCCTCCCCGGCGACACACCCGTGTCCATGAACCTCTGGGGGTTCCACAAGAGCTTTCTCAACGAAGTATGGGACCGTTTTCCGGCCTTTCTGGACAGGGCGCTGGCCGAGAATCCCCTCAAGGCCGAGTATTTTCTCCCCAGCGTGGTAAGTGCCCTCATCACCGAGGGGAGGGCCAGGGTGAAGATCCTCAAGAGCCACGACAAGTGGTACGGCGTCACCTATCAGGAGGACAAGCCCGTAGTGGTCTCCGCCATCCGAGCCCTGGTGGATCAGGGCCTCTATCCCGAGCATCTCTGGGAGGTCGGATAAATGATACCGACTGCGGAGACAGCCCTCTCCTCCGCCCTCGCCGCCTTTGATTTCGGCGGCTGCGTCCTCTCTGCCGAGCGGTACGGACAGGGCCATATCAACGACACCTTCTGTGTCACGGCCGAGACCGGCCGGCGGTATATCCTCCAGCGTATCTCCAGGGCCGCCTTTGCCCGGCCCGATCAGCTTATGAGTAATATTTCCGGGGTCACGGCCCACCTCAAGGCCGTCATCACCGCCGAGGGTGGGGACAGCACGCGGGAGACCCTGTCCGTCCTTCCCACCCGCAGCGGCGAGGACTATTTTACCGACGGGGACGGCGGGGCATGGCGTGTTTTTTCTTTTATCGAGGGCACCGCCTGCTATCAGACGGCCGAGACCGCCGCGCTCTTCCGGGCCTCTGCGGTCGCCTTCGGTCGCTTTCAGCACCGTCTGCGGGACTATCCAGCCCGCACCCTGTTTGAGACCATTCCCCGCTTTCACGACACGGAGAACCGGCTGGCCCTCTTTCAGGCGGCACTGGCCGCCGATCCCTTGGGTCGGGCCAAGGAGACTGAGGCCGAGACCGCGTTCATCCTCAGCCACGCCGCCGACTGCGGCATGGCCCTCCGTGCTCAGCGGGAGGGTCTGCTCCCTCTGCGGGTGACCCACAATGACACCAAGCTGAACAATGTCCTTATGGACGCGGTCACCGGGGAGGGCATCTGCGTCATCGATCTGGACACCGTCATGCCGGGTCTTTCCATCAACGACTTCGGAGACTCCATCCGTTTTGGGGCCAACCATTCTGCCGAGGACGAGCCGGACCTGTCCAAGGTCAACTTCGACCTGACGCTCTACGAGGTCTACACCCAGGGTTTTCTGGAGGGAGCCGCCGGGAGCCTCACGCCCGCCGAACTGAACTTTCTCCCCTGGGGGGCCAAGCTCATGACACTGGAGTGCGGCATCCGTTTCCTCACTGACCACCTTCTGGGTGACACCTACTTCGCCATCCACCGCCCGGGTCAGAATCTTGACCGGGCGAGGACCCAGTTCAAGCTGGCAGCCGACATGGAGCATGCTTGGGCCGACATGGCGGCCGTCGTACAGAAGTATCAATAAAGCAACGGAGGTGCCATTATGGACTACTTTATCGGCATCGATCTGGGCGGGACAAATATTGCCGCCGGCCTGGTTGACCAGGACTGCCGCATCCTCCGGCGCAGCAGCGTGAAGACCAACGCGCCCCGCAGCGCCCAGGCCCTCTGCGCCGACATGGCGGCGCTGTGCGAGGATCTGGCCGCACAGGAGGGACTCACCTTGTCCGATATCGGGAATATCGGCGTGGCGACGGCGGGCATCGTGTGGGAGGGCGAGATTAAAACGGCCAGCAACCTGTCCCTGACCGACGCGCCGATCGCGGCCCTCCTCGCGGGCTTGACTGGCAGACCGGTCACGCTGGAAAACGACGCCAACGCCGCCGCCTATGGGGAGTACATCGCCGGGGGCGCTCCCGCCTGCCGCTCCATGGTGTTCATGACCATCGGCACAGGCATCGGCACGGGCCTGATTTTAGACGGGAAAATCTATGACGGGTTTAACGGTGCGGCAGCCGAGCTGGGCCATACCATTCTGATCCCGGGGGGCAGGCCCTGCCCCTGCGGCAAGCAGGGCTGTTTCGAGGTCTATTGCAGCGCCACCGGCCTGATCCGCGCCACACGGGCTGCCATGGCGGAGCACCCGGAGAGCGGGATGTGGGCCCTGTGTGAAGGCAGCCCGGACAACGCCGACGGTCAGACAGCCTTTCTCGCCAAGGGCCAAGGAGATATGGCGGCCACCGCGGTCATCGAGGAGTACCTGGATTACCTGGCCATCGGCGTGGCAAACACCATCAATCTGCTGCAGCCCGAGGTCTTTTCCATCGGCGGCGGCGTCTCCCAGCAGGGCGATCCCCTCCTTCTGCCCCTGCGGAAGCGGGTAGAGGTTCTTACCTTCCCGGGCAGCAACGGTGCCCGCACCAGCCTGCTCCTGGCCACGCTGGGCAACGACGCGGGCATCATCGGCGCGGCCATGCTCAGACGGTAGCGGCCAAACATATTTATAATATGAATCAAAGCCGGGGACTGCCGCAGTGATTGCGGCAGTCCCCGGCTTTGCCCCGGCGGGCACAATTTTTTATTGCAAAAGCAACAACCTCATATTATTAGGTCGCTTTAACTGGCGACTCTATCTATTTTTAAGGTTGTTTGCTCGACAAAAATCTACGTTGCACAGGAGAAGTACGCAGATGGCAGTCGGGCATCGTCTACGGGCTGCAGCGACCACTGGGGCCATATGCTCCAGACTCTCAGCGTGGTGATCGCCAGCATGACGCTCTGTGCTTTGCTGGGGTTTCCGCTGGGCGTACTCCTCACCATGAGCAGTGGAGTCAACCGTGCCCTGCGTCCCGTGCTCGATACGATGCAGACCATGCCCGCGCTGCTGGCTGCCACCATATGCGCCATCGTGCCCATGGTGCGCATGGCCAGCTACGGCCTCCCCTATGTGGACGCCGAGATGCTGGAGGCCTCCCGCGCCTTTGGCTCCGCAAAAATGCAGACCTTGTTCAAGGTGCAGATCCCCCAGGCCAAGCCCACCATCATGGCGGGGGTCAACCAGACCATCATGATGGCTATGTCCATAGTGGTCACCTGCTCCCTGATCTGGGCCAACGGCCTGGGTATGGAGATCCTGGTGGCCACCAACCAGGTGCAGGTGGGCAAGTCTCTGCTGCCCGGTGTCGCCATCGTCATCGTGGCGGTGATTTCAGACCGGCTCACTCAGGCTGCTGTCAAGCGGAGCGAGGTGAAAGGCAATGGATGAGCGCGGGATTGTACCGGAGGCAAAAAAGGTCTCCAAAATTTACGGGGCGAATCGGGCTGAGGCCGAGCGCATGATGGCCGCCGGGCACACCAAGGAGGAGGTCCACCAGAAGACGGGCGCCGCCGTGGCCCTCTGGGACGTGTCCTTTCAGGTGCAGCGGGGCGAAGTGTTTTCCATCATCGTCCTGTCCGGCTCGGGCAAATCCACCATCATCCGCTGCTTTAACCAGCTCCTGAAGCCCACGGGCGAGCATGTGTACTTCGAGGGCAGCGCCGTGGACACCATGGGTCGGAAGGAGCTTTTAAAGCTGCGGCGCAGCAAGGTCTCCATGGTGTTCCAGAATTTTGGCCTGTTCATCCAGCCGCGCGGTGCTGGAGAACGTGGCCTATGGGCTGGAGGTGTGCGGCCTGCCCAAGGGCCGGTGCATGGAGCGGGCTATGGAATTTATTGAGATGGTAAACCTCAAGGGCTGGGAGAGCAAGCCCATCTCCAGCCTGTCCGGCGGTATGAAGCAGCGGGTGGACATCGCCCGGGCTTTGGCCAACAACCCCGAGGTGCTGCTGATGGACGAGCCCTTCTCCGCTCTGGCCCCTCTGGTGCGCAGTGAGGTGCAGTTCGAGCTGCTGCAGATCCAGCGGAAACTGGGCAAGATGGGAGGCACGGTGGCCTTTATGCGGGACGCGAAAATTGTGCAGATCGACACGCCCTAGGGTATGACGGCCCAGCCCGCCAGCGATTACGTCAAGCAGTTTATCGAGAGCGCCGACAAGACCCAGGTGCTCACCGCCCGCCAGGTGATGATCACCCACGTCTACCTCGTCCATGAAAAGGACGACCCCGCCAACGCCCTGCGCCAGATGCAGCTGGCGGGCTTCTCCAGCGCCTGTGTGGCAGACGGAAAGATGCGCCTTATGGGCGTGGTGACGGCGGAAGCCACCGTTTCCGCGCGGCAGGAGGGCAGCCCCCTGGCCGGAAAGATAGAGCGGAAGGTCGTCCAGGTGCGCCCCGATATGCTGGCGGCGGATATCGCCGCGACGGTGGTGGCTATCCTCCGCGGGGACATCTTGATCCGCTCCCCCGGCCCATATTCCGAGCTTCTGGCCGGAACGGCAAGTCCCCTCGGCGGTGCTTCCGGGCTTGCCTTTGGGTTCAGCCTCTGTAAAACTTCCTGCCGCCTGAGCCGGATCGTTGCGGCTCCCCCGTCTACGCAGAACCGGAGACCCCGCAAATTACTTCTGAATTTCTGCTCAGACTCATAGTCTGTACCAAGCTACTCTGGGGAGGTACGAAATTATGAAACTGTTTCTACTCAAACGGAAGACGCTGACAGTGGTCGCCTGTCTGCTGGCAGCCTGTGCCATGTTCTATGCCGTAAACCATCCCGCCATCATCGGCGCCGCCGCCGCCACCCGGCAACTGCCTATCTACTGTGTCCAGAGGGACCAGAAAATGGTCGCCATTTCCTTCGATGCAGCCTGGGGTAATGTTATAATACGGCCATTGGGACGCTGAGGCTTCAGAGCTCCAATGGCCGTATTTCCGATCCCCTATATAAATGCGGCGCAGCCCGGATCGCTTGGGGCTGCGCCGCCGTTTGTCCGAAGCGGCCGGCTTTACTGGTACAGCGGCCCGTATGCGGCACACGCACGATAGTCGGCGCCTTCCTTTTCCATGCCGAAGGAATTCCACGCAGCGGGGCGGAACACCTTCTCCTCGGGGACATTGTGCATGCAGACGGGGATTCTAAGCATGCTGCAAAGAGTGATAAGGTCCGCGCCTATATGGCCATAGCTGATGGCGCCGTGATTTGCGCCCCAGTTATTCATCACGTCGTAGGCCGTTTTGAAGGCGCCCTCTCCGGTGGTGCGCGGGACAAACCACGTGCAGGGCCAGGTGTAGTCCGTGCGCTTCCAAAGCTTGTCAGAGACCTCGGTGGGCAGCTGTACCGTCCAGCCCTCCGCAATCTGGACAACCGGGCCCAGCCCCTTTACCAGATTCAGCCGCATCATGGTCACAGGCATTTCCGCCTCCGTAACAAAGCGGCTGGAGTATCCGCCCCCGCGGAAATAGCCTAAATCCGCGGCATTCCAGGTCGTTGCGCCCAGCATCTTGTCAATGTCGTCCTGCGTGACCTTATACCACGGTTTCATCGTCCCGGCTCCGTCGGCGTCGCGGGACTGTCCGCTTGCGTCCAGGCAAGAGGCGCCTGAATTGATCAGATGGATCATGCCACCTGCCTCCAGGGCCTTGCCCGTCAGGCTGTAACCAGTCTCTTTTTTTACCGCTTCCGGGCTCCAGTACGTGCGCACATCGGAAAAAATCTGGGCCGAATTGGTCAGGAGCTTTCCGAACAGCATACCTATGCCGTTGAGCACATCGTTCTCCGTTGCCAAAATATAGGGCTCCCTCGCGCCGTCCCAGTCAAAGCTGGAGTTCAGCAGAGCCTCGGGGAAATCGCAATTCGGGTAGAAATCCGTCCATTGGCGCTGCCCCTGAAACCCTGCCGCAATGGCGTTGTGCCCGGCCTTTTCTTCTTCGCAGCCTGCCGGCAGCCTTTCGTTGCCGCTCATTAAGTCTTTGATGATGCACATCATCTTAACGACAAATTCCCAGTCGCGCTCCTTTTGCTCGGGGGATTTGCGCAGCAGGGGCGGGTTCTTGTCAAAGCCCTCGGGGCACTTTTCCTTTGTCCAGGCCAGCGCCCGTTCATACTCCTCCCGGTCGTAGATCTCTTCCGTTATGCGGCGAATGACTTCGACCTCATCGACGCTCTCCACGCGCATACCCAAATAGTCTTCGACGAAGGCGGGGTCAATAATGGACCCTCCGATCCCCATGCAGACAGATCCGATTTGCAGGTAGCTCTTTCCCCGCATGCTTGCCGCCGCCACAGCCGCGCGGCCAAACCGCAGCAGCTTTTTCTCCACATCGGGCGGAATTGACGTATCGTCCGAATTCTGCACCTCATGGCCATAGATGCCAAAGGCGGGCAGCCCTTTCTGCGCATGCGTCGCCAGGACGCTTGCCAGATACACCGCGCCCGGACGTTCCGTTCCGTTAAAGCCCCACACGGCTTTGATGGTCGTGGGGTCCATGTCCATCGTTTCGGCACCGTAGCACCAGCAGGGCGTAACGGTGAGCGTAATGTCCACGCACTCCCGCCGGAATTTTGCCGCGCAGGCGGCCGCTTCCGCCACACGCCCGATGGTGGTGTCCGCAAGGATTACCTTAACCGGCTCTCCGTTGGAGTAGTTCAGGTTTTTTTTAAACAGAGACGCCGCCATACGGGCCATATTCATCGTTTGTTCTTCGAGTCCTTCACGGACGCCCAGAGCACCGCGCCGCGCGTCAATTGTGGGACGAATCCCTATGACCGGATATCCTCCGATCAGTCGATTTTCTGCCATCGTCAATCCTCCTATGATTTCTTGCAGGCAATAAAGTGAGACGGACACGGGAACTGCCGCGTTTTCACGTCAGATGATCTACGGCCGCTCTTTCTATGGAGAGGCCCTTCCGATAGCGCTCCGTGTAGGACAAAAAGCCCTTGCGGTCCGCCTCGTCGGGCGCCGCCACATATTGCTTCTCCTTGAGGAACACCCTCTGGGAAAGATAGTCCTCAAAGGACAGGCCGAGCTGCGGGTTTGCGTGAAAGGCCGCCAAAACGGCGATACCCCAGGCGCCGCCTTCTCCGGCAGACTCCATAACGGCAATCTCTGTATTCAGGGCGGAAGCCATAATCCTCTGCCCCACCTCCGGGACTTTAAAAAGGCCTCCGTGTCCCATGAGCTTTTTCAAGCTCACAGCTTCCTGCTCCGTTAAAATATCCAGGCCCAGCTTCAGCGGCACCAGAATGGAATACAGCAAATTTTTCGCAAAATTAGCAAAGCTGAACCGTGCGCCGGTCTCTCTGACCAAAAGCGGACGCCCCTCCTCAAGCCCTGTTATGGGCTCCCCGGAGAGGTAGTTATAGCTCAGGATGCCTCCGCAGTCGGCCTCCCCCTCCAGTGCGGCATGAAACAGGGCACGGTATAGGGAGGATTTGTCCGCGGTCAATCCCAGGGACTCCACAGCCTGGCCCAGCACTTTTACCCACGCGTCGATATCCGAAGTGCAGTTGTTGCAGTGGACCATGGCCACGGGGCTGCCGGACGGCGTGGTAACCATATCAATTTCCGGGTAGGCACGGCTGAGCTGCTTCTCTAAAACCACCATTGCGAAGATAGAGGTTCCCGCGGAAACATTGCCCGTGCACGGGGCGACGGCGTCGGTTGCGACCATGCCGGTGCTCGCGTCTCCCTCGGGCGCGCACAGAAGTATTCCGGAGTTTAACCGGCCGGAGGGGTCGAGCAGCCTGGCCCCCTCCGCGGTCAGGCATCCCGCATTCTCTCCGGCCCGGAGAACCCTGGGCAGGATATCCTTCAGCTGCCAGGGAAGCTTCTCCTCTGCCACAAAGTCTTCAAATTTCTCCAGCATCTCAGGACGGTACATCCCGCTTTTGCTGTCAATCGGGAACATGCCTGACGCGTCTCCGATACCTAAAACCTTTTCCCCGGACAGCTTCCAGTGGAGATAGCCCGCAAGGGTTGTAAGATAGCAGATCTCCCGCACATGGGCTTCCCCGTCCAAGATCGCCTGGTACAGATGGGCCACACTCCAGCGCAGCGGAATATTGAAGGCAAACGCATTCGATAAGATGGCAGCCGCCTGCGCGGCATTTGTATTGCGCCAGGTGCGAAAGGGACTCAGGAGGTCCCCTCTGCCGTCAAAGGCGAGGTAGCCGTGCATCATTCCGGAAATTCCAATCGCCCCGACCTTTTCCAGTTCGACCGCATACAGCGTGCTGATTTTAGCGGTCAGGTCCTGAAAGCTGCCTTGCAGCCCTCTCCAAATATCATCTAAATCGTAGGTCCAGATCCCGTTTTTCAGTCGGTTTTCCCATTCGTAGCTGCCTGTGGCAAGCTGCCTGTGTTCCTCGTCAATCAGCACGGCCTTGATCCGCGTGGAACCCAGCTCAATGCCAAGATAAGTCTTCCCCTCCCGGATTGTCCGGGCCGCCGCGCCGCTCTTTTCAACGTTCATAAGCCACCCCTCTCGCGCAGATACCTGATCCCTCTATCGGTCCAGGCCGAATTCCTTTTTTAAGACCTCTTCCATCAGCAGCGCGGGCGCTTCCTTTCCCGTCCACAGGGTGAAATTCATGGCGGCTTGATTTGCGAGCATACCCAGGCCGTTTACCGCCTTGGCACCGCGCCGCGCTGCCTCCTGCAGGAAAAGCGTGTTGGGGTCGTTAAAAATGACGTCTGTCACTACCATGTCAGAGGTAACCGTATCATAGTTCACATTGGGCTTTTGATCGACATTTGGGTACAGCCCAATCGAGGTGGCATTTATGAAAATATCGGTTCCCGCGGGAACATCGAGGGGCTTATCCCAAAAGATGAACTCCGCCTTTGCCGACGTGCGCGTATTGATCAGCGCCGTCAGCTCCTCCCCCTGGTCCTGTTCGATATTTACGATGGTAATATGGGCGGCCCCGGCAAGCGCGCACTCCACGCTGATCGCCCGGGCGGCGCCTCCCGCGCCCAGTACCACGAGCTTTTTCCCGGCCACATCCACATTCGCCTTGGTCAGCGCCGTAAGAAAGCCCTTGCCGTCGGTATTCTCGCCCCACAGCCGGCCGTCGTTGTTTACCACCATGTTTACGGCGCCGATAATCTCGGCCGCCTCGCTCAGCTCGTCAAGATATTCCAGAACCTTTACCTTGTGGGGGATGGTTAAATTGATCCCGCGAAAGTTCATTGCCTTAATGCCCTGCATGGCCGACCCAAGCTGGCCATCCTTCACCAGCATGGTAATATAACGATAATCCAGCCCAAGCGCGGCAAAGGCCGCCTCCTCAACTACCCCTGTTGGGTTTTCGTCAATGGGACAGCCAAATACACCGACCAGCTCCGAACGATAACTTTTTGCCATTTTCGTGTCCTCCTTTTAAGCGCCTTCCCCTCTTGGCGCAATGCCCCGCAAATTGCGGGGCATTGAACGCCTTCGGGCAGATTATCTTCCTTTGAACATGACCTTGTCACGGGTGATGTCGGCCAGAGTCCGGCAGCCCGTCAGACGCATGATGTTTACCATCTCCCAGTAAATTTTCTGGGTATAAATGTGCGCGCCCTCCTGGCCTCCGCCGTACACGGCCATCACGTAGGGACGGCCGATACCGACCGCATCCGCGCCCAGAGCCAGCATTTTGAACGCGTCCTCGCCGCTGCGTACGCCGCCGTCGGCAAAAACCTTGATAGAATCGCCGACCGCCTTTTTGATCTCCTCGATCATGTCGCAGGGGGCCTGGGAATTCTCGACAATATTACCGCCGTGGTTGGAGATCAGAATGCCATACGCACCCGCCTCCACCGCCTTTACGGCGGCCCTTGCGGACATGATGCCCTTGACGATGAAGGGGCGGCCCTCCGCGCGCTTGACGCACTCCTTCAGGTCCTCCACGCTGCGCGCGCACACGCCGACGTTCTTATCGCCCACAGCGCCGGAATACTGGTAGCCCAGGCCAATGGCGTCCACGTCGGTGGCAATTGCCATGGCCCCGGACTTCTTCGCCACCTCGAATTTACGCCAGTACTCCTCCTTGTTTGCCCAGGGCTTTACGGTGGGAACGCCGACGCCGTTACACTCCGCGATGGCAGCCACCTGGTCCTCCAGGTAATTCGGCAGCTTGCAGTCGCCCAGCCAGGCCATTGCCCCGCCCTGATAGCAGCCCTTGATGAGCGCCTCGGCATATTTCCCGTTGTTGTTGAAATACGGGCTGTCAAAGGTGTACTGCGTAAGTATGATGGCAATCGGCGAGGCAAAGATCGGCAAGTCGAACTTGTGCCCGAATATTTCTGTTGAGGGGTCCGGCTCGTAGTCATCATGGATCGGGTCCATATTGATTCTGATGTCGGCCAGACCGGTGATCGCGTTGCGGAAGCCGCCGTTGTTGCCTTTCGAACCAAACTCAAGGGTATTGGTAAACCGGCCCGCACAGGCAACGCCATTGCAAATTTTGCATACGTTGCAGGAGGGCTTCAGCACCGTTCTCGCGGCCTGCTGATACTCGTCATACTGAACCAATACGTCGTTATAATTCATGCTATGATCCATTTTATTTGCTCCATTTCATCCATTTTTAGTTTTTTGCTCTTAGGTTATATTGTCTGGTTCGTGTGCTGAGGCGGCGTAGGTGATCGCCAAGAAGGTCATCGGACCCTGCGACTCATTCCTCACCTCATGAACGCAGCCCGCCGGAATGTGCACTGCGTCTCCGTTCCTCAGCTCTCCCATCAGTTTCCCGTCCATATAGACGCTCATGCAGCCCTCTAATATAAAGAACACATGGGTGTGGGCCGGATGAACCTCTTGCTCCATGCCCGCGCCGGGAGGAAACACCGTGACATGGACATCGACGCCCTCTTCTTTCGTGATCGAGCGGGAGTTGACACCGTCGTCGTGTCCGGGTGGGATATACCGCTCGCCCTGATCGTGGAGAATCAATCGCATATCAACACGCTCTTTCTTGCAGACATGCGCTTTTTCACCGTAATGTCAAGCAGCACCGTGAGGATGATCAGCCCGCCGATGATGGCATCTCTCCACTCGCTGGGCACCGCCAACAAATTCAGGCAGTTTGTAAACAGCGTCATGACGATGGCTCCGAGCACGGTTCCCAGAACGCTCCCCTCTCCGCCGCAGGCGCTTGTGCCGCCCATATACACCGTGGCCAGGACGGGCAGCAGATAGGCGCTGCCGATGTCCGCCTGAACGGTGTTCATACGCGCAACGTACAGGATACCGGCGAATCCCGATAGGGTGCCGCTCAGAACGAAGGCCTTGATGATTACCTTTTTGGGGTCGATGCCGGACATCCCGGCCGCCTCACGGTTGGAGCCCACGGCATAAAACTGCCGTCCGCTGTTGGTCTTTTTCATCAACAAGGTGCTCAGAATTACAAGCACCACCATGATGATGGTGAGCATCTGCAGAAAGCCGAACAGCGTTCCGTTGCCCATGAAACGGAAAACCTCGTCAAAATCATACAGAACATAGCCCTTAAGAATGACGTAGGCAAAGCCAAACACCGCCCACTGCAGGCCATAGGTAGAGATAAAGGAGGGCAGCCCCACATAGGCGATCATATAGCCGTTCAGCATACCCAGCACCGCGCCCACAAGCACAGCGAGCAAAATGGCCGCTACAAAGTTAAGGCCAAAGCTCTTCATCAGAATGGCTGCGATCACGCCGCAGATTGTCATGACAGACCCGGAGGACAGGTCCGGCCCGTTTGTGATAATCGCAATGGTCTGGCCGATCCCCAAAATGATCAGAATGCTTGCGTTCGCAAGGTTGTTGCTGATGTTGCGTCCGCTCAGGAAAGCCGGGTCGATCAAGTAGCCCAAAACAATGACTAAAGCAAGAATCCCCAATCGGCTGAGCGCCGCCATAGTCTTTGTGGACAAATTCATCTTATTTCTCAATAACGCAGGCAGGCCCACCGGTCTTCCTCCTTTCTGTTATACTTACCTGGAATACAATGGCCAGAATCAGAATGGTTCCGACAACAGCCGATTGCCACAGGGAGGGGACGCGGGCGACATTGAGCCCGCTGCGGATAATCGTAAGCAGGATCACCCCCAGGATTGTGCCCTTGACGTCTCCCCTGCCGATATTCATGCTCGTACCGCCTAAAATGGCGCAGGCAATGGCCTCAAACTCCCATTTTGTGCCCACCAGGGGGTCGGCGACCTCCAGCCGCGCGACCAGAATCACCGCGGCCAGACCGGTGAGCAGCCCGGCAAAGGCGTAGACCATACACTTCCACAGCCGCGTGTTTATCCCGGACAGCCGCGCCCCCTCTTCGTTTCCGCCAATCGCGAACGAGTAGCGGCCCAAACGGGTATGGTCCTGGATGATAATTGCAAACACATACAAAATCCCACAACAGATTGCCGCCATGGGAACGACGCGGCTCAGCAGGGCGCCCAGCATGACAAAGGAGTCTCTGAAGACGGGTATCCCCTGCTTGTTCGTCAATACCAGGGCAATGCCATAAAAAATCCCCTGTGTACCCAAAGTCGTGATAAAGGGCTGCAGTCTGCACACGGAGATCAGAAGTCCATTCACAAGGCCGCAGAGAAAGCCCACCAGCCCACCTGCGAGGAACGCCACGGGGATCGGCATTCCGGCATTGACGGTAAGGGCGGCGACCACGCCGGACAGGGTCAGTATGCCGCCAAGGGACAAATCCAGACCGCCGCTGATGATCACGAAGGTTGCCGCGGTTGCAACCACCAGCAGGACGGAGCCCTGCTGTAGAAGAACCATGAGATTGCGCACCGTTAAATATTGGCTGGACTGAATGCTGAACATCGCAATCAGAGCCAGGATAAACCAGAGGATGATAGGGGGTTTTTTCAGAGCTGCTTTTATCTGATTCATCCGGCTTCTCCCTCCTCTCTCGCGCCTTCCATTGCATAGGAAATGATGACTTCCTGCGTCGCTTCCTCAGAAGAGAGCTCTTTTACTACTCTGCGGCCGCGCATCACATAAATCCTGTCGCTCATGCCGATTACCTCAGGCAATTCGGAGGAGATCATCAGAATGGCCTTCCCCTGTTTAACCAGCTCATTCATGAAAGAATAAATTTCTTTCTTTGCGCCCACATCAATTCCGCGGGTCGGCTCGTCAAAGATAATGACGTCGGCCTTCGTGCAAAGCCATTTGCCGAGCACCACCTTTTGCTGGTTTCCTCCGGAGAGATTTCCGGCCAGCTGCTCGGCTGATGGAGTGACAATATTCAACTCCTTCGAGTAATAATCGACAACCTTTTTTTCTTCGGAGGCGCGCACCCATCCGCGGGGATTCATTTTTGAGAGGCTCGCCATGACGATATTATGGGAGATCGATAGGATCAGGGACAGGCCCTGGTGCTTTCTGTCCTCCGGAATCAAGGCAAGGCCCTGGTCGATCATGTCCCGGGGCGCCAGCTTGCTGCTCATCGTCTTGCCGAACAGGGAGACGGTTCCCTCCTCATACGGGTCCGCATGGAAGATCGCTCTGGCAAGCTCTGTCCGGCCGGCGCCAACCAGCCCCGCGATCCCTACGATCTCGCCCCGGCGCAATTCTATATTGATGTCGCACAGGCGCGTTTTCCTTGCGCACAAATGCTCGACCTTAAGCGCCACTTCACCCGGCTCCTGCCGTTCCCGGTGGTAAAGGTTCACAATTTCCCGCCCTACCATCAGCCGGACGATCTCATCCGTGGAGGTCTCTTTCACAGACCTTGTGCAGATGTATTTGCCATCTCTCAGGATGGTGATTCGGTCCCCGATCTGCGCGAGCTCCTGCAGCCGGTGTGAGATATAGATCACGCCTATCCCCTGTCTCGTAAGCGAGCGCACAATTTCAAACAGACCCTGAATTTCCACCTCGGACAGAGATGCCGTTGGTTCGTCCATGATCAATATTTTTAAATTATGCGTCAGGGCCTTGGCTACCTCCACCATCTGCTGCTGCGCTACAGGTATTTCGCTGGCAAGGGCGTGGGTATCTACGTCCATGTTCATGTCCTTGAGCAGCCGTGCCGCATCTGCGTGCATCTGCTTATGATCGACAAAAACGCCGAATTTTTTGGGCATGTGGTCAATGTAGATGTTTTCCGCCACGGTGAGATAAGGGATCAGGTTAAATTCCTGATAGATAATGCCGATCCCATTTTTTTGTGCGGTAATGGGGTCGAACCGGGTGACTTTTTTATCCTGGATGAGCAGCTCTCCCCCGTCGGGGGAATAGGCTCCGGCAAGAATTTTCATCAAGGTAGACTTGCCGGCCCCATTTTCCCCCAGGAGAACATGTACTTCGCCGGGCCTAAGTGAAAAATGGATATCATCAAGCGCCTTTACACCCGGAAATGTTTTGGTGATGTTCCGCATTTCGACTAAGTTATTTGTTTCCATAGGTCTCTCCTTCATTTGCGATGAACGGCTTGGAAGCGCGGATCATACTGTGCTTGCACAGCGCACCGTGTTTTTATGAAGCGCGCTTCCTTGCCGCGCCATCCGGGGACGTGTCAGCGGTTTTTCAGTGCCGCCGGACGCTCGTCAAATTTTGCCAGATTGTCCTTGGTTACAATTGTGATCGGGCAGTTGATCTGGCGCGGCACCTCTTCTCCGTTCAGCGCACGTACCGCGGTCACAACGCTCAGATAGGCCTGCTCATACACGCCCTGGGACACGGTGAATATCTCGTTGCCCTTTTCCACGGCAACGTACTGGGGCTCCTGCACGTCGAAGCCGGTAACCAGAATCTTGTCCTGCATTCCGGCGGCCTTAACCGCCTCAACAGCGCCCTCGGCCTGATTGCCTCCCACGGAAATAACGGCTGACAGCGAGTCGCCCCATTTGGTAATGTAGTCCTCGGTCAGTTTTCTTCCCTCGTCCGCCTGCCATTTTGTCACGCCGGTTTCAACCGTAATATTCGGGTAAGCGGACAGAGCCTTTACGCAGGCGCCCGTGCGCAGGTCGGAGGTCGCCTGTCCGGGTACGCCCTCCATGACCAGGACCTTGCCCGTCTTGTTGATCAGCTTCGCCAGCTCATCGGCAATCATCGTTCCGACCATGCTGTTGTCAACGCCCACATAGGCGAGGTAATCCACATCGGACGGCCCCATGGTATTGTCGTAAACAACGGGGATGCCGGCTTTGATCAAGTCCTGCACGGGGCCCTTTACGGCTTCGGTATTGGCGGGAGCCAGCACCACGGCGTCAACGCCCGTTGTAATAAGGTCCTCCAAAATGCGCTTTTGCTCCTCTACGTTGTCGGCCTTTGTGGGCGAGTAGTCCAGAATTTCCACGCCGAGCTCCTCGCCGGCTTTTTTCGCCGCAATAATATGGGACTCCCAAACCGGGATTGCTGCGCTTTTTGTTACCACCGCTATGGTATATTTTCTATTTGGCGTCACCTTATAGCCAAATTCCTCCGCGGTGACAACCTTATCTGTGCCAACCATCGTAATTTTAGCCGGTTCAGAAGCAGGCTTCCCGGATACCGCTCCCGGGGAAGCGCTGTCCTGCGGACTACCGCTGTTTCCGCAGGCGGTCAGAGCAAGCAACATCATTGCAGCCAGGAAAAAAGACACCACTCTCTTTTTCATTTTTCATATCCTCCTAAAAATTATCTCACATATGCAAATAGCTGCATATATAATACAAATATTATCGAACGCGTTCAGACCCGGGAACCAGTTCCATTATTTTGCGCACCGCGGCGCTTAACATGAAAAATACCGCCGTCAGGTACATTGCGCCACGCATGCCCCAGCGGCCAATGCCGAACGAGATAACCAGGGGAGAGATTGCCTGCGCGATTGTTTTTGTAATCATTATGATGCCCGTGGGGACCTGTGCCTGATCCTGCTGCAAAAGACTTCCCTCATGCAGCAAAACCGGCATGAACATCCCGCTGGACAGGCCCGCCAGACAGCAGGCGGCACAGAAGGCCGCCGGTGTATTTACAAAGACAGCTGCAATCCAAACCGTCCCTGAAACCAATGCGCCGTACAGAAGGGCGGTGTTCACGGGAAAGGGAGACAGCGGGAAAAGAAACCGGCTGGCCGTTGTGAACACCCAGAATAGGGACAGGCATATGGAAGCCATTTCGGGACTGTTGAGATACACCGATACATAGCGGAAAATCCAGACTATAATACCGCTTTGTCCCGCCGCTGAAAAAAACGCCACACCGAGCAGACCTGAAAACTGCCTGCTTTGAAAAAGCTGCTTCGCGCCGTGGGTTTCCGTGGGGACGCTCTGTGAGGATACCGCCGCTTCGTGGCGGCCTAAAACGCCGGCGCTCAGCGCAAACTGTGCGATCAGCAGAATGCAAAATGTACCCGTAATCAGATATACGCTTCGCCAATTCAGTACCGTTAACATCTTGTTCAGTACAAGAGGCGTAAGGAGACTGCCGACGCCAAACACGCCATGCAGAATACACATATGTTTCGCGCCGCCATCGGGGCATAGCTCAACTAAAAAAGCGCTTTGGGAGGCATCGGCAATGCCCAGGCCCACCCCCATAACGAAGCATGCCGCTAAAAACATTGAGAATGAAATTGGCAGCCCCTCCAGCAGCAGCATTCCTGCCATCAACAGGCCGAAAAAGCGAATCAGGTGTTTTTTCTCTGCCGGCTTCCTTCGTGTGACCATCCAAAGCAAAGCCGTGAGCGCCCCGGCGCTGACCATGCTGCTCATGAGGCCCTCCTGTATGCTTTCCAAAGAAAAGGTTTCTATCAGGCTGCTTAGCATAACGGGAAGCACGCTGGAGGAAATTGCCGTTGCGACAACCGATACCACAAGTGAAACCATGAGATATTTTGTGCTCCTGCTCACAGGCACCCCCCTTCCGCAACACGCACTTTACGCCTTTGTTGCAGCACGTCATCCATAATCAGATATCACTTGTCCAACAACTTGATTATACCATGGCCAACTTCCCTGTCAATATTGGTAATCTACACAGAATTATTTCGCAATAAGTAGTCAATGTATACAATCGTATTTTGCCCCCTTGTATCTTGTTTGACATCTGCTCAATATGTAGTATAATAAGGATAATGAAAGATGGCATCGCTTTTGCGCGTGTTTTATATTTTGTCTTATGGGAGGGTATTTGTTAAAATGGAGACAAATGAGCCTATTTCCTCTGGCATTACAAAGATTCAAAAAGTGAATTTGAGCCAGGCAACATTTGAAAAGTTATTAGATAAAATCATGGACGGAACCTGGAAGCAGGGTGAAAAAATCCCTTCGGAAAACGAGCTGAAGGACCTGCTTGGCGTAAGCCGGCACACTGTGCGCTCCGCCATTAACAACCTCAATATGTTGGGGCTTCTGGAAACCCGGCAGGGAGACGGAAACTATGTCAAGGCTACCGGGGTTGCCCTCTATATTGATGTTCTGATTCCACACATTTTTGTGGCAAATACCGACGTGGTTAAGATCATGGAATTCCGTGAGAGTATTGAATCCACCGCGGCGCGCTACGCGGCCTCCAGAGCCACAGAAGATGAGCTAAAGCAAATCGAGAAAAAAATGATTCTCTGTGAAGAAAAAAGTTTTGATTTAGACAACTTCTTAACCTTTGATTTTGATTTTCACCTTGCAATTGCAGAGGCCTCCAAAAGTGATTTGATTATACAGTCCATGTATGTGATCAAAAAATATTGCTTTTCCGCAACCTCGGAGTATTTTGATCAGGAGTTGACGCTGGATGGAACAAGGCGTTATCACCGCGCAATCTATAACGCGATTGTCAGCCGCGATCCTGATCTGGCCTGTGAAATTATGGGCAACCATGTGCGAAGTATCATCAAAAAAATAAAAGAGCGCTATAAAATGGGGTAGCAGGCGGCCGGGCCATGTTGTTATCCATAGAGAGTCCGACGATTTTGCTGCTGCTGCGGCCAAAACCGGCGTGTGACCAGCCAGTGCCGCTCGGCACTCCGACAGCCGGATGTCCTCAAGGGCACCCGGCTGTCGCAGGTGCTCCCCTATCGCGGTAAAGCGGACTAAAAAAACAGCATGTGGATTTTCATGAACATAGCAGGTAACTGGGATGGCCCTCTGAGAAAAAGCCTCTCAATATTGGCTTTCCCAAGGCTCCGCGCTGGCGCAGGAACGTGTGGGAATGGGGTTCGGTTCCGCCGCCGGACCCGTGCCCGGCTGAACCTTCCTGCGTGGGATGGGGATGATTGCCCGGCGCGGGGTTCGCCGCAGCTATTTGACAGAGAGGCGCAGAGATGTTATACTGAATGGCAACTCAAGAAAGAGGTCAGTACAATTGGAATCTGATGCCGGAGAACGTGATCATACCCCCCGACAAGGAAACAACACGGACTGATATCATTGTGCACAGGTCGAATTGATTTTTCATTCGGCCTGTGTTTTATGTTTTTCTGCATGGCTTTTTAAGAACAGCGCGCTGCCCGGTTCCACCCTGATGTCGATCGCCCTGATGCTGGTCTTGGTGGCGATTCCGACAGCGCGCATCGCGGTAAGAAAGGGATTCGTTCACCTTATACAGGCGCGCGGCGTGCGCCGGACAGGAGAGTGGGATGGGGGATAACCGAAACGGCTACCCGGTCAGCGGACTGACGAAGAGGGAAGTTGAAGAGCGCCGTATCCGGGGCCTGGTCAATCAGCCCCCGGATACGAAGACAAAATCAAACTGGGATATCGTCAGAGACAATGTATTCACCCTGTTTAATTTGCTCAATGTCCTGATCGGCGCGGCGCTTGCGCTCGTGGGCGCATGGGCCAATATGCTCTACTTGGGCGTGATCTTCCTCAATAGTTCCATCGGGGTATTCCAGCAGTGGTACGCAAAAAGGTTGGTGGAAAAGCTCTCTTTGCTGTCGGAGTCCACGGCAGAGGTGTTGAGAGACGGTGTATCCTGCCGGGTCCCGGTGGACGGGCTGGTGATGGACGATGTGTGCATCCTGGAGATGGGCGGGCAGATATGCGCCGATTCACAGGTGCTGTATGGGGAGATTGAGGTCAATGAGTCCCTGCTTACGGGCGAGGCCGACCCAATTGTCAAAAAGCCGGGCGACAGCCTGCTGTCGGGCAGCTTTGTGGTCAGCGGCAGATGCTGCGCCCAGGTGCGGCACGTCGGCCGGGATAATTTTGTAAATAAGATCTCCGAGGATGCGAAAAAACACAGGCATGTAAAGTCCGAGCTTTTAAAGGCAATGGACAAGGTGACAAAATTCACCGGGTACTTTATTTTGCCCGTGGGCATCCTGCTCTTTGTGCAGGCATACTGGTTTCGGGCGGACCCGATTTTCCTGTCGGTTGTCTCAACCGCCGCCGCGCTGCTGGGCATGCTTCCCAAGGGGCTGGTGCTGCTCATCAGTATCTCTTTGGCGGCGGGGGTCATTGCGCTCTCCAAGAGGCAGGTATTGGTGCAGGATCTATACTGCATCGAGACCCTTGCCCATGTGGACCTGCTCTGCCTTGATAAGACAGGCACCATCACAAGAGGCGAAATGCGGGTACAGGAGGTGTGCTGGCTCCCGCAGACGGCGGGCCTGCCCGGGCAAAAGGCGCTGGAGAGCTATCTGGCGGCCTGCGAGGACGGCAGCGCCACCATTTTGGCGCTGAAACGCCATGTTTCGCCCGGCTGTGATTGGGCGGTGCGGTCCAAGGTCGATTTTTCCTCCTCCCGCAAATGGGGCAGCGTGACCTTTGACGGCATTGGGACCCTTGTCTTAGGGGCGCCGGAGATGCTGCTGCGCGATGTGGGTGCTTTGCCGGAGTCCATGCGGCAGGGCATCCGCGAGGGGGACCGGGTCCTCTGCTTTGGCTATACGCGGGACGAGCTCCGGGCAGATGTGCGCCCGGATACGGCGCCGCTGGCCTTCATCCGCATCAGCGACCCCGTGCGGGAGGAGGCCGCGCGGACCCTTGCCTTCTTTAGGAAGGAGGGCGTCGCCATCAAGATCATCTCCGGCGACAACCCTGTTACCGTCTCTGCCGTGGCGCGAAAGGCCGGGGTTGAGGGCTACGAGCACTATGTGGATCTCTCCATCCTCGAAACCGATGCGGAGGTGTACGAGGCCGCAGAAAAATACACCGTTTTCGGCAGGGTATTGCCCGCGCAAAAGAGTATGCTGGTCAAAGCGCTGCAGGAGCATGGACATACGGTCGCCATGACCGGGGACGGTGTGAACGACGTGCTTGCCCTGCGGCAGGCCGATTGCGGCATCGCCATCGGCTCGGGCAGCGACGCGGCGCGGCAGGTATCCGGCCTTGTGCTGACCGGCTCTAATTTTGACGCGCTGCCCCACATCCTCCGCGAGGGCAGGCGGGTCGTCAACAATATGACCCGTATGGCGGGGCTGTTTTTTATCAAGACCCTCTACTCCGCGTTTCTGTCGCTGCTGTGCCTGTTTACGGCCACCCCATTTCCCTTTGTCCCCATTCAGATTACACTGATCGACGGCCTGCTGGAGGGGATACCATCCTTTCTCCTCTCTTTTGAGCCGAACCATAAAAAGGTTGCGGGAGCCTTTTTGCCAAGCGTCATTCTCCGCGCCCTGCCCTACGCGGGACTGATTTTTCTGGGTCATCTGCTTTTGGTGTGGGGGTTTCCCCTGATTGGAATCACCGAATTTAACGACGGCACCGTTTTGTACTATATCTCCGGATTTATCTACCTGCTGGCGTTGCTCCGCTCCTGCAAGCCCATGAATCGCCTGCGCATGATTCTGTGCGCCCTGTGCGCCGTGAGCTTTTATCTCTGCGCGGTTTTGTTTGCGCCGGCTCTGTATCTGGAGGCGGCGTCCGTCGAGAATTTCGGATTATTTGCCGTGCTTGCCGTGCTCAGCTTGCCTGCCGCGCGATTACTGACCCGCTGGGCGGAGAAGGTCAGGCTGCGCAGCCATCGGCAATAAGCGCATTTTTTGTCTGTGTCAGGACGCACATCTGCGGAGCAGCATGCTCCGCAGATGTGCGTCTTTTGCCTTAACGGGGCAAGTCCCGCATTGGAACGCCGCTCTTTCCTATCACATAGGATGACTGCAGATTCTTATGATTAGGAGTGACATCATGACCTGGCTGTTCATACTTGGGCTTGCGCTATCGTCGAGCCTTGACAATCTGGGGGTTGGGATTACTTACGGGATCAGGAAAATCCGCATTGGTTTCTCGTCCAATGCGTTAATCTCTGTTGTCTGTTTTTTGTTCAGCTACTCAGGAATTCTGTTCGGAAATTGGATTTCATCCGTCATCCCGGGCCTGCTCCCCGTGCTGCTCAGTGTATTCCTCCTGTTTGTGATCGGTTTTCGAATTATATGGCTGTCGCTGCCTCACAAGCAGCAAAAGGGAGAAGACGAAAGCGGGGAGAGGAAGGGTCTCTCCTCCATTCTGCAGAATCCTGAATGCGCCGACATAGACAACTCAAAGGACATCGGGGTTTTAGAGGCATTGGTGCTTGGGATCGCGCTCTCCGCCAACGCGCTGACCAATGGCTTAAGCGCCGGATTGCTTGGATATTCCCCGCTGGTTGTATCCTTTGCGTCAGCCGTGGGCAGCTTTCTGACGGTGTGGCTGGGAGTCAAGGTGGGGGAAAAGGTCTCCGATATACAAATTGGGCCCTTTCAATTGGGCCAGTTCGGCGCCTTAATCAGCGGGATCCTTCTGGTGCTGATTGCGATTAAAAGTATTTTATAGCCGGAGAACATCCTCCCCTTCTCGCAGCTCTCCCACAAGCCGGCCCCTGGGCGGCGGGAGGCAAAAAGCGGGGGCTGCCCTCATCTCCCGGTGCTAGAGTCGGGGGAGTCAAGCATATA
>JBLJBF010000045.1:0-4754 GCA_047637855.1 Pseudoflavonifractor sp. | reverse complement strand
AAGGCGCTGGACAAGATGCCGCGCATCGAGCAGGCCTTTGTAAAGCGCCCGGCCCATCTCGCCCAGGGGCTGGAGTTTGACCGCCGGCTCTACGTGGTCCGGCGGGTATTCGAGCAGTCCAACGACACCGCCTATGTGCCCTCCTTCTCCAGCAGGACCATCGTCTACAAGGGCATGTTTCTGGTGGGGCAGCTGCGCCGTTTCTACCCCGACCTCCAGAGCGAAGACTACGAGTCGGCCATTGCCATCGTCCACTCCCGCTTCTCCACCAACACCAATCCCTCCTGGGAGCGCGCCCACCCCAACCGTTTTATCTGCCACAACGGCGAGATCAACACCATCCGGGGCAACGCCGGGCGTATGCTGGCCCGGGAGGAGACCATGTCGTGCAAAGCCCTTCAGGCCGACCTGCACAAGGTCTTCCCGGTCGTCAATGTGGAGGGCTCGGATTCTGCGATGCTGGACAATACCCTGGAATTTTTGGTCATGAGCGGCATGGAGCTGCCATTGGCCATCATGATCACCATCCCGGAGCCCTGGACGCACGATGGGCGCATCAGCAAGTCCAAGCGCGACCTGTACCAGTACTACGCCACCTTGATGGAGCCCTGGGACGGCCCCGCCTCCATCCTCTTTTCCGACGGTGACACCGTCGGCGCGGTGCTGGACCGGAACGGCCTGCGCCCCTCCCGCTACTATGTCACCGACGACGACCAGCTCATCCTCTCCTCCGAGGTGGGCGTGCTGGACATTGACCCGGCGCACGTGGTTAAAAAGTCCCGGCTGGAGCCGGGCAAGATGCTGCTGGTTGACACCCTTGAGGGCCGTGTGGTGGATGACCAGGAGCTCAAGGAGCGCTATGCCGCCCGAAAGCCCTACGGCGAGTGGCTCGACCGCTACGCGCTGTGCCTGAAGGATCTGCGCATCCCAAACCGCAAGGTGGAGATGAGTGACAAGGAGGCGCGGCATAAGCTGCAAAAGGCCTTTGGCTATACCTATGAGGACGTGCAGAAGCGCATTTTGCCCATGGCAAAAAACGGGTCCGAGCCTACCGCCGCCATGGGTATCGACATCCCGCTGGCCGTCCTCTCCAGCCATGGTCAGCCCCTGTTCAACTACTTCAAGCAGCACTTTGCCCAGGTCACCAACCCGCCGCTGGATGCCATCCGGGAGGAAGTGGTCACCGACACCACCGTCTACATGGGCGACGACGGCAACCTGCTGGAGGAAAAGCCGGAGAACTGCTGTGTTCTCCAGATCCGCAACCCCATTTTGACCTCTCTCGACCTGATGAAGATCCGGGATATGGATAGGCCCGGCTTCCACGTTGAGACCATCTCCATGCTCTACTATAAAAATACCCCCATGAAACGGGCGCTGGACCAGCTCTTCGTCGCGGCCGACCGCGCCTACCGAAACGGGGCCAACATCATCATCATGTCCGACCGGGGGGTGGATGAAAACCACGCGGCCATCCCCTCCCTGCTGGCGGTATCGGCCATGGAGCAGCATCTGGTGCGCACCAGAAAGCGCACCGCCGTCTCCATCATCCTGGAGAGCGCCGAGCCCCGGGATGTCCACCACTTCGCCGCTCTGCTGGGCTACGGCGCGCGGGCCATCAACCCCTACCTGGCCCAGGAGACTCTGCGCGAGCTTATTGACGAGGGGTTGCTGGACAAGGACTTCCACGCGGCGGTGGACGACTTCAACAGCGCCATTCTGCACGGCATCGTAAAGATCGCCTCCAAGATGGGCATCTCCACCATCCAGTCTTACCAGTCGGCCCAGATTTTCGAGGCGGTGGGCATCGATAAGGACATGATCGACACCTACTTTACCAACACCGTCTCCCGGATCGGCGGCATCGGCCTTAAGGAGATTGAGGCCCTGGTGGACCGCAACCATACCTGCGCCTTCGACCCCCTGGGTCTGGGCACGGACGAGACGCTGGACAGCCACGGCGAGCACAAGGCCCGGGCCGGGCAGGAAGACCATATGTATAACCCCCAGACCATCCATCTGCTCCAGGAGTCGGCCAGGCGGGGGGACTACCAGCTCTTCAAGCAGTACACCGCCCATGTGGACGACGAGACCATGCCCCACACCCTGCGGGGCCTGCTTGAGATGCAGTATGCGGCCGAGCCCATCCCCCTGTCGGAGGTGGAGGGTGTAGACGCCATCGTAAAACGCTTTAAGACGGGGGCCATGAGCTACGGCTCCATCTCCCAGGAGGCCCACGAGTGCCTGGCCCTCGCCATGAACCAGCTGGGGGGCAAGTCCAACAGCGGCGAGGGCGGCGAGTTGCCCGAGCGCCTGCATTCCGACCGGTGCTCCGCCATCAAGCAGGTGGCCTCCGGGCGTTTCGGCGTCACCAGCGAGTACCTGGTGAACGCCAAGGAGATCCAGATCAAAATGGCCCAGGGGGCCAAGCCCGGCGAGGGCGGTCACCTGCCCGGGACGAAGGTATACCCCTGGATCGCCAAAACCCGCTATTCCACCCCCGGCGTGACCCTTATCTCTCCGCCGCCCCACCATGACATCTACTCCATCGAGGACCTGGCCCAGCTGATTTACGACCTGAAAAATGCCAATCGGTTCGCCCGCATTTCAGTCAAGCTGGTCTCCGAGGCCGGTGTGGGGACCATCGCCTCCGGCGTTGCCAAGGCGGGCGCCCAGGTGGTGCTGGTCTCGGGCTACGACGGCGGCACCGGCGCGGCGCCCAACAGCTCCATCCACGACGCGGGGCTGCCCTGGGAGCTGGGTATCGCCGAAACCCACCAGACTCTCATGCAAAACGACCTGCGCTCCCGCGTGGTGGTGGAGGCCGACGGCAAGCTGATGAGCGGCCGGGACGTAGCCATCGCCTGTATGCTGGGCGCCGAGGAGTTCGGCTTTGCCACGGCCCCCCTCGTCACGATGGGCTGCGTCATGATGCGGGTGTGCCATCTGGACACCTGCCCCGTGGGGGTGGCCACCCAGAATCCCGAGCTGCGCAAGCGCTTTAAGGGCAAGCCCGAATACGTGGTGAACTTTATGCGCTTTATCGCCGAGGAGCTGCGCGAGCACATGGCCATGCTGGGCGTGCGCACGGTAGACGAGCTTGTGGGCCGCACCGACCTGCTGAAAATGCGCCCCCCCGTCAATGCCCAGGCCGCCGCGGTAGACCTCTCGGCCATGCTGGACGGGTCCCACCGGGCCGCCGCCCAAAAGACCCACTTTGAAAGCGCGGATGTCTATGATTTCAAGCTGGAGGAGACCATGGACATGCGCGTCCTCCTCAAGGAACTGGGCCCGGCCCTCGCCAAGGGCGAGAAGAAGTCGATCTCGGTCAGGATATCCAGCACCGACCGGTCTTTGGGCACCATTCTGGGCTCTGACATCACCCGCCAGCACGGCGAGGCTTTGCCCGACGACACCTTCACCATCCACTGTGAAGGGGGCGGCGGCCAGTCCTTCGGCGCGTTCATCCCCAAGGGCCTGACCATGGTGCTGGAGGGTGACAGCAACGACTACTTCGGCAAGGGCCTCTCGGGCGGCAAGCTGGCGGTCTTCCCGCCCAAAACCGCCCGCTATCGGGCGGAGGAGAACATCATTATCGGCAACGTGGCCCTGTACGGAGCCACCTCGGGCAAGGCCTTCATCCGGGGCGTCGCGGGAGAGCGGTTCGCCGTGCGCAACTCGGGCGCCCGCGCCGTGGTCGAGGGCGTGGGGGATCACGGCTGTGAGTACATGACCGGCGGCTGCGTGGTTGTCCTGGGCAGAACCGGCAAAAATTTTGCGGCAGGAATGTCGGGCGGCGTGGCCTACGTCTGGGACGAGGACAACGGCCTCTACCTCCGGGTCAACAAGGAGCTGGTCTCCCTCGACCCTGTGAGCGCAAAGCACGATGTGGAGGAGATCCGGGCCATGCTTACCGAGCACGTGGCCATGACGGGCTCTCAAAAGGGCGCGGATATCCTCAGCCGGCTGGAGGAGACCGCGGGCCAGTTCAAGAAGATCATGCCCCATGACTACGACAAGATGCTGCGCACCATCGTCCAGCTCGAAGAGCAGGGCATGACGCAGGAGCACGCCCAGATTGAGGCATTTTATGCCAATACGCGGGTCGGGAGGAACTAGCGATGGGAAAACCAACTGGATTTTTACAATATGCCCGGTGTGTGACGTCGGCGGAGGAGCCGCTCTCCCGTATCAAGCACTGGAACGAGTTTCACACGCCCCTTCCCCGTGCCCAGCGGCAGGAGCAAGGCGCGCGCTGCATGGAGTGCGGCGTGCCCTTCTGCCAGTTTGGCGTGGTGCTGGGCACCGGCGCCGTCTCCGGCTGTCCGCTGCGCAACCTGATCCCCGAGTGGAACGACCTGGTCTATACCGGTAATTTCAGCCACGCGCTGCAGCGTCTGACGAAGACCAACAACTTCCCCGAATTCACCGGGCGGGTCTGCCCCGCCCCCTGCGAGGCGTCCTGTACCTGCGGCCTGAACGGCGACTCGGTCACCATCAAGGAAAATGAGCTTGGCATCATAGAGGACGGCTTCACGGCCGGACTCGTCACCGCCTGGCCACCCAAGGTGCGCACCGGCAAAAAGGTCGCCGTGGTGGGCTCTGGTCCCGCCGGGCTCGCCGCCGCCGATCAGCTCAACCTGCGCGGCCATAGCGTGACCGTATTTGAGCGGAACGACCGGGTGGGCGGCCTGTTGATGTACGGCATCCCCAACATGAAGCTCCAAAAGGAGTTTATCGACCGCCGCGTCAAA
>JBLJBF010000044.1:0-4919 GCA_047637855.1 Pseudoflavonifractor sp. | reverse complement strand
CCAAGGCTCTCCAGCCCAAAGGCCAGCTCGTGCCACACCTTGTCGGTGACGATCTGGTTCTCGGGCGACTGCTGAACAAAGCCGATACGAGCCGCCTGCTCCTGCTGGCCGAGTCCGTCCAGAGGCCTGCCTTCAAAGAGGATGTCGCCGCTCCTCACCCCGTGGGGCGCAAGGACGGTCTTAAGCTGCCTCAAAAGCGTGGTCTTTCCGCAGCCGGAGGGTCCTACAAGGGCGATGAACTGCCCCGGCTCCACCGAAAAGCTGACGTTCTCCAGCGTTTTCTCCCTCTGCTCCGGATAGGAAAAATTCAGGCCCCTGATTTCAAAGAATGTCTGCAATCGGTTATTCCGCCTTTCCATCCGGCGGCAGCAGCCCGCCCGCCGACATCAGGTATTTGGGATGCTGGCCGCCCCTGATCCGCCGCCAATTCCGGTCAGCGGCGGCGTCCACGATCACGGGGGTCAGGCAGAGGGCCAGATAGGAAAGCTGGAGCAAGACGGTCAGCGGCAGGAGAGGCGCGCCCTTTATGGTGGGGTAGTACCGCCAGTAAAAGCCCCCGGCGGCCCAGCCGGACAGGATGAAAAAGGCGCAGAAACCCAGCCAGAGGAGGGCGTTTTTGTCCCGCGCGTCAAACCGGTAGATGGAGAAGGCCGTCCTGCCCGGCAAGCCGTAACCCCGGCTTTTCATGCTGTCCGCCGTCTCGATGGCGTTCTCCAGCACCCAGGTGAGCAGGATGGAGAGGATGGTGATGGCGTTTCCCGCCCGCTGGAGCACGCCGCCGTCGGACACGTCGCGCCCCACGCACCGCTGGGCCTCGGACACAGTATGGAGCTGGGCCTTGAACTTGGGGACAAAACGCAGCGTCATGCTCAGAACCAGAGAGAGGGCGGGGATGATCCGCCCGAAGAGGTATACGAACTTGTCCGAGGTCATCACCGCCGTATAGCAGGAAAACCAGGTGACCACGCCCGCCAGCATGAGCGCGGCGGCCACGCCGTAAGCAATGCTCTCCAGCGTCAGGGGATTCCCCGAGGGCAGATAGGTGAGCATGGTGGCCCCCGCGTGGTTGAAGGCGGGATTGAGCAAGGCGGCCATGAGCACCATGGGCAGCAGATACAGCAGGCTGAACCGCACCGCCTTGCGCCCGTTGAGGCAGACGGCGTAGGTCAGCGCCGCGCCCAGCGAGATGACAAGGCTGGCCGGGTGTAAAAAGAACATGGTGAACAGCAGCACCAGCCCAAAATACAAAAAATTGACCAGTGGATGGAAGCCCGAAAAGGTATCCCGATTTTGAATAAGGCATCATTCCATTTCTAAAAGGCAGGTCCCGCGCTTCAGCCCCCCGTGGAGTAAAAACCGCCCACGTCCACGCCGAGGTCGCAGGTGTAGACCCATTCGATCACGTCGCCGTCTTTCAGCTGGTAGCGGGAGCAGCCGTAGTTCGGAAACCAGTCGTCCACCCGATACATCCAGCCGGACAGCTCTCCGCAGTCAAACTCATAGAGGTTGTGGATGCCCTCGATGTAGGCGCTGTTATACAAGGGCGTGTCCACAAACTCCAAATGAATCTTTTGCTGCTTGCAGGTGCGCCACAGCACATTGAACACGCTCTCCCCCTCGTAAAAGGTGACCTGCGTCGGCTTGAGAATCCAGCCGTCCTCCGGCACCAGCTCCACCTTTTCCGGGTCCAGCCAGTCGATATGGCCGAGGATGGTGGCGCAGGAGATGGAGAGGGTGCAGGTGCGCGCCGTGTCGGAGAACGCTGCGTCCTGCGGCTCCACCGGGAGGGGCTTGCCCTCCGGCACCGGGTCGGTCAGGTATTTGTCCTTCCCCGTCGTCGCGTTGATGACCATGCCCTGGCCTTCGGAGTACTTCTTGTCGCCTTTCATCACGCCGGGGGAAGACCCACCGGCGATGGCGGCCGCGGCGGCCACCTTTTCATCGGCCGTCATGCCCCCTCCTTCGCCGCCGGGGCGGCTCTCAACGCCGCCCGGGGTCGCCTGGGGGCCCGGTAAAGGCGGCGCGCTGGGCGACGGCTGCGCCGCCTCAACGGGCGCGCCCGGTGTGGGCGCGGGGAGCGGCGAGGGCTCGTGCTGTATCGACGCCTCCGGCGTGGGTGTCACCGACGGCGTGGGGGCCGCTGTATCGGTCACTGCGGGAGTGGCCGCGGCAGGCGGGGGGCTGTTCTTATGTACCGTCCAGCCCTGCAGCCCCGGCGCGCCGCCGCCGTACCAGAAGGCGGCGGCCAGCACCGCCGCGATCAGGACGGGGGCAAGAACCTTCCACTTATGTTGTTTCCACCACATGGCGCTCTCCCCCTACAGCAGATTGGCCGTACCCAGGAGATGGAAGAGCATCTGGGCGATCTCACAGCGCTTGATGGGGGCTGTGGCCTGTATCTCCAGCCCGGAGTCGTCCAGGATCTGCTTATAGTAGCAGAAGGCCAGCCCGGCCCGCGCCCACTTGTCGGTCTTGAGATAGTCTGTGAACTGGGACAGGACGTCACGGATGGCCCCGGCGTCCAGCTCTGTGTCCATACCGCATAGCTTGGCGGCCCGGGCCACCATGACGGCGGCCTCCTGCTTGGTGATGGTGCCGCCGGGGTTAAACCGGCCGTCGCCCACGCCCTCAATGATATGGTAGGCGGAGGCGGTCCCCACGTAGGGGGCGAACCAGTCGCCGCCCTTAACGTCGGAGAAGTCCCCCCCAGCCTTGGGCGGCAGGCCCAGCCCGCGCACGACGATAGCGGCGAACTCGGCCCGGGTCATGCTGTCCTCCGGGTGAAAGAGGCCGTCGCCCTTGCCGTCAATGATACTCCGGGCGGCCAGGGCCTCGATGGCGGGCAAATTCGCATGGGCGTTGGCGCCGGTGATATCGTCAAAGGTCTTGCCCATTTGGGTGATGGGGCGCGCCGCCACGTCGGCGTGCTTGCCGTCCAGGCCCGTACCGGCCTGTCTGCCCGCGCCCTCGGCCACGGTGAGCGCGTCCCCCATACGGTAGAGGCTGTTCGCCCCCTTGACCCGGGCGCGCTGGGCGGCGATCAGGCCGTAAAACGCCTGCTCGGTTGCCATCAGGTTGGAGCCGGAGCCGCTATCCGTGTGGAGAAAGCCTTTGCCGGGCAGGTAGAAGGTCATGAGGTTATCCAGCATGGTCTTGCCGTTTTTCACAAACCGAGCGTCGTCCAAGGGAATGCCCAGCTCGCACAGGGCCACGATCATCTGCACGCAGCTCTCGGAGTTTGTCGTGCCCCAGGAGCCGAACCCGCCGGAGGCGTCCTGCTTTTTGGCCATGCAGTCCAGGGCCTCCTTCGTCGCCTGCGCGACGGCGCTCTGGTCCTGGTACTTGGCCAGGGCCTGGAGGGCCATGCCCGTGATGTCCGGGTCGGACACGCCGTCCCCGGAGGAGGCCGCCGCGGTGCCGCCGAAGAGGCTCCAGCCCCCGTCGGGGAGCTGGCACTCCAAAATGCGGTCGATGTACCTCTGCCGCGTGGCCTGGGTGCCCGCCTCAGGGTTCTGGGGCATGGGATAGTTCCCCGTGTCCAGCGCGATGAGTGCCCAGATGGGGCCGTTGAGTCCCTGCCAAATGGTCCTGTCGTAATTCCCCAGCGCTTTGGTCAGGTCGTACCCCGCCACGTTCCGGGCGTCCTTCCCGATGGAAGCGAGGGCCACGATGACCCGGGAGTACTCGGTGTACTTCTTGGTGTGCAGCACGCCGTCACAGGCCTTGACATAGGCCTCCACGGTGGCGTAGTAGTCCTGAAAATACGCCTCCGGTACCCCGTAGCCGCTCCGGGCCAGGCCCAGCACCGCCCACTCCCCGCCGATAGAGCCCACCTGGGGGTTCTTCACAGTCTTGTACAGGTACGCCGCAGTGTCTGTGACGGCGCTTGCCAAGGTCTCGTCCGACACCGCCGCCCGGGCTGGCATACTCAGCCCTACCAGCAGCGCGGCGGCCAGCAGAAGACCAAGGCCCCTCTGTCTCAGCTTTTTCATCAAATACCCCTTCTTTCTTCCGCGATCGTCCCGCTCGTCCGCACCCCTCGCGGCCTCATAAAAAACGGACGTGACGAATGCTCCATTCGTCACGTCCGACTATTTCCGTGTACCCTATCCGCCCGCGGTCTCCCGCGGTCAGTCTCGAACATCGTCGGTCTTCTGGCTCGCGCATTGAGAGGGGAACACCACCTCTGCGCCTGTTATCCTACCTTCTCGGTTTCCCAATGGCCGGCTCACGCCGCGGATAACAGGCTCCTGCGCATACAGCAACGGGTTATGCTCCGGACTCTGACCGGATTCCCTTATCCCAGCGCCTGCCGGTTCCGGCAGCCATCACGTGGGACACGATGCAGCTTATTCAGTTGTCATGGTATGCCCGGGCCATGTTCAGGGTAAAAAAATAGCGAAACACCCTTTAAGATGTTCCGTTGCATAACCGCCTGTCATCGGCCAGTCATACGGCACCACCACGCAAAGGCATCGCATTTCCTCGAATCAGCAGGAATATCCCGGCTTTACCCACGGCCGCTCACAGCGCGGCACTCGCCTACTCGGACGCCTTCCCGGTATCCCGCACGCGGAATGCAGGTGGCATACTGTCCTTTCGTTGGCATCACGGTTGTTGAGTACAACGCCGGGTTTTCACCGGAGGGACTTCTCCTCGTCCCCGCACCTGAGGCGCCTTTCTCACAAGCTGATCCTGTATTCACTTATGCTTAGAGTATACCGCATACGACAGCGAAAGTAAAGAGCCTTTCCAGTTTTTTGCTTACTTTTTCTGTCTGCAGGCGGGCGTGGAGATCCTTTTGCGCCGCCCCATTTGAGTCCCGGAAAAACTGACGCAGGATGTTATATGCAGTACCGCGATCCGCCGCAGACGATGAATTGTGAAGCCTTTATTTCGCCTCTCTGCCGCTGCTCTTC
>JBLJBF010000043.1:0-5491 GCA_047637855.1 Pseudoflavonifractor sp. | reverse complement strand
CCGATAAGGGGCACAAAGAGGGAGCCGGCGTGGATGGCGCGGCTGTCGGTCTCCACCCTGGAAAGGGCAAGGTCCAGCTCTGTGAAGTCGCCCAGGATGTTTCCTCTGACCGCGTCCAGTATTTCCCGTATCGTAATCGGCTCCATAGAGATTCTCCTCACGTCGATGGCTTTGGCGGGGGCGTTCTACCTGCCCGGCCTCCTGGCCTCCAGAGAGGCGTCCACAATGCGCTGGCAGAGCTCGGGGTAGTCGATGCCCGCCGCCGCGGCCTCCTGGGGCAGCAGGCTGGTAGGGGTCATGCCCGGCAGGGTGTTGATCTCCAGAAACCAGGGCTCCCCGTCGCCGTCGAGAATAAAGTCCGCCCTGGAATAGACCGAGAGGCCCAGCGTCTCGTACACCCGCAGGGTGGCGGCGCGCAGCTTCTCCTCCGCCTCAGCGGGGATATTGGCGGGCGTGACCTCAAGGGCCGCGCCGGGCTGATACTTGTTCTCATAGTCGTAAAAGCCCTCGTTGGGGATGATCTCGATGGAGGGCAGGGTCTTCCCCTCCAAAATACCCACACAGAACTCCCGCCCTTTGACGTACTGCTCCAGTACGGTCTTGCCGCCCAGGGCGAGGGCCTGCGTCAGGGCCGCGCGCAGCTCCTGGGCCGTATAGGCGATGGACACGCCGATGGAGGAGCCGCTGGCCACCGGCTTTACCACCACGGGCAGCCGGGCCGAGGCCACAAGGTCGTCAATATCGGCCTGGGTATACTCCACCGTCTTCCAGCCGGGAGTGCTGACCAGGTCGCCCACCAGGCGCTTGGTCAGGTCCTTATCCATGGCCAGAGCGCTGCCCAGACAGCCCGAGCCGGTATAAGGAATGCCCATGAGGTCGAAGGCGGCCTGCACCTTGCCGTCCTCGCCGCAGGTGCCGTGGAGGGCCAGAAAAACGATGTCGGCGCGGGCGCACAAATCCAGCACGTTGGGGCCGAACAGACTGGGGCTGTCCCCCCCGCGGCTGCGGCGTACCGCCTCCAGGTCGGGGGCCTTACGGCTCACCTGCTTGCCCGACTGGTCAATGGGCGCGCCGAAGAGGGCGTCCGGGTCAGTTACCCTCTCCACGCCGAAAAACATATCCACAAGGGCCACCTGATGGCCTTTGCGCTCTAGGGCTTCAGCCACCATAGTGCCTGTGGACAGAGACACGTTGCGCTCCGGGGAGAGGCCCCCGGCCAAAACGAGAATTTTCAAATTATAAAGCTCCTCTCAAGAACTGACCGCTCAGCAGTCCGCACATATACGGGAATATGCCACCGGCGCGCCCCGCGCCGAAACGAAGCGCAGCACGGGGGCACGAAGTACCCGCATGCGCGCATAATAGCCGCTATATGGTTATTATAGCACCATTCCCTGGAATACTCAACTGAAAAAACGCCCCGGCATCCGTCGGATAGCCGGGGCGTCTGGGTATTTCTGCGTGAGACAGCCGCTACAAAATGATGCAGATCAACCCGCCGGAGCCTTCGTTGATGATGCGCTGGAGGGTCTCCTGCAGCTTGCTCCTGGCGTCCTCGGGCATACGCAGGAGCTTGGTGTGCAGGTCCTCGCTCACCAGCTCATGGAAGCTCTTGCCGAAGATATTGGATTGCCAGATGGCCCGGGTGTCCCCCTCGAACTCCTGGAGCAGGAAGTTGATCATCTCCTCCGACTGTTTCTCGTTGCCCACGATGGGGGATACCTCGGTCTCGATGTCGGCCCGGATCATATGGATGCTGGGGGCGCTGGCCTTCAGGCGCACACCGTACCGCCCGCCCTGGCGGACGATCTCGGGCTCCTCCAGCGTGAGCTCGTCGGTACCGGGCACCACGATGCCGTATCCGGTCTCCCGGACCTCCCGAAGCGCACCCGCCACCTTGTCGTACTCCCGTTTGACGTGGGAGAGCTGGGTGAGCAGCTCCATCAGGTCGCCGTCGTCCCGGATGGCAAAGTTGGACTGCTCGGACAGGGTCTCGTAGAAGAGGCTGCGGGGCAGGTCCAGGGTCGCGCAGACAAGGCCCGTGCCCAGGCTCATGCTCGTGACCTTGGTGCCCGATACCTGCTCACACTGGCCGATGGCGTTCACCGTGCGGTCCACATCCCGGATGCGCCGCATCCCGTCGGCACTCTTGCGGATAGAGGCGTAGAGGTTGCCTTTGATGGGGTGGTCAGCAGGCAGGGCGTCCACCCAGGGGGGCAGGAAGAGGTCCAGCTCCTTCACCGGGAACTCGTAGAGCACGCCCCTGATGACATTGGTCACCGCATTCTCGTCCAGCTCCAGACAGTTGAGGCACAGGCAGGTCACGTCATACCGGCCCGTGATGTCGGCCTGGATGGCCTTTGCGCGCTCTGTGTTGGGGTTGGCCGAGTTGAGCACCACCAAGAAGGGCTTTCCCAGCTCCTTGAGTTCGGAGATGACCCGCTCCTCGGCCTCCAGGTAGTCCTCCCGGGGGATGTCGGTGATGGTGCCGTCGGTGGTGACCACGATGCCGATGGTGGAGTGCTCGGCGATGACCTTGCGGGTTCCGATCTCGGCGGCCTCGGTCATGGGGATCTCGTGCTCAAACCATGGGGTGGTGACCATGCGGGGCATATCGCTCTCAAACTGCCCCGCCGCGCCGGGGATCATATAGCCCACGCAGTCGATGAGGCGGACCGAGAAGCTGGCCCCGTCGTCCATGGAGATATCCACGGCCTCCTCGGGCACGAACTTGGGCTCGGCGGTCATGACCGTGCGGCCCGAGCCGCTCTGGGGCAGCTCGTCGCGGGCCCGCTCCCTGCGGTATACGTTCTCGATGTTGGGGATGACAAGGGTCTCCATAAACCGCTTGATGAAGGTGGATTTTCCCGTGCGGACAGGCCCCACCACGCCGACGTAGATATCCCCCTCGGTGCGCTGGGCGATATCCTCATAGATTTTACGCTGTTCCATCTCTGCTCCCTCCTTCTTACCGTTTCCTGGGAATGAGGAGGAGCTTGCCTTCCAGCGCGCCGCCGGGCTCCAGCTCATTGGCCTGCATGATATTCGCCATGGTGGTGCGATAGGCCTTGGCGATATCCCACAGCCGCTCCTGACCCACGACCCGCAGCACGATGGAGGGCTCCTTCTCGTTATCCCGGGCGATGTTCTCGCCCGCCCGCACGTCCGCCACCGCGGCCACCCGCTTGCTGGACAGGGCCAGATAGCGGAAGTCCAGGTCGAAACGGATCTCGATCCCGCCGGCGGTGGGGTTGGCGAAGACCTCGCCGTTCTCGGTCCGGCAGGTGGCGGTACTGCCCTCGGGCAGCTCCACCTGGCAGGGCACGTTTACCCGGCGGGTGGCCGAGCGGATCTCGTTCTCCTCATTCAGGTAGAGGACCGAGAGGAAGGCCTCTACCGTGAATGTCACACGGGTTCCCTCTCTGCTCTGGGTCACCGCGCCCAGATTGACCGAGGCGTCGATGGCGGAGCGGGCCATGTTCTCGGTCTCTATGACCTCCCGAGTGGTCTGGCGGCGGGAATTGCTCTGGGCCAGGTCGTTGAAGGTGTTGGCCTCCATCTCGGCATTGAGGTCGCAGGCCGTGCTGTAGATGTCGGTGAGCAGCTCGATATGCCGCTCCTCGCGGATCACAGCCTGGGCCAGCAGCCCCATGGAGACCGACACTGTCCGCCCGTCCCCCGCCCCAAGCGTACAGGACAGCTCGGTGAGCAGCACGTTGAGGGAGCAGTCGGCATCCTCGCCCACTCCGGAGACCTCCATGATCTGGGAGAAGGGCAGCTCGAAGTCGGTGGTGCACACCGTGTCGTCCACGGCGCGGTAGCAGATGCGCAGCATAGCCTCACCCTTGAAGATGAGCTTGTTGCCGATGATCTTGGACTCGGTGCAGTTGAGGCTGGCCCTGCACTTCAGGAGCTCCGCGGCCTCCGGGCGGCTGCCCGGGATACTGAGGTCGTCGGAGAAGGTGAAGGGTTTTTCCTGTACACAGGTTACCATGTAAGTTTTGTGGCGCTCCTTAAGCTGCTCCACACTGTTGGGGGCGGCGCACTCCGCGCCGGTGCAGATGGCGGCGGCGGCGGGACAGAAGACCCGGAAATCCACCGCCAGGTTTACCCGCACCAGTACCTTTCGGGGGTTGAGGACTCTGGTGTCGGCGCAGAGGACCCTGGGGACGGCCACCACGCTGCAGCCGGGCGAGATGCCCGCGCAGTCGGCGGCGCTGGAAAAGGGGATGTTCGCCTCGATGCGGCGCACACCCTTCTCCCCGTCGGGTAGGTAGAGGATGGCGCAGCGGACCGCGCCCGTCACCTCGGCCCGCCCCTCCACAGCCTCCTTGTTCTTGAGGCAGACGGTGCCCGCGGTGTCCACGATGCGGAGGATATCGGGGCATGCGTCGGAGACGATCATCTCCATAGTCTCTTCATGGAGGACGGTGGTGTCCAGTACCGTATCGTAGCAGGCCAGTTGGGTGCGTGTGAGCTCGATCTCCATAGCGTTCCACTCCTTGTACATAAGTCATATGCTACAAAACTATATGTACAAGGGTGGAGCGATATGACTTCCCTTCGCTTAACGAAGCCCGAAAATAAAACGCAGAATACCGCGAAGGGACTTGGGGGACTTAACAACGACGATTTTCATACCATGACCTCCTAATCAATCTTTCAGATACGGTTCCAGCTTAGAGCGGCCCCAGTAGCCCAGGCCTACCCCGACGGCCAGCACGGGGATGGCGCCCGGAACAAGGAGGATGGCCGCTCCGGCGGCACAGGCTGCCGCCGTCCAGATGGTCTTTTTCTTTGGCAAGCGCATAAAAATGCCGCCTCCTTCCTGTTTCCTGGTGTCTAAACCAGTATACGCGAAAGGGGGCGGCATGTGCGCCGTATTCTTTACTTGTTCTCCCAGGGGTTGTGCTGGGCGGCCTGCTGGTAGAGGGTCACGTAGCTCGCGTGGCGGCTGGGGGCGATTTTCCCCTCGGCCAAAGCCGCCAGCACGGCGCAGCCCTTCTCCTTCACATGGGCGCAGCCCACAAAGCGACACTCCCCCAGATAGGGGCCGAACTCGCGGAAGGTGCGCTCCAGCTCTCCTTTTCCGCAGCCCTCAAGCTCCTCGGTGTCGAAGGACGAGAACCCCGGCGTGTCGGCCACAATAGCCCCGTTTTTCAGCCGGAATAGCTCTACGTGCCGGGTGGTGTGGCGGCCGCGGCCCAGCTTGTCGCTGACCTCCCCCACCCGCAGGTGGAACTCGGGCTCCAGGCGGTTGAGAATGCTGGACTTCCCCACGCCGGAATTCCCTGTAAAGGCGCACACCTTTCCGGCAATTGCGGCGTAGAGCGCGTCCATCCCCTCCCCCGTCTCGGCGCTGACCCGCAGGGTGGGAAAGCCCGCGTTGTGATAGACCGAGTAGAGGTCCTCCGCGCCGTCCAGGTCGCATTTGTTGACACAGATGATGCTCTCACAGCCCTTCCACGCGGCGATGGAGACCATGCGGTCG
>JBLJBF010000042.1:0-3931 GCA_047637855.1 Pseudoflavonifractor sp. | reverse complement strand
CCCAAAGGCCGCAAGAAAATTTGTCTCTTTGGGTCTGCCGAGCAATTCCCGGATGAGCTCGATCAGGCTCTTCACTCTGGGCGCGTCGCTTGCCACGCTGGCGGCGTAGACCAGATAGGTCCGCCCCAGCTCCCGGCCATTCATAGAGAAGACCACCTCGCCGGCCAGATTTCCCCTGCGCACGGGGGCGCGGACGCTCTCGGGCAAAAGGAGCTTGGAGGAGACCTTCTCCCCCTCGGCCAGCGGGTAGCGGAAGTCCTCCATGGCGGCGATGGGCACCAGGCGCGTCAGACTGCCCGTTATGGCGACGCTGCGCACCTCCCGCCCGGCGGACGCCACGGTGCGCAGGGGGTAGCCCGCAAAGCCGTAGTCCAGAAGCGAGGCGTGGTCCTTCCAGTCGTTCGGGGCGTTGAGGGTGACGGCGATCAGCTTCTGCCCCTCCCGCTCCGCGCAGGAGACCAGCGTGCGCCCGGCCGCGTCGGTATACCCCGTCTTCATGCCCAGACAGCCCTCATACTGCCAGAGGAGCTTGTTGTGGTTGGTCAAGCTGTGGCCGCCGACGGTGATGCTCCTGGTGGCGACGATCTTGGCCAGCAGCGGGTCGGCCATTACCGCCCGGCCCAGCTTTGCCATGTCGGCGGCGGTGGAGTAGTGGCTGTCGTCCGGCAGGCCGCTGGGGTTTGAAAAATGGCTTTTGTCCATGCCCAGCTCGGCGGCCCAGTCGTTCATCCAGCCCACGAAAGTGTCCACATCGCCGCCGCAAAAGTTGGCGACGGCAAGCGCCGCGTCATTGCCCGACACCAGAAGCAGCCCGTAGAGCAGGGTCTCCAGCGTCACCCGCTCCCCCTCCTTCAGGTACATGGAGGAGCCTATGGCCAGGGTGTACTCCCGCTTGATCTCCACCTCCTGGCCAAGGTCCGGGGTGGAGCGGACGGCCACCAGCGCGGTCATCAGCTTGGTGATGCTGGCGATGGCCCGCTTCTCGTCGGCATTCTTTTCATAGAGTACCCGCCCGGTCAGCCCGTCCACCAAAATGGCGCAGGAGGCCGACAGCGTCGGATCACGCAGGCTCTCCGCCTTTACAGGTACAGGCCCACACAAAAAGAGCGCGGCGAGCACAGCCGCAATGACCCGTCGTCTCATACAGCATCATCCCCAAAAAACAAGATGGTGCTAGTATGAGTTCTAGATCTCGTCTTTATCCTTGTTTTTTTGTTTCTCGATGAACCCCGTGACCTTGTCGATAACCTCGGGCACCATCTCGATGACCCGGTCCACACTGCTGGGCGGATAGGGGGAGACCGGAATGAGCCGCACCAGATCGCCCTTGACCACCAGGAAGGAGACCGGGACGATGGTGACACCCGAGCCCGCACCGCCGCCGAAGGCGTTGTCCGCGTCCGGCTTCTGGTTCTTACCCGCCCAGTCGCTGCCGCCCGAGGCGAAGCCGAAGCTGACCTTGGACACGGGGATGATCGTGACCTCCCCCGCCTGGATGGGCTGGCCCACGATGGTGTTCACGTCCACCATCTCGCGGATCTTCTGCATGGTGGTGCTCATAAGTTCTCCGATGGGATGCTGCTTGTTTTCCATTCTAAACCGCCTCTTTCTCTGCGTTTCGTTTCGCTCTGCCCCGAAGGGTGAGTTTTAAAAATAGGAGGAGCAGCCGGACCGAGAGCGTGACCCCCTGCCCGATGGTCATGGACAGCGCCGCGTGGATGTAGACCGTGGGCGCGGAAGCGCCGAAGTCCACCGCCGTGCGGACGCGCCGCTCCTTTACCTTGAGATTATTCTCGAGGACGGGCAAAATCATACCGATCGCCGCGTTGGCCCGCCCATAGGCCATGGCGGCCTCCGCCGCGTCTGCCGCCGCCGCCGTGTAGTCGAGCCGGAGCAGATCGACGCGTATCTTCCGCCGAACGCCGCGCAGCGCGACGGGGACCATGGGGAGATACCGCCTGAGCAGCTCTACCGTGCCGCCGGGCTTGGCGGAGGGCGCCCCCTCCGGCTTTGGTTTCCCTTTTTTCTTCTTTTCCTTCTTCTTTTCTTTCTTTTCCTTTTTGGCCTTGGGCTTGACGGGGTACAGCGTATAGAAAAACGGCCCCACCCGCAGCTTGGCCAGCAGCCCTTCGCCGCTGTATTCGGCGAAACCGCCCACCCGCACCAGCGACAGGAGGAACAGGGCCAGCACAACGCCCCCCAGAATCATCCAGGGCTTCATCGGTCAGACCTCCTGACCGGCGTACGCGCGCTCGGCCTCCTGCTGCATATACGCTTCGGCGGCAGCCAGCAGCTCCTCGTCGGTGGGGGGCTCCGCCCCCTCGTCCTCCTCGGCCCGCTCCTGCTCGGAGCGCAGGCGCTCTACCGCCAGGTGCATCTCCATGGTGATCTGCCCGTCCTCCGCGCTGGGGCTGGGCAGCTCGGGCAGCTCCTCCAGGCTGGACAGGCCGAAGGAGCGCAAAAAGTTCTGCGTCGTGCGGTAGAGGATGGGCCTGCCGGGCACGGCCAGACGGCCGCACTCCTCGATCAGATCCCGCTCCATCAGCAGGCCCACGGTATAGGAGCTGTCCACCCCCCGTATCTGGTCTACGTAGGCCCGCGTGGCAGGCTGATAGTAGGCGATGATGGCCAGCACCTCCAGCGCCGACTGGGACAGGCGGGCCGGCCTGCGGCTCTCGAAGGCCTTGCGGATATAGTCGGCGTACTCGGGGGCCGAGCACAGCTGATAGCTGTTCTCCAGCCGGATCAGCCGGATGCCCCGGCGCGCGTAGCTGTACTGGTCGGCCAGGCGCTGGCACACCGCATCCACCGTGGCCCGGTCGGCCTCCAGGGTCATACAGATGCGCTCCACCCCCACCGCGTCCCCCGCGGCAAACAGGATGCTCTCAATGGCCGATTCCATTTCCTTAATTTCCATAAAGGTTGCTCCTTCCTGCCGCTGTCAATACTCCTCGGTGGAGAGCTCCAGCTCGCCGTCTCCGTCCTCCTGGGTGCACGTCACGGTACAGTCCAGCTCGGTGCCGGCCAGAAGGATGCGCCTGGCGCGGCAGAGCTCCAGCACCGCGATGAAGGTGGCGACGATCTCGGAGCGGCTGCGGTTTCCCCGGAAGAGGGTCTCGAACCGGGTCACGCCGAAACGGACCAGCCTATCCAGTATCTCGGCGGCCTTATCGCCCACGGGGTACGGCTCCCGGCCCACGATGCCCTCGAAGGCCGCCATGGGGAGCGGGAGCTGGAACTCAGCCCGCTCCAGCACCGAGAGCATGGCCCGGAGCAGGTCCTCCCGCTTATGGACGTAGCGGTACACCTTGTTTACCGGGACGGCCTCGGGCACCTTGGGGATATAGTCCCGCCCGATGGCAAACCGGTCGGACAGGGCGGGCACCACGGCCTTGATGCGGGTAAAGCTCTCATGCCGCTGATGCTCCTCCAGAGAGGCGATGAGCTGCTCCATCTCACTGAGGGCCTCCTCATCGTGAATGGAGAGGAGCATCCGGGTTTTGATGAAGACCAGCTGGGCCGCCATGGTGACGAACTCGCTGGCCACGTCCAGGTCGAGATGCTGCCGCCGCGCCATCCAGGCGAGGTACTGCTCCAGAATGACCGAGATCTGGATGTCCTTGATCTCCATCTTGTTCTTGGACAGAAGGCTCAGGATCAGGTCCAGGGGGCCGGTGAAGTCCTCCATGTCCTCCGCTTTCACCTTGACCACCTTCTCCAGGTGGAAAATAAGAGTATCCATACCGACCGCCCCCCCTTTCGTTTGTAACCTAGATCAGCCGGACACCCAGCGCCGCGGCCCAGGCCGCGCCGTTTTGGAGCAGGCCGAACACTGCGCTCCGCGCCGCCACCAGCGGGCCGTCCAGCCAGCCCAGCCAGAGGATCAGCATCAAGCCCAGCATCCCAAACCGCTCATAGCGCAGGATGGTGT
>JBLJBF010000041.1:0-16470 GCA_047637855.1 Pseudoflavonifractor sp. | reverse complement strand
CGCTCGGGGAAGGAGCGGGTCAGGGAGGAGTAGCGGGCCTCGTTCATCAGGAACTCCTGATAGCCGCCCGCGGGGGCCTTGGAGTCCAAAGTGAAGGGGTTCTTGCCCTCAGCCTTCAGCGCGGGGTTAAAGCGGAACATGTTCCAGTAGCCGCAGGCCACAGCCTTCTTGATCTCGTTCTGGCAGTTGGTCATGCCGCCCTTGATGGAGTGCATCTCGCAGGGGGCGTAGCCGATGATGAGGGAGGGGCCCTTATAGGCCTCGGCCTCACGGATGGCGTTGAGGGTCTGCTGCTGGTTGGCGCCCATGGCCACCTGGGCCACATAGACGTAGCCGTACTGCATGGTGATCTCAGACAGGCTCTTCTTGCCAATGCTCTTGCCCGCGGCGGCAAACTGGGCCACCTGACCCAGGTTGGAGGCCTTGGAAGCCTGCCCGCCGGTGTTGGAGTACACCTCGGTGTCGAAGACAAAGACGTTTACGTCCTCACCGGAGGCCAGCACATGATCCAGGCCGCCGTAACCGATGTCGTAGGCCCAGCCGTCGCCGCCGAAGATCCAGACGGACTTCTTGCTGAGGAACTCCTTGTGATCCAGAATCTCCTGGGCGACGGGGCAGCCGGCGGCCAGGTCGGCCTCCAGACGGGCCACCAGAGCGGCGGTGGCGGGGGCGTTGGCCACGCCGTCATCGGCGGTGTCCAGATAGGCCTGCACAGCGGCCTTGGTCTCGGCGGGGGTCTTCTCGCTCTCCAGCAGAGCCGCAATCTTGCGCATCATGCGGTCACGGACAGCCTTCTGGCCCAGATACATACCGAGGCCGTGCTCGGCGTTGTCCTCGAAGAGGGAGTTGGCCCAGGTGGGGCCCTGGCCGCACTTGTTGACGGTGTAGGGGCTGCTGGCGGCAGGACCGCCCCAGATGGAGGAGCAGCCGGTGGCGTTGGAGACATACATCCGGTCGCCCACGAGCTGAGTGACCAGGCGGGCATAGGCGGTCTCGGCGCAGCCGGCGCAGGAGCCGGAGAACTCAAGCAGGGGCTGCTTGAACTGGCTGCCGCGGACGGTCTTGATGTCGGCCATGTCGGCCTTCTCGGCGGTGTCCTTGACCATATAGTTGAACACGGCCTGCTGCGCGCTCTGGCTCTCCTGGGGCATCATGGTCAGGGCCTGGACGGGGCAGGTGTTGGCGCAGACGCCGCAGCCCATGCAGTCCAGGGGGGAGATGGAGATGGCGAACTGATACTTATCCTTGCCCGCGCCTGCCTTAACGGGGACGTACTTGGCGGCTTCGGGGGCGTTCTTGGCCTCCTCCTCGGTGAGGGCGAAGGAGCGGATGGTGGCGTGGGGGCAGACATAGGAGCACTGGTTGCACTGGATGCACTTATTCATGTCCCACTCGGGCACGTTGACGGCCACGCCGCGCTTCTCATAGGCGCTGGCGCCCTGCTCGAAGGTGCCGTCCGCATGGTCTACGAAGGCCGAGACGGGCAGGCTGTCGCCGTCCATCTTGCCCACGGCGTCCAGAATGTTGGTGACCATCTTCACGGTGGCCGCGCGCCCGGTGTGCTTGGAGATCACCGGCACATCGGTGGCGTCGGCCCAGGAGGCAGGCACGTCCAGCTTCTTCAAGGCGGTGGCGCCCAGCTCGATGGCCTTGTGGTTCATGTCCACCACATCCTGGCCCTTCTTCAGGTAGGAGGCGGTGGCGGCGTCCTTCATAAACCGGATGGCGTCGGCGCTGGGGATGACCTTGGCCAGAGCGAAGAAGGCGGCCTGGAGAATGGTGTTGGTGCGCTTGCCCATGCCGATCTCCTCGGCCAGGTCGATGGCGTTAATGGTGTAGACCTGAATGCCGTTTTTAGCGATATAGCGTTTGGCCACGGCGGGCATATGGTGATCCAGCTCCTCGGGAGTCCACTGGCAGTTGATGAGGAAGATGCCGCCGGGCTTCACGTCGCGCACCATGGGGATGGCCTTGACGATATAGGCGGGCACATGGCAGGCCACGAAGTCGGCTTTGTTGACATAGTAGGGGCTCTTGATGGGCTTGTCCCCAAAGCGCAGGTGGCTGATGGTCACGCCGCCCGTCTTCTTGGAGTCGTACTGGAAGTAGGCCTGGACGTTCTTGTCGGTGTGGTCGCCGATGATCTTGATGGAGTTCTTGTTGGCGCCGACGGTGCCGTCGCCGCCCAGACCCCAGAACTTGCACTCAATGGTGCCCTCGGCTGCGGTGTTGGGGGCGGGCTTCTCCTCCAGAGAGGTGTTGGTCACGTCGTCCACGATGCCGATGGTGAACTGGCGCTTGGGGGCGTCCTTGGTCAGCTCCTCATACACGGCGAAGACGCTGGAGGGAGGCGTGTCCTTAGAGCCCAGGCCATAACGGCCGCCCACGATGGTGGCCTGACGACCCGCGTTTGCGAAGGCGGTGACCACGTCCAGATACAGGGGGTCGCCCTGAGCGCCGGGCTCCTTGGTGCGGTCGAGCACGGCGATCTTCTTGGCGGTGGCGGGAATCGCGGCAAGCAGCTTCTCGGGCACGAAGGGCCGGTACAGGCGGACCTTCACCAGGCCCACTTTCTCGCCGTGGGCGTTGAGGTAGTCGATGACCTCCTCGGTCACGTCGTTGATGGAGCCCATGGCGATGATGACGCGGTCGGCGTCGGGCGCGCCGTAGTAGTTGAAGAGCTGATAGTCGGTGCCCAGCTTAGCGTTGACCTTGCCCATATACTCCTCAACAATGCCGGGCACGGCGTCGTAGAAGCTGTTGCAGGACTCGCGGTGCTGGAAGAAGATGTCGCCGTTTTCGTGGCTGCCGCGCATGACGGGGCGCTCGGGGTTGAGGGCGCGCTTGCGGAAAGCGTCCACGTCGGCCATGTCGGTCATTTCCTTCAGGTCCTCATAGTCCCAGACCTGGACCTTCTGGATCTCGTGGGAGGTACGGAAGCCGTCAAAGAAGTTGATGAAGGGCACGCGGCTCTTCAGGGAGGCCAGGTGAGCCACTGCGGCCAGGTCCATGACCTCCTGGGGATTGGTCTCGGCCAGCATGGCAAAGCCGGTCTGGCGGCAGGCCATGACATCGGAGTGGTCGCCGAAGATGTTCAGCGCCTGGGTGGCCACGGTACGGGCCGAGACATGGAACACGCAGGGCAGCAGCTCGCCGGCGATTTTGTACATATTGGGGATCATCAGCAGCAGGCCCTGAGAGGCGGTATAGGTGGTGGTCAGTGCGCCCGCGTTCAGCGCACCGTGGACGGTACCTGCCGCACCGGCCTCAGACTGCATCTCGATTACACGAACCGTCTCACCAAAGATGTTCTTGCGCCCCGCGGCGGCCCACTGGTCAACGCTGTCGGCCATAGGGCTGGACGGAGTGATGGGATAGATGCCCGCCACCTCGGTAAAGGCATACGATACGTGTGCCGCCGCGGTGTTGCCGTCCATGGTCTTGAGCTTTCTCGCCATGTTGAACAATTCCTCCTTATTTGTGTACGTGCAACCGCTGACGGCTCCCGGCAAGCAGCGCTTGCCGGGACCCATCAACGGTTGCCCTATCTTTTACGGGAATATTCTATCACCAATCGGCATCTTTGTAAATCTTATCTTCGGTAAAAGTTCGAGATAGCCTATCTTTCCCCAACAGTTTTGAAACAATGTGGGAGATGCGGCTAAATTTTGGGGGTATTTCGCATTGAAATGGGAGCGTGGATGGCATATAATACGAAGAAACGCCGAAGCGTGACGCTTGCTGTTTTGAAACGTGCATAGGAGGAGGGCCGCCCATGGTCACAAAAATCCGCTCCCTGGGGCTTCACGGCGTGGTCGGATATGAGGTCCTGGCCGAGTGTGACCTGTCGGGCGGCCTGCCCAATTTTGACATTGTGGGGCTGGGGGATACGGCAGTGAAGGAGGCCCGGGACCGGGTCCGTGCCGCCATCAAGAACTGCGGGTTCACCTTCCCCGTCTCCCGCATCACGGTCAACCTGGCCCCCGCCGACCGGAAGAAGGGCGGCACGGTGTATGACCTGCCCATTTTGGTGGGCATCCTGGCCGCCGGCGGCCAGATCCCGCTGAGAGACCCCACCGCCGGCTTTGTGGGCGAGCTGTCCCTCTCGGGCGCCCTGCGGCCCGTCACCGGTATGCTGCCCATGGCCCTGGCCGCCCGGAGCGCGGGAATAGAGACCTTGTACGTAAGCGCCGACAGCGCTGCCGAGGCTACTCTGGCCGGGGGGCTGACGGTCTACGCCGTGGAGACGGTGGAGCAGCTCGTCAGGCATCTGCGGGGGGAAGAGCTGCTCTCCCCCGCGCCGCGCTGGCAGCCCCCGGAAAATCCCGCCGCCAGCCCCGACTTTGCCGAGGTCAAGGGCCAGGAGGGGGTCAAGCGCGCCCTGGAAATCGCGGCCGCGGGCGGACATAATATCGCTATGGTAGGGCCGCCCGGCTCGGGCAAGAGCATGCTGGCCCGGCGCATTCCCTCCATTCTCCCTGAGCTGACCGAGCGGGAGGCTCTGGAGGCCACCGCCATCCACTCGGTCATGGGCCTTACCGCCAAGGAGCAGCCCCTCCTCACCCGCCGGCCCTTCCGCTCCCCCCACCACACCATCTCGGCCATGGGCATGGCGGGGGGCGGCGCGCCCCTCCCCCGTCCCGGCGAGATCTCCCTGGCCCACCACGGGGTACTGTTTCTGGACGAGCTGCCCGAATTCCACAAGGATGTGCTGGAGGTCCTGCGCCAGCCCATGGAGGAGGGAAGAGTCCAGATCACCCGGGCCACGGGCAGCGAGGTTTTCCCCGCCCGATTTATGCTGGTCTGCGCCATGAACCCGTGCAAATGCGGCTGGTACGGTCACCCGTCGGGCCGCTGCCGCTGCGCGCCCCAGGAGGTGGAGAAGTACCTGGGCAAGCTTTCCGGCCCCCTGCTGGACCGCATCGACCTCTACGCCGAGGTCCCGCCCCTGGAGTACGACGAGCTGTCCCAAAAGAGCGCGGGGGAGTCCTCGGCCGACATCAAAAAGCGGGTGGACGGCGCCCGGGCCGTGCAGGCGGCCCGATTTGGCGCGGGCGGGCCCGACTGCAACGCCCACATGGGTCCCGCCGAGCTCCAGGCCCACTGCGCCCTGGACGAGAACTGCCAGGCCATCATGAAGGGGGCCTATGAGCGCATGGGGCTTACGGCCCGGAGCTACGACCGCATCCTCCGGGTAGCCCGAACCATTGCCGACCTGGACGGGGCGGAGCGTATCGCCCCCGCCCATCTGGCCGAGGCGATCCAGTACCGTGCCAGCACATATTTACAGCGTTGAGGAAAAGGAGAACAACCATGGTAACACTTTCCCAGCGGATCGAAGCCCTCCGCACCGAGGCCAATTTGAGCCGGAACGCATTGGCCGCCGCCCTGGGTTTCCCCAAGGGGTCCCTTGACAAATTCGAGACCGGCCGGATCACTCCCACCAAAGAGCAGCAGGAGAAGCTGGCGGCCTATTTCGGCGTGTCCCTCTTCTACCTGCGGGGAGAGAGCAACGACCGCACCCGTCAGGAGACCTGGATGGACGCCGGCCTGGCCGACGACCTGCCCGTCCCCTCCCCCGCCCGCGCGCCCAAGCCCGCCAAGGTGTACGAGCCGGCCGCGGACGACCAGCCCACCGTCTGGGACACGCTGTTGGCCGGAAAACAGACCCAGGAGCTGCTGAAGAGCATTGTCCTGGAGACCCTGAAAAGCCCCGAGGGGCAGGCCGTCATCGCCAAGGCGGTGGAGAAGGCCCTGCGGAAGTAGGGCGCGGCGGCCCCCAACGCCCTGCCCGCGACCCCATGATGAGAAGGAGTAAACCATATTGAACGAGATGATTTTACTGAAGCTGGGCGAGCTGGTGCTCAAGGGCCTCAACCGCCGCAGTTTTGAGGACAAGCTGATCGCCAACGCCCGGCGGCGGCTGCGGCCCTACGGGGACTTTAAGGTGTACACCAAGCAGTCCACCATGTACGTAGAGCCCAAGAGCGCCGAGTGCGACGTGCCGGGGGCCTACGAGGCCATGAAGCAGGTCTTCGGCGTGGTGGGCCTCTCTCTGGCCCGGGCCTGCGAGAAGGACAAGGACGTGATGCTGGACGTGGCCAAGACCTACCTGGGCGACCGGCTCCGTGCCGCCAGGACCTTCAAGGTGGAGGCGAGAAGGGCTGACAAGACCTTTCCCATGACCAGCATCCAGCTGGCCCAGTACGTGGGGGGCGAGCTGCACGAGCTCTTCCCAAACCTGAAGGTGGACGTCCATACCCCCGAGCTGACGGTCTATCTGGAGGTGCGGGATTACGCCGCCTTCGTCCACGCAAACCCCGAGCCGGGTGCGGGCGGTCTGCCCGTGGGCATCGGCGGCAAGGCGGTCAGCCTTCTCTCGGGGGGGATCGACTCTCCCGTGGCCTCCTGGATGATGGCAAAGCGGGGGCTGGAGCTGGAGATGGTCCACTTTTTCTCGTATCCCTACACCTCGGAGGAGGCAAAGCAGAAGGTTTTGGACCTGGCAAAGCTCCTAACCCCCTGGTGCGGCCGTATAACCGTCCATGTGGTCCCCTTCACCGCCATTCAGGAGGAGCTGCGCCGCGCCTGCCCGGAGGAGCTCTTCACCCTCCTCATGCGCCGCTTTATGATGCGCATTGCCTGCGTGCTTGCCCGGCGCGTGGGGGCCAAGGCCGTCGTCACCGGCGAGTGCCTGGGCCAGGTGGCCAGCCAGACCATAGAGGCCCTGGCGGCCACCACCGCCGTGTGTGACCTGCCCATCCTCCGCCCCGTGGTGGGGATGGACAAGGAGGAGATCGTCCGCCTGGCCCGGAGGATCGGCACCTTTGAGACCAGTATTCTCCCCTATGAGGACTGCTGCACCGTATTTACCCCCCGCCACCCCCGGCTGCGCCCGCTCCCCGGCGAGCTGGAGGCGGCCGAAGCGGAGCTGGAGATCGACGCCCTGGTGGAAGACGCCGTGAAGAACATCGAGCGGATCCGAATCAGCGTTGGCTAAATTTAAAGAAGGAAGTGCCGTCTACTATGTCCTATACCGCTGAGCTTATCGCTGTCGGAACCGAACTTCTGCTGGGCAATATCGCCAATACCGACGCGCAGATCCTTGCGAAGGGGCTCTCCGCTCTGGGGATCAACGTCTATTACCACACCGTGGTGGGGGATAATCCCGCCCGGCTCCGCGCCGCCGTGGAGGTGGCAAAATCCCGGGCCAACATCATCATCACCACCGGCGGCCTGGGCCCCACCTGCGACGACCTGACAAAGAATATCCTGGCCGACTGCTTTGGGAAGCGCCTGGTCTACGACAAGGACTCGGCAGAGCGCATCCGGGATTATTTCGGCCGGTTCCACCGCAACCGGGAGATGACCGAGAACAATCTCCAGCAGGCGTGGCTCCCCGAGGGCTGCACCATCTTCGCCAACGACTGGGGAACCGCGCCCGGCTGTGCCTTTGAGGCGGACGGCGTCCACGTCCTCATGCTGCCCGGCCCGCCGGGGGAGTGCGAGCCCATGTTCCGCTACCGGGCCGCCCCCTACTTAGAGGCCCTGTCCGACGGGGTCATCCTCTCCCGCAGCCTGCGCATCTTCGGCATGGGGGAGTCGGCGGTGGAGGACAAGCTGCGGGACAGGATGAACACCATGCGCAATCCCACTTTGGCCCCCTACGCCAAGACCGGGGAAGTGGAGCTGCGCATCACGGCCAAGAGCATTACCGAGGCCTCGGCTCTGGCCCTTATTGTCCCGGTGGAGCAGGAGCTGCGGGCCATGTTCGGCCCTCTGGTCTACGGGGTGGACGTGAACTCCCTGGAGGAGGTGGTGCTGGGCGAGCTCAGGCAGCACCGCCTGAGCCTGGGTACGGCAGAGAGCCTCACCGGCGGCCTGGCCGCCAAGCGGCTTACCGACGTGCCCGGCGCGTCGAGCGCCTTCAAGGGGGCCGTCGTCAGCTATACCAACGAGGTCAAGGAGAGCGCCCTGGGTGTCCCCCGGGACCTCCTGCGGGAAAAGGGGGCGGTCTGCTCCGAGGTGGCCGCCGCCATGGCGGAGGGGGCCCGCAAGGCCCTGCGGTGCGATTTGGCCCTCTCCTTCACCGGCGTGGCCGGGCCCGAGAGCGACGACTGGGGGAACCCGGTGGGACTGGTCTACGTGGGCCTTGCAACGCCGAACGGCGTCCGCATTCGGGAGCTGCATCTGGGCGGCGTCCGGAATCGTATCCGCTTTACCGCCGCCAGCCATGGGTTCGACATGGTCCGCCGCTGGCTCGGCGGCCTGCCCGACCAGGACGAGTAGGAGACGGCTTTTTAGAGATGCGGTCAGCCGATTTAAAAACTGCCTGAAAAAACGGATTGCCACACCGTCGCGCCGACGGTGTGGCAATCCGTTTTTATCGGTTATCCGCCCAGATAGGCTTTCTTTACATCCTCGTCGGCCAGCAGGGCTCTTCCCGGGCCGGCCTTTTTGATGCGCCCGGTCTCCAGCACATAGCCCCGGTCGGCCACGGAAAGGGCCATCTGCGCGTTCTGCTCCACCAGTAAAATGGTCACGCCGTTTTTGTGTAGGGTCTGGATGATCTCAAAAATTTGCTCCACCAAGATGGGGGCCAGACCCATAGACGGCTCATCCAGCATGAGAAGCGTGGGGCTGGACATGAGGGCGCGGCCCATGGCGAGCATCTGTTGCTCTCCGCCCGACAGGGTGCCTGCCACCTGCCGCCGCCGCTCCTTCAGGCGGGGGAACTGCTCGTACACACGCTGAATGCTTGGGTCGATCTCGCCCTTTGCCCGGGAAAAGCCCCCCATCTCCAGATTCTCCTCCACCGTCATCTGGAGGAAAATGCGCCGCCCCTCGGGCACATGGGCCATGCCCTGGTACACCATCTTGTGGGCGGGCACGCCGGTCAGGCTGTTCCCCTGAAAGGTGATGGACCCGGTGCGGCTCTGCAGCAGGCCGGATACGGTCTTTAAAATGGTGCTCTTGCCCGCTCCGTTGGCCCCGATGAGGGTGACGATCTCCCCCTCATTCACCTCAAAGGATACCCCCTTGACGGCGTGGATGGCCCCGTAATAGACGTTGATATCGGTTACGCACAGCAGCATACCGTCACTCCCCCTTCTTCCCGGAGCCCAGATAGGCTTCGATGACCACCGGGTCGCTGGTAATTTCGTCGGCGGTGCCCTTGGCGATGATCTGCCCGAAATTGAGCACGCAGATACCCTCGCAGATACCCATAACCAGGCTCATGTCGTGCTCAATGAGCAGAATGGCGATCTCAAAGGTGTCCCGGATTTTGACGATGTTCTCCATCAGCTCGGCCGTCTCAGAGGGGTTCATGCCCGCCGCCGGCTCGTCCAGCAGGAGGAGAGAGGGGTTGGTGCCCAGCGCCCGGACAATCTCCAGCCGCCGCTGGGCGCCGTAGGGCAGGCTGCCCGCCTTGGCGTTGGCCAGGTGCTCCATATCGAAGATGGACAGCAGCTCCATGGCCCGCTCGTGGGCGATCTTCTCCTCCTTCCAGTACCCCGGCAGGCGGAAAATACCCTGGAACATGCCGTAATTGATATGGTTGTGGAGGCCCAGCTTCACATTGTCCTCCACGCTGAGATTATTGAACAGCCGGATGTTCTGGAAGGTCCGGGCGATACCCAGCTTGTTCACCTGGACGGTGTTCATGCCGTGGGTGTCCCGCCCGTCCAGTAAAATGGTGCCCCGGGTGGGCTGGTACACCTTGGTGAGGAGGTTGAAGACCGTAGTCTTGCCTGCGCCGTTGGGGCCTATGAGCCCCGCGATCTCGGTGCGGCCGATGGCCATGTCGAACTCGTTGACGGCCGAGAGACCGCCGAAGTCGATGCCCAGGTGGCGGCACTCCAGAATGGGGCTCTTCCCCACATCCCGCTCCGGGATGCGGTTTGTGCTGGGCACGGGGACCAGCTTGGTGGTGGGTCTGGGTGGCTTAGGCATTGGGTCCGTCCTCCTTTCCACTTGCCGCACCGCGGCGAAGTGCGCCTCTCACCCGGGCCCACAGGCCCAGGAAGAAGGCGTTGTTGGTGACGAGCATCACCAAAATCAGCACCACGGCGTACACCAGCATCCGGAAGTCGGAGAACTGGCGCAGCATCTCGGGCAGTACGGTGAGGGCGGCGGCGGCGACAATGGAACCCCACATATTGCCCAGTCCTCCCAGCACCACGAAGACCAAGATGAGGATGGAGGTGTTGAAGTCGAACTTGCTGGCGGTGAAGGTGGTCATGCCGTTGCCGAACAGGGTGCCCGCCGCCCCCGCCAGGGCGGCGGAGGTGACGAAGGCCATGAGCTTGTACTTGGTGACGTTCAGCCCCACGCTCTCGGCGGCGATGCGGTTGTCCCGCAGGGCCATGATGGCCCTGCCCGAGCGGCTGTTCACCAGGTTGAGAATGACGAACAGAGTGACCAGAATGAGAACAAAGCCCGCGGCAAAGGTGGATATCTTAGGGATGCTCCCGATGCCCATAGGGCCCTTGATCAGCATCTTGCCCCCCTCGCCCAGATTCAGCCCGGAGGGATCGTCCAGCAGCATGCCGAACCGCAGTCCGCCCTTGGCGGTCTGGCCCAGGTAGAGGTTGTTGATGATGCTCTTGATGATCTCGCCGAAGGCCAAGGTGACGATGGCGAGGTAGTCGCCGTTGAGGCGCAGCACGGGGATGCCCACCAGCAGCCCCGCGATGCCCGCACAGACAGCCCCCGCCACCATGGCGATGGCAAGGCGGAGAGGCGCCGAGGGGATGGCGCCCTGAAGGCTTATGGCCGTGACCACGCCGGAGAAGGCGCCCACGCTCATGAAGCCTGCGTGGCCCAGGGAGAGCTCGCCCAGGACGCCCACCGTCAGGTTCAGGGACAGGGCCATGACAACGTAGGCGCAGATGGGGACGAGCTGCCCCCGAAGAGAGGCCGAGAGAAGCCCGCCCTTGGCAAAGAGGTCGCTCCCCAGCAGCTGGAGCACAACGAAGGCCGTAATCACGAGCCCGTAGGTGAAGGTGTTTTTTCGCGTCTGTTTACTCAGCCGTTTCATCCCGCGCCACCTACACTTTCTCACTGATCTTCTTGCCCAGAAGACCGGCGGGTTTTACCAGCAGAACGATGATGAGCACGGCGAACACGATGGCGTCGGAGAGCTGGGTGGAAATATAGCCCTTGGCGAAGGTCTCGATGACGCCCAGGAGAATGCCGCCCAGCATGGCCCCGGGGATAGAGCCGATGCCGCCGAAGACCGCGGCGGTGAAGGCTTTGATACCCGGCATGGAACCGGTGGTGGGCTGTAAAATCGCGTAGGAGGAGCACAGCAGCACCCCCGCGATGGCTGCCAGAGCCGAGCCGATGGCAAAGGTCATGGAGATGGTGGTGTTCACGTTGATGCCCATGAGCTGGGCCGCGCCCTTGTCCTCGGACACGGCCCGCATGGCCTTGCCCATCTTGGTCTTATTGGTGAAGAGGGTCAGGGCGGTCATGATGACCACGCAGGCGCCGATGGTCACGATGGTGGTATAGGAGATGGCCAGGTCGTCCCCGAGAAGCTCCAGTTTGCCGGGGAAAAGGGAGGGGAACACCTTGGGATTGGACTTCCACAGCAGCATGGCCATGTTCTGCAGAAAATAGCTCACGCCGATGGCCGTGATGAGCACGGCCAGAGAGCTGGCCTGCCGCAGGGGCTTGTAGGCCAGCCGCTCAATGACCACGCCCAGGACAGTGCACAGCAGCATGGCCAGCGCCACGCCCAGCACGGCGGGGAGATGGAGAGAGGCCACCGCGAAGAAGCAGACATAGGCACCCACCATGATCACGTCGCCGTGGGCAAAGTTCAGCATCTTGGCGATGCCGTATACCATCGTATAGCCCAGGGCGATAATGGCGTAGACGCTGCCCAGGCTGACGCCGTTGATAATATAGTTTAATAAAGTCAGCAACACACACACCTCGCTCACGCTTCAGAATTTGCAGCCGGACACCGGGCGTTGGCGCCCGCCTGTAAAGTCTGAACGCAGTTTCTGGTAAAACCAGTTGTCGGGAGGACCGCCGACAGATCTGTCGGCGGTCCTCCCGGATACTCTGTGTAAGGGCTAGGGGATGGCTGGGGCTGTCGCGCTCCGCACCCTCCGCGACGGCGGGTAACTCCTCCGACTGCGCGAAAACGCGCCGTGGGCTGCGCCCCCGGGTGCCTTTTCGCTGCGCTGCGTCGTTACCCGCCTGCTCCCGGGTGCTCCGCGCTTCTTTTAGTCTATGCCGACGTATCCGCCGTCTTTAATGACCATGCCCTTGGGGCTCTTGCTGACGGCGCCGGTGGCATTCCAGGTCATAGCCTCGCCGGTGAGACCGTTGAAGGACATGGAGGTGAAAACGGGGATCAGCTTCTCGCAAAGGGTTGCGGCGTTCATGTCGGGGGTGGCGCCCGCCTTCTCCAGAGCGGCCTTATAGGCGTAAACGCAGTCGTAGCCGTCGGCGGCGAACTGGTTGGGGACCTCGCCGAACTTCGCCTGGTACTTGGCGACAAAGCTCTTGGTAGCCGCATCCGCGGAGTCGGCGTTGAAGGGGGTCAGCAGGATGACGCCCTCGGCCAAAGAGGTGTCAAAGCCCTCCAGGGTCAGGATGCCGTCCATGCCGTCCACGCCGAAGTACTTGGGAGAATAGCCCATGTCCTTGGCCTGGGAGAAGATGAGGGAGGCGGGGGTGTAGTACATGGGCAGGAAAATGAGCTCGGCGCCCTTATTCTTCGCGTCGGTGAGCTGGACCTTGAAGTCCGTGTCGTTGCCGTCGGCGAAGGTGGTGGCGGAGACGATGTCCAGCCCCAGCTCGGCGGCCTTGGCCTTGAAGGTCTCGTAGATGCCGGTGGAATAGACGTCGTCGTTCTTGTAGATGACGGCCACCTTGGAGGCGAGGTGCTTATCCTTGATGTACTGTGCCGAGGCAGAGCCCTGGTTGGGGTCGGCGAAACACATCTGGAACATGTTGTCCTTGCCCTCGAGCACGGCGGTGGAGGAGGCCGAGGGGGTCAGGGAGAAAATGCGGTCATGGAAGGCCTCGGCGGAAGTGGCCTCGCAGGGCTTGGAGGTGACCGAGCCCAAAGAGAGCTGCACACCCCAGGTCTTGAGGGCGTTGTAGGCGTTGACGGCCTTCTCGGCATCATGGGTGTCGTCCTCGTATTTGAGATCGAACCGGATGCTGCCGCCGGCGGCATTGATCTCCTCCACGGCAATGGCGGCGCCGTTCTTGGCCGCGTTGCCGTAGATGGCCGCGCCGCCGGTCAGGGGGCCGGTGCCCCCGATTTTAAAGGCGGCGGCAGCGCCGGAGCTGGCGCTGGGAGCGGGAGAGCCACCCTTGTCGCCGCTGGCACAGCCCGCCAGCAGGCCCAGCGTGAGAGCGAGGGCCATGGCGAGAGCAAGAAAACGTTTCTTCATTTCAATTCCCTCCTTATAAGATTGTTGACAATTATAATTGCGTAAAGCGAAATTGTCAACAAAATAAATGCACAATAGCCGCGGAGGGCGTGCGGCCGTCGTCGTATAGAATCCATAAAGGGAGGGCTAAATCACCAGCCCGCCGTTGGGGGCCAGCACCTGCCCCGTAAGGAAATCCCCGCCGGCCGAGGCGAGAAACAGCAGGCTTTCGGCCACATCGGCCGGGGTGCCCGCGCGCCCCAGGGGCGTCTCCTCCCGCAGCGCGGCAAGGGTTTCGGGGGTCAGGTGCCCGTTCATGGGCGTGTCGATCAGGCCGGGGGCCACGCAGTTTACCGTGATGCCCGAGGGGCCCAGCTCCTTCGCCAGGGCCTTGGTGAGACCGATTACGGCGGCCTTGGACGCGGAGTAAGCCGCCTCGCAGGAGGCCCCGACCTGTCCCCACATGGAGGAAACGGTAATGATTTTCCCCGTTTTTCGGTGAATAAAGTGCGGAATGGCGGCCCGGCAGCAGTAAAAGACCCCATCTACGTTGACGGCAAATAGATCCCGCCACACTTCGGCCGTCATATCGCCCAAAAGACCCTGCCAGGAGACCCCTGCGTTGCATATCAAAATGTCAAGGTGACAAAATTTCTCCAACACATTGTCAACCATTTGTTCGGCCTGGGCGGCGTCGCGCAGGTCGGCGCGGACGGTTATCGCCTCGTGCCCGGCGGCGGTGAGCCGGTCGGCCAGCGCACGGGCGGAACTCTCCCCTTCGTGGTAGTGGATGGCGACGGCATAGCCCTCAGCCGCGAAGGCCTCGGCCGCCGCCGCGCCGATGCCGCCGGACGCGCCGGTAATGAGCACGGTCTTTCGCGCCATAGCGCCTCGCCCCCTTTCAACCATTTTCTGGTAAGTTCGAGCTGTTCACACAATTGTAAAAAAAGAGTGCTATGATGGAAGCCGTTCCTACATAGGCCAAACAAGAGGTGCATCCATGAAACGCTGTAGAAAACTGCTTGCTCTGCTCTGCTCCGCGGCCCTGGCCGCGGGGTTGTCCGTCCCGGCCCTGTCCTATTCCGACGTGGCCGAGCGCGTCTGGTACGCCGACGATGTGCGCACCGCCACAGATCAGGGCCTGATGAAAGGGGTTACCGCCGACCGGTTCGACCCCGAGGGCACGGTCACCCGCGCCACGGTGCTGACCGTCCTGTGGCGGCTGGAGGGCTCTCCCGACGTGACGGTGGAGAGAGTCTTCCCCGATGTGCCTGCAGACAACTGGGCCTATACGGCCGCAGCCTGGGCCAAGGCCACGGGCATCGCCGCCGGATACGGCGACGGGACCCTCGGCCCCGGCGACAGCGTGACCCGGGAGCAGCTGGCCATGTTCCTCTACCGCTACGCCCGCCATCAGGGCCAGCCCATCGCCCAGGGTGTGGTGGACCTCTACGACGACGCGGCCTATATCAGCGCCTGGGCGCTGCCCGGCGTCAAGCACGCCTTGGGGGCGGGGCTCATGACGGGCTCGGGCGGCCACCTCTCCCCTTTGGGCCTGGCCAGCCGGGCCCAGCTCGCCACTGTTTTGGTGCACCTGCTCTCCCCCGCCCAGGGGTAAGTCGGCGCTACCGGAACCAGAGGATCAGGCCGGCCTGGACCAGAAACAGGGCGGGAAGGCCGTACCGAAAGCGCAGATGACGGGTCTTGTGGCGGAAGAGGTACATCCCAATGGCCGCGCCGGGTGCGCCGCCCAGGGCGGCGACCCAGAGGAGCACCCGCTCGGGGACCCTCCGCCCGCCCGCCTTTGCCCGGTGCTTATCAAAGCCCATGAGGAGAAAGCCCAGCAGGCTGAGGGCGCCGACCCAGAGCAAGATCAGGGACTCCCTCATGCCGGAGCTTCGGACGAGAGGTAGACGAAACCGCCTCCGTCCGCGGTGGTGGCGTACCAGAGTCCCAGATCGATCTCCACCCGCTTGCCCCCATCGGCCACCACCGCGGTGGCCCGTTCGCCGTCCAGAATGAGGCCGGTGACCAGCACCCAGTGCCAGTAGTCCAAATTTTCCACCTGGCCGTTGTCCAGGTTGAGAAAGGCCACCGGGCAGCCGCTCTCCAGCCCGGCCCGGAGGAAGGCCACGCAGTGGCTGAAGGGGACGCGCTTTGCCGCGTCCTTGGGGACGGACAGCTCCAGTGTGCGGACCCGCAGACCCCGGGCGCGGGCAAAGGTGCGTATCCCGTCGCTGTATTTCTCGATGGTGTTCAGCCCGTGGCAGCCGGGGGTCACATACTCCCAGACCGTGTCCATATAGGCGGCAAAAGGCTTCTGCTCCAGGGCGGGGAGGGGGCAGAGGGGGCCCAGACCCGCACGGGTGTGGGCGAGGTAGGCCATCTGCCCGGCCGCCGTGGTGGGCCCGCAGCCCGCCTTGCGCCGCCAGAGCAGGCTGAACCACTCCTGGTCCGCGCCGTAGTGGAGACAGCCGTCCCCGCCGGAGATCTCCAGCCAGTTCTGCTGTGGAAGAGTAATGTGTTCCATGGGTCTTCGCCCCTTTCATGAGGAAGATTGAACTCTATTATACACCGTTCCCCAGAAAAAATCAGCCCCCCAATTTCCGGGGCGGGGTAAAACGGGGCGGGACGCCCGGAAGCTGCCCCCTGCGGGTGCGGGCGCGGCCCGCCGGGGAGGAGTGATTGAAGCCAACAGGCCCGCATTGCCGTGTAAGGCGATGCGGGCCTGCTCTCGGTTTTGTCAGTGGGGCAGCTCCTCGCCGCCGGGGGCGGCTGTCGGCGCCTCCGCCGGGGCCGCGGGCCGGGGGGCGGGCGCGTCGGAGCGGGCCATGCGGGTGGAGCCGTAGGCCTCGGTAGCCTGGCCGGGGTCGCGCCCCTCCAGAATGGCCAGCATCTCCTGCCCGGTAATGGTCTCCTTCTCCAGGAGATAGGCCACCACCTTGTCCATGTCCTCCCGGTTCTCCCGGATGACCTGGACCGCGTCCGTGTAGCACTTGCGCAGAATGACCTGGACCTCGGCGTCGATATCGGCCGCCGTGTTCTGGGCCACGTCGATGCCGTAGCCCCC
>JBLJBF010000040.1:0-2879 GCA_047637855.1 Pseudoflavonifractor sp. | reverse complement strand
CGACCACAGGCGCCACGGGGGTGAGCCCGGTAACGGGCGGGAGGGCCGCCGCCCCCGCGGCGTCGGTCCGCTCCACGTACTTTCCGCCCGCGTTCACGATCCACCAGGCCCCCTCGCCCTCGATGGCGGCGGCGCCGGAGCACTCGGTGACGACGATGTCCAGCCCGTCGGGAAGCCGCCGGGTGATGGAGACCGAGTCCACATAGGGCAGACGGGTGAGGATCTGCTTGGAGATCTTCATCCGGTCCAGAACAAAGAGGTTGTCCCCCCGCTCCACCTCGGCGGCCTCAATGATCTGCGCCTCGGTGTAGCGGCTCTGCCCCGTGACATGGACCTTCTCCACCCGGAAAAAGACGGCGCTGCCCAGCACAATGGCGGCCAGGATCGCGGCTGCGGACAGCATTACATAGAGGAAACCGAAGCGTCCTCTTCTGCGATGCCGTCCCCGCCGTTTGTTCCTTGCCGCCATTCGTTCCATTCCCCTACGTTTTTTCTATTAGTATACAGGGTTTTTATAGGCAAAACATAAATAATCTTTAAACTTTATCTAAGTTCCTCTCAAACGGGGCGATGAGGACATCGCCCCCTACAGGGTCTGGCTGCGCGGGGGGACATCATCCCCGATCCGGGGGGATATTCCCCCGCCGTAGGGGCCGATGTCCTCATCGGAGCGCCTAATCATCTATCCTTTGAATATCGGCCCCCAGGCCGCGCAGCGCCTCGTCCAGGTTTTGATAGCCCCGGTCCGTGTGCTGAAGGCCGGAGATGACGCTTCTGCCCTGGGCCCCCAAAGCGGCTACCACCAGGGCCGCGCCCCCCCGCAGGTCGGCGGCCCGCACCTCGGCCCCGTGGAGCTGGGGCACCCCGTAGATCACGGCCACCCTGCCCTCCACCCGGATGTTCGCGCCCATGCGGGCCAGCTCATCCACATGGCGGAACCGGCTTTCAAAGATGTTTTCCACAAAGACGCTGGTCCCCTCGCTCCTTGCGAGGACCGCCATAAGGGGCGCCTGGGCGTCGGTGGGAAAGCCGGGATAGGGCGCGGTGCGCACGGGACGAATGCCCCGCAGCGGGGCGGAGCGGAGGATAGCGATGCGCCGGTCGTCGCTATGTATCCTGCAGCCCGCCTCGGACAGCACCGCGGTTACGGTGGACAGATGCCGGTAGTCGCAGCCCACCACCTCTGCCTCTCCCCCCGCCGCGGCTACGGCCGAGAGATAGGTGGCGGCCACAATGCGGTCGCCCATGATGGTGTGCTTTCCGCCATGGAGGGGTATCCCCCCCTCGATGGTGACCACCGAGCTGCCCGCCCCGCGGATTTTTGCCCCCATGGTAATTAAAAATTCCTGCAGATCGACGATCTCAGGCTCCCGCGCCGCGTTGGTGATGGTAGTGACCCCCTGGGCCCGCACCGCCGCCAGTATGGCGTTCTCGGTCGCCCCCACGCTGGGAATGGACAGGGTGATGTCGCACCCGGTGAGGCGCCGGGCCGCGCAGCGCAGCTCGCCCCCACACTCCCGGATCTCGGCTCCGAGGGCGCGGATGGCCGCCAGGTGGAGGTCGATGGGCCTCGGCCCCAGCTCGCACCCGCCGGGGAAGAAGAGCCCGGCCTCCCCCATGCGGCCCAGAATCGCCCCCAGGAAAATGACCGAGGAGCGCATCTCCCGCATGAGCTGATCGGGCACGTCGCTCTCCGTGACGTGGGTGGCGTCCACGTAGACCGTGTCCCCCTCTTTCCGGGTTTTGCATCCCAGATGCTCCAGAATAGCGAGGGAGGCGGTCACGTCGGACAGGTCGGGGCAGTTGTGGAGCACACTCTCTCCCTCGGCCAGGATGGTTGCCGCCAAAATAGGTAAAACACTGTTTTTCGCGCCGTGTACCTTGGCCGTACCGGAGAGGAGGCGCCCCCCCTCCACCAAAAAAACACTCATATGGTCCGTCCTCCGCAAAGTTGTATTGATTTGCTCAGGTCATACTATGCGGAGCGGAGGTTGAGAGTGACGGCGGCCTGTCCGGCGGGAAAATGCCCCGGCCGCCCGGCAAAGCTCAGCTTTTGAGCAGTTTAGTCAGCGTCTCGTAAATTTTCTCCGCCGCGTCGGGCACGGCCATCCCGCTCAGGGCACGGCTCATCGACGCGCGCTTTTCTCTGTCGCCCAGCAGCGCCGCCGCCGTTTCCCACAGTGCCGCGCCGCTGCACTCCCGCTCGGGGAGGAGGACGGCGCCGCCCGCGTCGGCCAGCACCTTGGCATTTTTCGTCTGATGGTCGGCCGTTACATTGGGGGATGGCACTAAAATAGCGGGTTTTGAGATGGAGGACAGCTCCGACACCGTGGAGGCTCCCGCCCGGCAGATGACCAGGTCGGCCGCCGCCATGACCACGGGCATATCGTAGATATACTCCCGCACCTCCACTCTGGGGTGGCTCTTCAGGTCGATCCCCCGCTCGGTCAAACCCCTGGTCAGGCGGGAAAAATCCCGCCCCGCGCCATGGAGATGGTGGAAGGGTTCGCCCTGGGCGCACTCGGCAGCGATGAAGTCGGCCATGTAGCCGTTCATCACCTCGGCCCCCAGACTTCCCCAGTAGGAGAGAACCATGGGCGCGCTGTCGGTGAGGCCCAGCTTCTCCCTGGCCTCGGCGCGGGTATAGCGGAAAAAGTCCCCCCGCACGGGGGTTCCCGTCACGGTCACCTTCCCAGGGCAGCTGTAGTGGCTGCGACTCTCCTCAAAGCCCACCATGACGGCGTCCACCACCTTGGCCAGGGCCTTGGTGGTGAGGCCGGGCACGGCGTTTGACTCGTGCACCGCCGTGGGAATGCCCCGTTTCGCGGCGGCCGACACCACCGGGTAGGACGCGTATCCCCCCGTGCCCACCACCAGAT
>JBLJBF010000039.1:0-8059 GCA_047637855.1 Pseudoflavonifractor sp. | reverse complement strand
CTATACCGTCTATAGCTTGTCTGAAGGGAGTATAACCATGATAGGGAAGACAAATGCCGTGATTGGCGCAGACAGTAGATTAACACAAGTCTATAGCTATGTTTACGCCCATATATACCTTTCCTGTGAATATGACTGTGAGGTTTCCTACTTTGATGCCTACGATACGCTAAAGTATGTGACAACGCCGCTCAACCAATCCGGTATGTTTAATGGACAGTATAGACATTGGGGACTGCCTTACCCAATCATTGTAAAAGTACCTCGAGGAGGGTTAGACATATCTTGTTCAGAGGGCATCAAACTAGTTATTGAAGAAACCGAAGAGTCAGATGTGCTCATATTCATGGTCACAGAACAGAAGGAAGAATACTTCGTTAGCATATATAAACCGTAGGGGTTAACAGGAGCTGGGTGGTATGAACAAATCTATTGAACAAATCTCCCACGTCCGCATCAAGCGGATATCCATCGTCCTTGGAAACGGGCGGTTGGCGCGGCAAGTAAGAGCGGACGAGGGATGCAACCTCACTTTCAACCTCGGATTTTATGAGGGATAAAAGCCGGTCAGCCACCTAAAAATTGACGGAAAAGTGCTGTCAAAGTCCACATGGGGCTGCCGGGGGTATGCCTGGGATGAAGGGCCCGATATCCGCATGGAGGCGCTGCCGTCGCCCAAGAGAAATTACATCAGCGGCGTTGAGCTGCTAACTCCCATGGTGGGAATGGGTGACGACATCCCATACGACCGCAAGCAGCTCGGAGGGAAACGGGGCCGTATGGCCGTCGCGCTGGGGATTAAAAAACTGATCCTCGACCGCTCCAACGACTACAGCGGAATCACCATGGAGGACTTGCAGACCGAACTCTATGAGATGGGAGCGGAAACGGCCCTGAACATGGACGGCGGCGGGTCTGCTCAGGGCTCCGGGGAGGGATGGGACGTAAAATCTTCGGACGTGCCGGGACGCAAGGTACACAATTACCTCTGCATCTGGCTTAAAAAAGATAAGGAGGACAAGCCTGTGACCGAGCAACAGATCAGGGCAAACATCGTGTCCACCGCAAGGGCGTTTTTGGGGGCAGAGGTCGGCAGCTCCGCCCATAAGGACCTCATTGACACGTACAACACCATCAGACCCCTGCCGAGGGGGTACAAGGTCACCTACACTGATTCGTGGTGCGCGGCGTTTGTCTCTGCCATAGCCGTCAAGGCGGGCCTCACCGACATTATCCCGCCCGAGTGCTCCTGCAACTCCATGATCCAGCTATTCCAGCGGCTGGGCCGGTGGCAGGAGGATGACGCCTACAAACCGCAGATCGGAGACATCCTGTTTTACGACTGGGACGACAACGGCCAGGGCGACAACAAGGGCGCTGCAGATCACGTTGGCATCGTCAGCGTAGTAACCGAAAACACCATCACCGTTATTGAGGGCAACTATAACAAGGCCGTGCGGGCGCGGGCGATGCAGATCGACGGGAGGTATATCCGAGGCTACGGACTGCCTGACTACGCCGCCAAGGCAGACAAGCCCGCACCTGTAGTCGATACCTACGGCGCGGCTGATTGGGCCGCCAGCGCGTGGGCAAAGGCCAAGGACAAGGGCATCATGGACGGCACCAGACCCACCGAGGGCGTCTCTAGGCAGGAGCTGGCCGTGGTGCTGGACCGGATGGGGCTGCTGAAATAAAAAGGGAGGAAACAGGAGATGGAACACGTAAACGGATTTAAGGCGGCGCTGGCGGCCGTGGTTGCGACGCTCACTGCGCTGTTCGGCTGGTTCGGGTGGTTTTGCATCATTCTGGCGCTTTGCATGGCGCTGGACTACCTGACCGGGAGCGCAGTGGCAAAAAAGGAAGGGGTTTGGGAATCCAGAATCGCAAGAGAGGGACTATGGCACAAGGTGGCAATCATCATAGCCGTTATTGTGGCGGTGATTCTGGACCTGGTGGTGGGCATGGTCGTGAACAACATCCCGTCCATTACATTGCCATTTGAGTATACGGTTTTGTTTTCCCCTTTGGTAGTGGCGTGGTACATTATAACGGAGCTTGGCAGCATTTTGGAGAACTCGGGCAAGATGGGCGGGCCGCAGCCGGAGTGGTTTAAGAAAGCGATTGCGGCACTGAGATCAGACGTCGACAAGACGGGGGACAAGCTGGCCCCGAAGGAATAAACAACAAAAGGGGGCGCTGGCCGGAAGGGTCCGGTGCTCCCCTCTTACAATTAGGAGGTTAGGACGATGGCGACTGTCGGGAAAACGATTGAAGATTATAAAGCGGAATACAACGCGGCAAAGGCAAGGGGAGATTCTGCCGCCATGCAGGCGGCCAATGACGGGGCGAATAAAATTCGTGAATCTCAGGGTGTGGCTAAAGAATATGCCACCGATGACATTGCGTCTACTGCGGCTAAGAGCGGTGCGGCGAGTACGCCGCCAGCGCAGACCTACACGCCCTCCACCGGAACCACAACGCCTTCGAGATCGCCGGGAACGGATGACTACGGCAATGTGGATTATAGCACCAAGTGGGACAACGCCGTAGCAAGTGGTGCTGACTACAACACTTTGCTCGGCATCTATAATGACCGTCTAAATAAAGCGTCACAAGATGGTGTATATAGTCCATACCACAATGACACAAAGCAACAGGAAATGCTTTCTGTTTTAGATGGCATGAAGAAAACTACCCAGGCAACGCAGACTGTTTTAGATGGCATGAAGAAAACTACCCAGGCAACGCAGACAACCGGGGCGAATGACTACTCCTCTTATATCGAGAGCATGAACAAGGCACAGCAGGCGGCGGCGCTGGAAGCGTTGCGGGCAGCCTATAACAAGAACGTAGCGGGGTTGGACCGGGCCCAGGAGGCAATCGCTCCTGAATACAGAAGTGCCAGAAATGAGGCGGCAGGGCAGAGTGAGCTGCAGAAGCGCAATTTCGCCGAGTACGCCGCCGCCAATGGGCTGAACTCCGGCGCTGGGGGGCAGGCCCAGCTTTCCTTTACCAACGCCCTGCAGGGGAATTTGAGCAACATCGCCGCCAAGGAAGCCTCCACCATGGCAGACCTGGAACTCCAGCGGAGCCAGATGGAGACCGACTATAACAGCGCAATCGCCCAGGCCAAGGCGCAGGGGAACTATGAGCTTGCCCAGCAGCTTTACACGGAGAAGGTGCGGCAGGACGAGGCCATACGCCAGCAGATGCAGTGGCAGGCGCAGCAGGACTTGCAGACACAGCAGTTCCAGTGGCAGCAGAGTCAGGCTAACGTCGCAAACAACCAGTGGGAGCAGAACTTTAACCAAGGCACAGAGCAGTATAACCAGACGTGGGCGTTGAAAATGGCCCAGGAGCTGGCGCAATACGGAAACTTTGAGGGGTATAAGGCGCTTGGATACACCGACGCGCAGATTCAGAGCATGAAAGACACGTATTCCGCTCTCCAACGGCAGGCGGCGGCAAAGAACGCCACAAGCACGAGCAAGAGCGCTGACTCAACGTATGGAGACCCGGATAAGCTCTACCAGGACGCCTACAACAGCGGGCAGGGGGTAGCTTACATCATGATGAACGCGGCAAAGTATGGAATAAGCGCAAGCCAGATTGACGGGATGATTTCCAATTACCAAGATTGGGAGCAGGGGGCCGACAGTTCCGGGAATTACGACGCCGCTAAGTCCACCGTGGACACAATGCTCTATAGTCTAGGGCGACAGGGCATCAGTGAGCAGGAAATTGGGAACCGGGTGGTCGCCTATTTGAACAGCGCAACAATTACAGGAAGCGAACGGCAAAAGCTGGCGCAGTATGTGGCACGGCTGATGAAACTGGAATGAGGTGGAGCGCGTGGCGATCAGGACGACGGACGATTTGCTGAAAGCCCTTGGCGCAAAAAAGCCGTATAGCGCCGCGAATGACTCGACAAAATGGATAGAACAAAAGAACGCTTCGCGCGTCGTCACTATGCCCATGGTAAGAGATGCCCGCGCGGTTATGGGACAGGGTCGAGCGTTCCTCCCCATGGCCCCTGCGGCGGTGCCTGTTGAGGCGGCAACTCCGGAATTTACACTGCCGGAACCGACGTGGAAGGCGGCGCGTTCCGCTCTTGGTGGGAACAACGCCGCACGGAGCGTTGCAAGGCCTGTCACGGCGAGTTCGACGCAAGACAAGGATCGTGTCATGCCAGTAGCGAATACGGCAGATAGATCGACCATATCCATGCTGCCATCCGTCGGAAGTGGCGGATGGGACGCGAGCATGGGATCGTATGCCCAAACGCGGGACCGGCTTTCCAAGGGTGAGGCGGATGTCGGGATGATTATCAACCCGGTGCCGACCTCCTCCGCCGTCATCATGCAACAGATTGAAGAGATGGAAGAGAAACAGCGCGGTTTGCGCAACCGGGCCCAGCCCAACTACAAGGTTACGTCCAGGCCAAGTAACTTTCGGGACCTCATGGATGAGGCCGCCTCCATACAGCCGGAAATCGACCGGCTGCGCGGGGAGTGGGCGCTGGCAAAGGCCACGGAGAACGAGGACCTGCGCAAGCAGGGGTGGCGCAACGCGACCCTGGGAGACCTGACGTTGGGGAGCCTGAGCCGTGGGTTTACAAACTCGCAATATGGTATAGAGAGCTATAAGGCCATGATGGGCCTGCCCAACGAGGCGGAGAAGTACGCCGGTCTGCTGGAGAGCAACGACTATAAATTCATCACGGACAAGTGGTGGGAGGACGCCGTCTCCGGCTCGGCAGAGCAGCTCGGGCAGTGGGGCAAGCAATTGATGAACACGGATACAGTAGCGTTGATGGGGGCTGTTACGGCAGGCGGGGCCATAATTGGCTCGCCATTCGGCGGCGTGGGAGCCGTGCCGGGCGCACTTGGTGGCATGGCGGCTGGATTCCAGGCCGGAAGTACGGCGGCGAACTTCAAGATTGAGGCAGGCCAGGCGTACAACGAAATGATCGAGAATGGGATAGACCACGAGACAGCAAGAAACATTGCGATGGTCGTCGGTGGCGTCAATGCGGCGCTTGAGGGGTTGCAGGCGGACAAGCTGGTGAAGAGCCTGAACATCATGGAAAGCGTGGGACTGAACACTGCTGCGAATAGGGTCAAACAGTACATCACCGATGCCGCGCTGGATGTTGGAAACAACGTGCTCCAGGAGATCGCGCAGGAGGGCGTCACGGTCGGAGGCGTCCAGGCCGCGCAGAAATACCAGACCGGGGAGTGGGCATACAGTGCCGACGAGGTGGTGGACAGGCTCAAGGACACCGCCGCCTCCTCAGCGCTCACTTTCGGCACGATGAGCCTGCCCGGAGCGGTGCGCAACATTACAAATATAGCCGGTGAACGAAAAAATGCCTCGCCGGGGGCCAACACTTTGCCCTCTGGCGGAGATAGCCGCGTAAGCATGATGCCGGGGGCAGCTAAAAAGAAAACCGCCTCCGTTGGGGAGGCGGCGCTTCCTAAAATGAGTATGGCAGATTTTACGGACGTGAGCAGCCCGGTATGGAACAATGTGGAGTATGGCGACACAGTAAAACAGGCGGACATACAAAAAACAGCGCATCGGGAGATGGTGGAGGCCGGAAAAGTGGTTTCCATTCCGGAGAGTACCGTTGCGAAGATGGGAGAATCGTTCCCCGACCTGAGAACCATGAAGAAATCAGAACGTACCCCTATCCTAAAGCAGAAGATGAACGAGCTGAAAGCATCCCTGCGAAGCGTTCTCAGCGGGCTTAAAGGCGGGAGCTATGAGTTTGAGGTGAACGGAAACATTCTGGAGGCAAAGCTCTATGACACCGGCATACGGGAAGTTATGGAGAAAATTACACAGGATAAGGCGGCCATGCTCCAGCACAGCGGAGATGTGTTCCAGAACGCACAGTACCTATACAGCACCCCGGACTACGATGGTGACCCGAACGTTTATCGTTGGAACTACTTCTATACGCCGGTGCAGATTGGTGGCGGGGAGATTGTGGGGGTAAGAATTGCGGTGCGGGATATGGCGAAAACACAGGAAAGTCAAATCTACAATTGGGGCATAAAAAAAGATACTACCTTGGGCGGTGGAGGGGACGGCAATGCCGTTAGCCACACCGATGCCTCATCAGTAGTATCTTCGGAGCAGACCTTGGACGGTGGAGGACGCGGCTAAGGCCGTGGTTCCCCCGGTGTCTCATCAGTCAGTTCCTATGACACCACTATATCCCAAATGGAGAGCGGTGTCAAGATGCAGGATGCCCAGGACGGCGCAGAAAATCCGCAAGGCGGAGACAGCGTGGGTTCCATGAAGAGTGCCTACGGGTATCAGCAAAAGGAGTCCAACGTGGGGACAACACGTTCTCGAAGATGTACGCCGATGTGCTGGGTGAGATGGAGAACGCCGGGGCCGACCTCTCAAAACTTCCCTACGACGTGGTGACGGAAAAACAGAGCATGGAGCACGCGCAGGAACGGCTTTACGCCGAGTTGGAAGGGGAAATCGCTGACCTTCCCCGGCGTGATGCGTGGAGCGGCAAGGACCTCGACACCGCAAAACGGGAGATGCTGGCCGGACAGGGCGTAAACTATAAGTCCAGCCAGTGGGAGAAAGCGTACCAAATCGTCGATGCTGGCGTTGGGTCTGACCTGTATCTGGAGTACAAGGATAGGCTGTCAGCGCTGAAAGGGCGGGGGATGACCTCCGATGCGAACGCCGCTGTACGCAAGGAACTTATGGGGGACAGCCGACTCACAACGGCGCAGAAGAGCACTCTGGATGATACGCTGCTCTCCGATACCGTAATCATACTTAAGGACGTGAACACGGATTACTGAATACGGCGGCACTGGTTGGACAGTAGGGGCGGTCAGATTAGACACCCTCGGCGGTGCAGTTAGACACTCTGCGTGAACGAGGTTTTCAGGGAGTAATGCTGCCGGGAAAATGAGCGGGCATCACTCCCTGCGTTACCCCTAGTTTTCTTTCAATCCCTTGCGTTGACGCATGGAGACATTGTCCTCGCGGTTATGCTCGGCAATGACAATGCGGTAAGAATCATGCACGATGCGGTCGCAGATGGCATCTGCTAAAGTCGGCTCACCAATCTTCTGGTGCCAGCCGCCTACATCGAACTGGGAGCAGAAGATGGTAGATGCCCTCTTGTATCTGGCCTCTGCAATCTCCAGCAAGTCCCTGGCTTCAGAGTCCTTCAACGGGTAGAGCAACCATTCATCCAAAATCAACAGATTCACCTTTTTGAGGTATTTCATGACCTTTCGGTAAGTGCCCTCTGCTCTGGCGATGGCCAGTTCACCAAGCAAGTCGGGCAGACGGGCATAGCGGACAGTATGCAGCTTTCTCGCAGCAGCATTGCCAAAGGCGTTGGCCAGATAGGTTTTTCCGCCGCCGGTGGCACCCATAATAATGAGATTGTGGTGCTCATCTACGAAGTTACAGGTAGAGAGCCTGGTGATGAGAGCTTTGTCCAGTTCCCGGTCAGGGTGGTATTCAATGTCCTCAAGGGAGGCTTCCGGTTGGGAGAGTCCCGCGTTTCGAGGTAGTCGTGCCAATCGGTTGTTTTGACGGGCGATCCATTCCGCGTCTACCATTAAGCCGATTCGTTTCTCAAAGGAAAGCTCGTGAAATTTTCTGTTGTCAAGCTGGTGTTCCAGCGCGGTTGCCATGGCGCTCAGCTTCATTTCGCGGAGCTTGGCAATGGTGTTGTTGTCCAGCATCACTTCCACCCCCCTTTGCTGTAATAGTCGGCACCACGGGTGAAACCGAACTCAGAGGTGCTGGGCGGAGCTCCCACGCTGGGCTTGTCCTGCCCGGACTTGAGGATGGTCTGGATGGACTTGTAGCTGGGGCGTGGCGTGTAGAACAGCGCCTTGCCACAGGCAGCCTCCAACCGTTCCTGGCTGTACTGCTCAGATAGCTTCAGAAGAGCCATACAAGCTCTGTAGCCCTGCTGCTCCACCCTGTATCCGATGAGGATGGATTCCACCACGGCGGCGGTATGGGTGCCAATTTTGGCCGCCCAGCTACGGAAACGCTCGCTGTT
>JBLJBF010000038.1:0-33438 GCA_047637855.1 Pseudoflavonifractor sp. | reverse complement strand
GGCATGACCATTTCTCTGCCCCAGGAGGACAGGTCCTTCCAGTCCAGGAAGGAGCTTACCGAGCGCATCGCCGTGGGGCTGGGCGGCCGGGTGGCCGAGCAGCTGGTGCTGGGCGACATCTCCACCGGCGCGGGGAATGACCTTCAGCGGGCCTCGGCCATTGCCCGGAACATGGTCATGCGGTTCGGCATGAGCCAGGCCCTGGGCAACGTGGTCTTCGACAGCGGGCACGACGAGATCTTCATCGGCCGCAGCATGGCCCAGGCCAAGACCTACTCCGAGGAGACCGCCAACCTTATCGACGCCGAGGTCAAAGCCCTTATCGATCAAGGCTACCGGACCTGCGAGGAGATCCTGACCCGGGACCGGGACAAGCTGGAGCAGGTGGCCGCCTATCTTCTGGAGAACGAGACCATGGACGCCGCCGCCTTTGAGGCCGTCTTTGCCCAGCCCCAGCAGACCCAGGAATAAAAAACGCTCCCCCGGATCGAGAGGTCCGGGGGAGCTTACGTTCTCACACAAAGACGACTTGCACCAGAAGCATGTACAGGGCGGTGCCGCCGAAAATGGAGAGGAGATTGTTGCGTTTCCACAGGTGGAGCAAAACCACCGCGGCCACCGCGATGACCCGGGGCACCCAGAGGGCAAGCGCGGCCATGTCGGGCGAGAGGGAAAAGCGCATATCCCGCAGGCAGTAGACGATGAGCATAGCGATGACGGCGGGGGGCAGCACCCCGCCCAGGTAGAGAATGACCTTGGGCGGCGTCTCCCCCCGGTCGAAGAGGAGGAAGGGCAGCGCCCGGGTGAGCAGCGTGACGAGGGCCATGACCGCAATGGCGAGGGCGGCTTGGGTGGGCGTCATGGGGCGGCCGCCTCCTTCCCGTTCTCCCGTTCCAGCGCAGGCCGCAGGAGGAGCAAAGCCAGGACAATGACGCCCAGCGCGGGCACCAGCATCCGCTCCGACCCCAGCAGGAGGAGGAAGAGTATAGTCCCTGCCGCCCCGATGAGAGCGGGCAGGTGCCGGCGGCAGCTCTTCCACTGGTCCACGGCGATCACCACGAAGAGGGCGGTCATGGCAAAGTCGATGCCTGTGATATCCAGCGTGAGCAGCCCCCCCGCGATGCCGCCGATGACCGACCCGGCGATCCAGTAGAGCTGGTCCAGCACCGCGATGGCAAAGTAAAAGTCCCTGGGGGACACCCCCGCCGGCGCCGTGGCCCCGGCCAGCAGGGCGTAGGTCTCGTCGGTGAGGGAGAAGATCATGTACAGCTTGCGCCGGCCCATGCCCCGGAACTTTTCCAGCATGGACAGCCCGTACACCAGATGGCGAAAGTTGATGAGCAGCGTCATGAGGGCCACCGTGCCCAGGGCGGCGGCGGTGGCCAGCAGCTCCACGCCTAAATACTGGGCCGACCCGGCGTAAATGCTCAGGCTCATGAAAAACGCCCAGATAAAGTTGTATCCCGCCCGCTGGAGCATCAGCCCGAAGGCAATGCCGATGGAGAGATAGCCCATCAGCACCGGCAAAGTCACGGGAAAGGCGGCGGCCAGCGCCTTGCGGTTCATAAAAGGTCTCCTTTCGTGCGTTGCGTTGATAAAGCAATATTATAGGACCTTTCGGCAAAAAAGGCAAGAGGCGGCGGGAAATTCACCCTTCCCGTCCGCCCTGCCCTCCGCCATGTTTACAAAAAAGAAATACATTTTATGAAAAAATAGCTATAATAGAGACAAGCGACGCAACAAAACGTGTTTTGGGGAGACCGATATGGACAAGCTGCTCTTTCTCTACAATGCCCAGGCGGGTAAGGGCCAGGTGCGGGCCCGGCTGGCGGGCTTTCTGGACACCTTTGTCAAGGCGGGCTGGCAGGTGACCGCTCATCCCACCCAGTACAAGGGGGACGCGGCCGATACCGTCGCCCGCCTGGGGGATCAGTTCGACCGGGTGGTCTGCTGCGGCGGGGACGGCACCCTCCACGAGACGGTGAATGGCCTTATGACGCTGGAGCGCCGCCCGGTGCTGGGCTATATTCCGGCGGGCACTACCAACGACTTTGCCCGCAACCTGCGCCTCCCCAGGGGGTATGACCGGCGTGCCGCCGCCGCCGCCGCGGGCGTGCCCCGCCTTTGCGACGTGGGGCGCTTTAACGGCGGGCATTTCGTCTATGTGGCCGCCTTCGGCGCGTTCACCGACGTGGCCTACGACACGCCCCAGCACTTCAAGAATATGTTCGGCCATTTTGCCTATCTGCTGGAGGGGATGATGCGCCTGGGCTCCATCGAGAGCTATCCCCTCACCGTGGAGCACGACGGCGGCGTGGAGGAGGGGGAGTATATCTTCGGTATGGTGAGCAATACCGTATCGGTGGGCGGCATCCTCGGCCTGCCCGCCAAAGAGGTTGCCCTGGACGACGGGCTGATGGAGGTCATCCTTGTGGAGAGGCCCAAGGGCGCGCTGGAGTTTCAGGCTGCCATGACGGCTTTGGTGAAGCAGGACTTTTCGGGTGCGTCCGGTATTACCGGCTTTCACACCGCCCACCTGAAGGTCACGGGTGGCGGCCCCCTCCCCTGGACGCTGGACGGGGAGTACGGCGGCGCGCCCCAGGAGGCCCGGATCGAGGCCTGCAGGCAGGCCGTTTCCATCGTCTATGGCGAGTAGTGGCAGAAGGAAAGCGCGGTAAAGAGGTTTGTGCCAGCCTGTCGAAAAGATTTTTTCGACAGGTCGGCGAGGGGGAGTTGAACCCAAGCTAGGTTCAGCTCCCCCTCGTCTTATTTGTGCTCCAGGCCCAGCAGTACCTGCCCCGCCGCCCGGGCAAACAGCCTGGCCCCGGCGATGGACTCCTGCAGGGTGTTGCCGTGGCTCCCCACCTCCAACAGGAGAGAGCCGGGGGTCAGGTTCTGGTTGTACACCGGCTTGCAGATGGAGATGGGCCGTGCCAGCGTGGGATAGAGGGTGTTCAGACTCTTCTGAATTTTAATGGCCAGGGTAAGGTTTTCCTGCCAGTTCGGGTGGGCACCCCCTTGAGGGGAGCCCAGCACCAGCTCCACCTGTGCCACCTTGCTGCCGTCGATGGTGGTCATGGTCTTCAGCACCTTGCCGTCCGCGTTTAAGATGGCGTCCCGGTGGACGTCCAGCACGATTTTAATGGATGGGTACTGGGCCAGGTATTTCTGTATCCCCTCCCCCGAGCGGGTGTAGGACCCCATGTAGACGGGGTAGTCATAGGGCGTTTCGTCGTGGACGACGTTCAGGCCCATGCTCTCAAAGACCGCCTTCATCTCGTTGCCCACGCGCACCATGTTCTGCTCCCGGTCCAAGGTGCGGCTGTTGTCGGTGGGGGTGTAGACGTCGGTGCCCGAGGGGGTGTAGGCCTCGGTGGCGTGGGTGTGCATGATAAGGATCTGGGGCGCGTCGGCGTTTCCCAGGTCGATGGTTACCGCCGCCGCGCTGCGGGCCACCGGGTCAAAGGTCTGGTCGGTGCGGTTTGAGATGTATACCCCGTCCACATAGGCATACCCATCCTTGCTGGTGGGCAGGAAGGTATAGGGCAAGATTTCGCTGGGCGCGGCGGGGGCGGCTGGCAGGGGAGTCTCGGCGTCCGGGTCCTCCTTGGAGGGGGTCAGGGGGTCCCCCTGGGCCGAGCTGCCCCCGGCGGGCCGCTCCACCGTGGGGGCGGAGCCGGGGCGCCCCAAATGGGCGGCCACCGCCGCCGCGTTTCCCCGGAGAAGGGCCGACTGGCCCAGCACCATGCGGCCCCAGCCGTCCAGCTCACCCGGTGCTTCTGAAACCGTGCTGCCCAGCTCGGTTCGGAGGAGAGCGGACACAAAGTCTGCCTGGGCCCCGAGGGCATGAAAGGCGTCGGCCGCCGCACCCAGCCCCGCCGCCATCAGGAGCAGCCAGACAGCCACCGTCGCCAGAAAAAGGGCTGTCCCCCGCCGAAGGACCCGGCCCCAAAGGATACGTTTCCCACTCATCTGTATGTCACCTTGCCTTTCCTCTGGTAACTATATGCCGGGGGACAGGCTATTATGAGCCCGGCATTTCTCCGGCCCGAACTCCTTCCGATTCAAAACAGTCCTTGACATTTCAGGCCCGCCCGATATAATAATAAAAGCTTTGACTATCAAAGAAAATGGGGGGCGGTCCTATGGAGGAACATGGCGCGGTGCTCAACCGCTTTTTGGTGGAGGTCTTCAACGAGATACTCAAAACCGAGGAGATGGCCCTTGCGGGGGCCTGCCAGGATCTCTCCCTGCGGGAGCTGCACCTCATCGAGGAGGTCTGCCGGGCCGCCGCCGAGGGGCGTGACAACTGCTCCACCGCCATCGCCGCCGCCCAGCGGGTGACGGCGGGTACGCTCACCACAGCCGTCACCCTGCTGGAGAAAAAGGGCTATCTGGTGCGGCAGCGGGACGACAGGGACAGGCGGGTGGTGCGTATCCTGCCCACCGAAAAGGCGCTCCGGGCCGAGGCGATCCACGCCGAGTTCCACCGGGAGATGGTGGAGCACGTGCTGTCCGCCCTGTCTCCGGAGGAGACGGGCGTCTTCGTCCGCGCCCTGGGTAACGTGGCCGACTTTTTCCGGCGCAAATACGGAGAGAACCGCTGAGTTGCCCCGGAGCACCCCAAACTTTATCAGAAGGAGAATGCGAATATGATCCGTATCATCACCGACAGTACCTGCGACCTGCGCCCCGCGCGCCGGGAGGCCCTGGGTATCGACGTTGTGCCGCTCTCGGTCCACTTTGGCGGAGAGGTTTTTCAGGACGGGGTGGACATCACCAATGAGGAGTTTTACCGCCGCCTCGTGCAGGCGGAAAAGCTGCCTACCACCTCCCAGGTGAATCCCGAGGCCTTCGCCGAGCTCTTCCGCGCCTACGTGGACCAGGGGGATCAGGTGGTGGGGATATTTCTCTCCAGCGCCATGTCGGGCACCTGTCAGAGCGCGCTGATCGCCCGGGACATGGTGGATAAGGGCGAGATCCATATCGTGGATTCCCGCACGGTCACCTTTGCGCTGGGCCTGCTGGTGGAGCAGGCCGCCGTGCTGCGGGACGCCGGACACACCGCCGCCGAGATCGCCGGCCGTCTCACCGCCCTGCTGGGCCGGGTTCGGCTCCTCGCCGTGGTGGACACCCTGAAGTATCTGAAAATGGGCGGGCGCATCAACGCCGCCACCGCCGTGGTGGGCGGGCTTTTGGGCATCAACCCCATTATCACCGTCGAAAACGGCCTTGTGGAGTCTGTCGGCAAGGCCCGCGGGCGGAAGGCGGCCTTTCAGTGGATGGCCGACTTTTTGAAGAAGGAACAGCCCGACCTCTCCTTCCCCGTCTCCTTCGGCAACTCCAACGCGCCCGAGGCTATGGCCGAGTGTATGGCCTTCTTTCGAGAGGCTGTTGCCGGCGCGCAGATCCTTGAGAGCGATATCGGCAGCGTCGTCGGCACCCACGCGGGACCCGGCGCAACGGGCTTGGTGTATATTGTGAAAGAGTAAGGGCGGCGCGCGGGCCTTGCGGTGCCGACGACCCGCGCGCGCAAGCGCGTCAAGCGTTTCGCACGTGGTGCGAAACCTTGAACTGGGGCGAATTCACTTCGGCCCATTTGAGTGAAAGAAAGGGGCGCCGTCCTTCAGAGGGCGGCGCCCTCGAAAATAAATCCCGTATTTAATCAACTTTTAAGCATTCAAGGGTGATTTTTTTAACTTTGTCATGGTACAATAACAGCACAAAGGAAAAGGAGGTACTTCTCATGAATGAAACCAAAAGGCTGTATCGCATCGAAAAGGGCAGTGTGATCGCCGGCGTGTGCGGCGGCATTGCCGAGTACTTCAATATAGATCCGGGTCTGGTGCGGGTCGCGGCGGCCATTCTCTTCTTCGCCGGCACCCTGAGCTTTTGGGTCTATCTGGTGTGCGCCATCGTCCTGCCCAAGAAGAGCGATGTTTACCCCGGCTATTAACCGCACCGCGATAAAAAACCGCCTGTCTGCCTGACAGGCGGTTTTTACGCTATTTTCCTTGCGTTCCGCGCAGGGCCGTGATACCATAGATAAGCAGTAGGGAACCAATTACCAAAGAGAAAACGAGGCCATTTTATTTATGCTGGAATTTCGAGAACCGAAGCTATCTGACAAACTCTGGGTGGACGAGCTCCTCCGCCATGCCGACTACCGGGGCTGTGAGTACAACTTTACCAACCTCTACACCTGGAAGGACGCGTACCACCATCAGCTTTCCCGTGCGGGAGATTTTTTGCTGGTCCACCTCTGCGGCGGCATGGGGTGCAGCTACCTCTACCCCGCCGGGCGGGGGGATGTGAGGGCCGTTGTAGAGGTCCTGCGGGAGGAGGCGTCGCGGCGGGGCGAGCCGCTGCGGTTGGTCTGTCTCACCCAGGAGCAGGCCGACGAGCTGGAGGCCCTCTTCCCCGGCCGGTTTGCGTTTACCGCCGACCGGGCGGGCTATGATTACCTCTATGAGATCGGCCGCTTGGCCGACCTGGAGGGCAAAAAGCTCCACAACAAGCGCAACCACATCAACCGCTTTATTGACAACAACCCCAGCTGGTGCTATGAAGAGATTACCCCCGCCGTGTTGGGCGAATGCCTGGAGATGGACCGGGAGTGGTACCGCCGCAGTCTCCTCCGGGAGGGAGCCGCCGAGGAGGCGGACCTGGGGGACGAGGGCCGGGCGCTGCGCCTCGCCATCGCCCACTTTGAGGAGCTGGGGCTTGAGGGCGGCCTTATCCGCGTGCAGGGCGAGGTTGTGGCCTTCACCATGGGAGACAGTCTCTCGGCCGACACCTTCGACGTCCACTTTGAAAAAGCCTACGGGGAGATCCAGGGGGCCTACGCCATGGTCAACCGGGAGTTTGCCCGCTGGGTGCGCCAGCGCCACCCCAACATCCGCTACCTGAACCGGGAGGACGACATGGGCGTGGAGGGGCTGAGAAAAGCCAAGGAGTCCTACTATCCCGACCTGATGGTGGAGAAGCACTCCGCTGTGTGGGAGGGCTGATTCCGCGCCGCGGTCAGACCGCAGGTTCATAGAGAGGAGGCTTACCATGATCGAGCTGCGCCCCTCCAAGGCGGAGGAGATTCCCGCCCAGAAGGCCTTGTGGAAACGGGCCTTTGGCGACGACGAGGGTTATATCGACGATTTTTACGCCTGCTGCGTCCGGCCCGAGCATATGCTGGTGCTGCTGGAGGACGGAGTGCTGCGCAGTATGCTGGCCCTTCTGCCCATGACGGTCGCCCTGCCCGACGGGACCAGCGCCACATCCTCTTATATCTACGCGCTGGCCACCGACCCGGAGGAGAGAAAACACGGCTTTGGCCGGATGCTCCTGGAGTACGCGGACTTCTACCTGGGCGAGCGGGGGATAGAGTGCGTCACCACCGTTCCCGCTGAGGCCGGCCTCCATAAATTCTTTGCCACCGTGGGCTTTACCGAGTGCTTTGCCACCCGCAAGATCGAGCTGACCGCCGCCGAGGCCGGGACGTCCGACGGGGGCGACGCCACCGTCCCCATCGGCCCGGAGGAGTACGGCGCCGCGCGGGAAAGACTGCTGGCGGGCACCCTCCACGCGGTATACGACCTGCCGCTGCTGGCCTATCAGGCCCACATCTGCCACACGGACGGGGGCGCGCTGCTCCGGCTGGAGGTGGGGGGAAGCGTGGGCTGCGCTGCCGTTGAGCGGGAGGAGGACGGCCGGGCCGTCGTCATCAAGGAGCTGCTGATCCCCTCCGACAAGATTCCGGCGGCCCTGGCGGCGGTGGCCGCCGCCTACCCTGCCGACCGCTACCACCTGCGCACCCCTGCCTTCTGGCCCGGCCACCGGACGAGCTATACCCAGCCCTTCGCCATGATCAAGTGGCTCTCGGGCCGGGACCGCCGGGTCTGGTCGGAGGAGAGCGAGGGCTACTTTGGTCTGGCCTTTGACTGAGAGGCTTCGCCCCTTACGACACCCGCCAGAGGGGATAAAAGGCGATTTTTCCGCACATGAAGGGGAACCCTGACGGCGCCCCTTTCACGCGCGCTCTTTCTCCGGCACCTCTGGACAGGGGGGACTTTTAACAGATTCACGGGCAGCCCCGAGAGGGGCTGCCCGCCTTAATTTGGCGGTTCATTCGTTTTAAAATGCAAAAACAGAATTTCGGCACCCCCGTTCAGTCGGGGGTGCGTTTTACAAAAAAAGGGCTTCCGCCCTGAAAAACCCGGTCTTTACGGAGAGGTTTTTGTCTAATTCGCCGCTGTACGCACAAACGTCCGCCACAGAGAAAAGAATACAAAAACAAATAACGGCATATTTGTTCTCCCTTTGAGGACACTTGCAAAAATTGCCGGGCGTTCTTGCAAATTGGGGCCAGGAAATTGAGTTCCACTGCTTTACATTTCAAAAGTAGAGTGCTATAATGGCCTATACCTTTACTCAGAAGCAGGCGCTCCGATCAGCCGGTTTCCGTCGCGGGTACATATTTTAAGGGTATCAATGATAGATACAATGAAAAGATGGAGGTAAGAAGAATGAAGAAGCGTCTCTCCCTTTTGCTGGCGGTCTCTCTTGTCCTGGGCCTGCTCGCGTCCTGCGCACCCGCCACGCCGCCCAGCGCGTCCGGAAGCAGCAGCCCCGCGCCCAGCGCCAGCGCCGAACCCAGCACCCCTGTCACTCCTGCCGGCCCCAAGGAGGTTACTGTTAACCTGACTTCGGAGCCGCCCGAGCTCAACAGCGTGCTCACCACCAGCACCGGCTCCGGCAACGTGCTGCGCCACACCGTGGACGGGCTCACCGCCCTGGACGCCCACGACAAGCCTCAGCCCGCCGTGGCCGAGAAGTGGGACGTGACCGACAGCAATAAGACCTACACCTTCCACCTCCGCCAGGGCATGAAGTGGAGCAACGGCGAGCCCGTTACCGCCCATGACTTCACCTATGCCTGGACCCAGCTCTTCACCCCCGAAGTCGGCGCCAACTACGCCGGCACCTGGGCCGGGATGATTCTGGGCGCCGACGAATACCTCAACGGGCAGCCTCTCTCCGCCGAGGTCCGCGCCGAGCTGGATCAGAAGGGCTATAAGGATCTGCCCATGGGCTTTATCGCCCTGGACGACTACACCCTCCAGGTCACTCTGACCAACCCCTACCCCTACTTCCTGGACGTGCTGGCTTTCTATAGCTTCGCCCCCTTGAACCAGAAGGGCGTCGAGGCCATTGGCTGGGATTCCTATGCCAAGGAGTACAACACTCTCCTCACCAACGGCGCTTATAAGATGACCTCCTGGACCCATGACGCCGAGATCGTCCTGGAGAAGAACCCTGACTATTATAAGGCCGACAGCATCAAGATCGACAAGATCACCATGGTCATGATCTCCGATGCCGGCACCGCCCTCAACGCCTTCCAGACCGGCGAGGTGGACTTCATCACCGTCAACGCTGAGAACCGCAAGCTCCTCGAGGCTCAGGGCGTGAAGATCTATCAGCAGAACGACGGCTCCTGCTGGTACTTCGAGTTCAACACCAAGCTCCCCGGCCTGAACAATGCCAAGGTCCGCAAGGCCCTGACCCTGGGCGTGGACGCCGAGACCTTTGTGAAGAGCGTGGTCAACAATAACTCCACCGTGGCCAACTCCTTCGTGCCCCCCGCCATCTCCAACGGCGAGTTCACCAAGGCGGTCGGTCCCCAGCTCACCCGCGGCGACTATGCCGCCGCCAAGGCTCTGCTGGAAGAGGGCCTCAAGGAAGAGGGCCTGACCGTGGCCAACTTCCACCCCGTCCTCATCGCCGACGATACCTCTGCCGGCCAGAAGTATTCCGCCTTCTTCCAGGAGCAGTTCAAGACCAACCTGGGCGTGGAGATCAAGCTCGAGCTGATGACCTATAAGAACCGTATCGTGCGGATGCAGAACCATGACTTCTCCATCGTTATGGCCGGCTGGGGCCCCGACTACAACGACCCCATGACCTTCCTGGACCTCTTTGTTACCGGCAGCGGCAACAACCATACCCAGTACTCCAACACCGAATACGACAAGCTGGTTAACGACGCCCGCAAGGAGCCCGATCCCGCTAAGCGTGTTCAGATTATGGTCGAGATCGAGAAGATCCTGGCCCGCGACATGCCTGTTGGCTACATCTACAACCGCGTGAAGGACTATGTCCTCTCTCCGAAGCTGACCGGTTACGTGGCGACTGCTTTCACCGACATGTCTCTCCTTGAGGCTGACGTGGTGGAGTAACCCCCTGGCAGTAGTGTTTCCTGCCGCTTAACGGCAGCGATGCCGGGCAGGGCCATATGAATCCATATGGCCCTGCCCGCTTGTTTGAGAGGTGAACAAGTCCGGCATTCACCTCTCAAACAAGCGGAAGGCACTACGCTCACAATTTGCAAGGAGTGGAGTTCATTGGGTAAGTATATCCTAAAACGTGTCGGCTACGCGATTCTGACGGTCTTCGTTCTGCTGACGATTACGTTCTTTTTGATGCATCTGCTGCCGGGGACCCCGTTTATGGGTGACAAGGCTATTTCCCCGGCTACCGAGGTGGCGCTGAAGGCCAAGTATGGACTGGACAAGCCTATTTGGCAGCAGTACCTCATGTATTTAGGGAACTTTGTCAAAGGGGATCTGGGCATCTCCATTAAGTATAACCGTCCCATTACCACCTATATCAAGGAGAGCTTCCCCATCTCGGCCGAGCTGGGCCTGCGCAGCCTTGTCATCGCGGTGGTCTTCGGCCTCTTCCTGGGCAGTGTGGCCGCCATCAAGCGCGGCAAGTGGGAGGATACGGGGTCTATGATCCTGGCCATCATCGGTGTGTCTATCCCGAGCTTCGTCATCGGCGCGCTGCTCCAATTTTTCCTGTCGGTGCAGTTCCGCAAGTGGTTCGGCTTTTCTTACTTCCCTGTAAACGGCTGGAAGACCGAGGCCCATAAGATCCTTCCCGCTATCGCCCTGGCCTTCGGCTCCATGGCGACAGTGGCCCGGCTGATGCGCACCAGTATGCTGGATGTGCTGGGCCAGGACTATATCAAGACGGCCAAGGCCAAGGGACTGGGCCAGGCGGCCATCATCTGGCGGCACGGCATCCGTAACGCCATTCTGCCCGTGGTCACCGTGCTGGGCCCCATTGTGGCCGCCGTCCTCACCGGCAGCTTCGTGGTGGAGAACATCTTCACCATCCCCGGCATGGGCAGGTACTTCGTCCGCGCCATCCAGGAGTACGACTACACCATGATTGCCGGCACCACCGTCTTCTACGGGGCCTTCCTTGTTTTGATGACCTTGCTTGTGGATATCGTATACGGCTTTATCGATCCGCGCATTAAGATCAGCGGCGGCGGCAAGCGCCGTAAGATCAGCGGCGGCGGGCATACCAGGATCAGCACGACCAAATCCACGGCAGAGGAGGCATAGGAGATGGCAGGAAAACATCAGAAGGGCGCCTTCGATCCCGGCGTCGCCTACACCACCGACATTCGCCTCGCTGACGGGGACTTTGCCTACACCGGCCCCGACCGGGAGAACCGCGAGGGCATCAACCGCCCGTCCATCAGTTTCTGGAAGGACGGCTGGCGGAGGCTGAGAAACAATCCCACCGCCATGGCTTGCATGATTTTACTCGTACTTATTATTGTTATGAGTATTGTCGTACCCATGGTGAGCCCCTTCTCCATGAGCGAGCAGCACTACGACCACATGAACGTAGACGGCTATTTTGTGGCCAATCCCGGCACCGAACAGGAGCACGTCCATCTCTTTGGCACAGACGGCCTGGGCCGGGACATTTTTACCCGCGTCTGGCAGGGCGGCCGCACCAGCCTGCTCATCGGGTTTTCCGCCGCCCTTATTAACCTCATCATCGGCGTGACTTACGGCGCCATCTCGGGCTATGTGGGCGGCATGGCGGATAATGTGATGATGCGTATCGTCGAGGTCATCAACGGCATCCCCTACCTCCTGGTGGTCATTCTGCTGCGTATCATTCTGAAAGAGGGCGGCGTGTTCAACGTGATTCTGGCCCTGGCGGTTGTGGGCTGGACCGGTATGGCCCGCCTGGCCCGCGGCCAGGTCATAAGCGTGAAGGAGCAGGAGTTCGTCGTAGCCGTCAGGGCGCTGGGTGCCAAGCCCGGGCGGATTATTGTCCGCCATCTGGTGCCCAACATCCTCTCGGTGGTTATCGTCAACATGACGCTGACCATTCCCAGCGCCATTTTTACCGAGGCGTTTCTCTCCTTCATCGGCCTGGGCGTGGCCATTCCAAACGCGTCCTGGGGCTCTCTGGCGCAGGACGGCGCCCAGTCCCTCCTCGCCTTCCCCCTGCGCCTGTTCTGGCCTGCCCTTTTTATCAGTATCACGATGCTGTGTTTCAACCTCTTGGGCGACGCGCTCCGCGATGCCTTTGATCCCAGACTGCGGAGGTGATTTGACATGAACCGTATTTTGAATATTGAGGATCTCTATGTATCCTTTGATACCTATGCCGGCGAAGTCAAGGCTGTCCGTGGCGTCTCTCTCCATGTGGATGAGGGCGAGGTGCTGGCCATTGTGGGCGAGTCGGGCTGCGGCAAGAGCGTCACGGCCCAGACCGTTATGCGGCTAAACCCCGAGCCCCCGGCCCGGATTCCCTCCGGCGCCATCACCCTGTGCGGCCACGACATCGTTCACGCCAGCGAGCGGCAGCTGCGCTCGATTCGCGGAAAGAACGTCTCCATGATCTTTCAGGACCCCATGACCTGCCTTAACCCCACGATGCCGGTGGGCAGGCAGCTGGTGGAGGCCATTCGCCTGCACCAGAAGCTCTCGCCCTTCGAGGCCAGGCGGCGGGCGGTAGATCTGCTCAAGCTGGTGCGCATCCCCAACCCCGAGCAGCGGGCCAAGCAGTACCCCCACGAGTTTTCGGGCGGTATGCGCCAGCGCGTCATGATCGCCATGGCCCTCTCCTGCGAGCCGCAGCTGCTGATTGCGGACGAGCCCACCACCGCGTTGGACGTTACCATCCAGGCCCAGATCATGGAGCTGCTGGCCGACATCCGGGAGAAGACCAGCACCGCCATCATTCTCATTACCCACGACCTGGGCGTGGTGGCGGGCCTTGCAAACCGGGTGGCCGTCATGTACGCCGGTAAAATTGTGGAGACCGGAGTGGCCAACGACATCTTCTACCGGGGCGGGCATCCCTATACGCAGGCCCTGCTTCGCAGCCTCCCCTCCACCGAGACCGCCCGCAGCGAAAAGCTGATCTCTATCCCCGGCTCTCCCCCCGACCTGATCGCGCCGCCCGTGGGCTGCCCCTTCGCCGCCCGGTGCGAGTACGCCATGAAGGTCTGTAAGGAGAAGATGCCCCCCCACTTTACTCTGGGTGAAGGCCATGTCTCCGCCTGCTGGCTGCACCACGCGGCCTGCCCCCAGAGCGCAAAGGAGGTGTCCGCCCGATGAGCGAGACTTTGATACGTCTGGACGAGGTCTGTAAATACTTCCACGTCTCGGGCGGTACGCTCAAGGCTGTCGAGAAGGTCTCCTTTACCATTGATAAGGGCGAGACCTTCGGTCTGGTGGGCGAGTCCGGCTGCGGAAAAAGCACGCTGGGCCGGGTGGTCATGGGGATCTACGCCCCCACGGCGGGCACGCTCACCTATGCCGGCAAAGAGGTAAACCTGGACGCGAACCGGGAGCGCTTTGCCTATTCCAAAAAGGCTCAGATCATTTTTCAGGACCCCTACGCCTCTCTTGACCCCCGCATGACGGTGGGCGACATCATTGCCGAGGGCATGGTCATCCACAAGATGTACGACGAGAAGGGCCGCCGGGAGCGGGTGTACGAGCTGCTGGACATGGTGGGGCTCAACCGGGAGCACGCCAACCGGTTCCCCCACGAGTTCTCCGGCGGACAGCGCCAGCGCATCGGCATTGCCCGCGCTCTTGCCATCGAGCCTGAATTTATCGTCTGCGACGAGCCGATCTCCGCGCTGGACGTGTCCATCCAGTCCCAGATCATCAACCTGCTGCATGACCTGCAGAAGCGGCTGGGCCTGACCTATCTCTTCATTGCCCACGACCTGAACATCGTCAAGTATATCAGCGACCGCATCGCCGTGATGTATCTGGGCAACGTGGTGGAGCTGGCCACCAGCGAGGAGCTGTACGCCCACACGTTGCACCCCTACTCCAAGGCCCTGCTCTCGGCCGTACCTTTGCCCGACCCGGAGCGGGAGCGGGAGAAAAAGCGCATCATTATCGAGGGAGACGTGCCCAGCCCCATCAACACGCCCCCCGGCTGTCCCTTTGCCGGGCGCTGCCCGGAGGTCCAGGACATCTGCCGCCGGGAAAAGCCCCCCTTGCGGGAGATCACGCCCGGTCATTTCGCGGCCTGCCACTTCGTTTAAGCGCGGCTCATCCGCCCCGCCATCCGGCGGGGCGGATGATTTTATTGCGTGCAGCGCCCGTGACGATATTATATTAAAATGAATATTCATTCAAAACAGTTCGAGTGAGAGCCGCGGTTTTTTAAAATATACTTGCATATACCGGGAGTGACGTGTATAATTTACGCATCATCTAAAATTGGACCAGAGGAGAGAATGAATATGAAATATGGAAAGAAAGCGCTGGCGCTGGGCCTGGGCCTGGCTCTGTGCGCAACGCTGCTGGCCTCCTGCTCCGGGGGCCGGACCGGCGCTCCGTCCGGAGGCGCCTCCCGCCCTTCCGCCTGGACTTCGGTTAAGGATCTTGAGGGGAAGAAGATTGCCGTCCAGGAGGGGACCACCGGTGATACGCTGGTCAGCGAGATTGCCGGCGCCAATGTTACCCGGTTTAAAGCGGTCACCGCTTGCGGCATGGAGCTGCTCAATGGACGCGTAGACTGTGTGGTGGTAGACTCCCTCCCCGCGCAGAAACTGGTGGACGCCAATGCTGATAAGATGAAGCTTCTGCCCTTCGGCGCCTCCGAGGAGAAGGAGGCGTATGCGATAGGCGTGCAGAAGAACGACAAGGGCGCCGCTCTGGTCTCCGAATTTAATGCCGCCATGAAGACCCTCAAGGACAACGGCACCTTTGAGCTGCTGGTCCAGAAGCACATCGCCGGTGAGGATGTGACTTTGCCCAAGCTGCCCGCCTACACGGCCAAGGGCACTCTGGTCATGGGAACCAACGCTGAGTTTGAGCCCTTTGAGTACTTGGACGACGCAGGCGAGCTGGCCGGTTTTGATATTGACTTCGCGAAGTACCTCTGTGCCACTATGGGCTACGACCTTAAAATTGAGAACATGGATTTTGATGCGCTGCCCTCCGCGCTCCAGTCCGGCAAGGTGGACTTTTTGGCCGCGGGCCTGTCTATCACGGAGGAGAAGCTGCTGGTCATGGCGTTTACAGATGAATACTATGAGGCCACCCAGGCCATCGTGGTGCTCAAGTAAGAGGAGATAAAACACCGCAAAAGCCTGCGCTGTATAAACGGCGCAGGCTCTTGCGTGTAAGAACTGAAAGGAGGCGGGGGCTCTGTTCGACGCGTTTTTCGTTTCGTTAGCCGCGTTTGGTAACAAGTTTTATCAGGCGTTTTTCTTTGCCGACCGCTGGAAACTGTATCTGGGGGGGCTTGGAACGACCCTCTCTATCACGGCGGGCGCCATCTGTATCAGCACGATCCTGGGTATGGTTCTCTGCCTGATGAAGCTCTCCAAATCCAGACTCCTGCGCTGGCCCGCTCAAATCTACATCGATGTGATCCGCGGCATCCCTGTGGTGGTGCAGCTGTTGATTATCTACTTTGTCATCCTCAACTCCTGGACCAACAAGCTGGCGGTGGCCATCATCGCCTTCGCGCTCAACTCGGCGGCCTATGTGGCCGAAATTTTTCGTTCCGGTATCGCCGCGGTAGACCCCGGACAGACGGAGGCGGGCCGCAGCCTGGGCCTTAACAAGGTTCAGACCATGTGGTTCATCATCTTCCCCCAGGGCATTAAAAACTGCCTGCCCACCTATGCCAGCGAGTTTATTGTCCTGGTGAAGGAGACCGCCGTGGTGGGCTATATCGGGATGCAGGATCTGACCAAGATGTACTCCACCATTCAGAGCCGGACCATGGAGCCGATGGCTCCGCTGCTGATTATCGCCGTGGTGTACTTCCTGATTACCACAACACTCTCCAAGCTCTTTGGCCGGATGGAAAGGAGGCTGAGAGAAAGTGATCGACGTTAGCCACCTCACCAAGTCTTTTGGGAAGAACCTGGTTCTGGACGACCTTACCGAGCAGATCGGTCAGGGGGAGAAGGTCGTGATTGTCGGCCCATCGGGCTCGGGCAAGTCCACCTTCCTGCGCTGTCTCAACCTGTTGGAGACGCCGACCTCAGGGACCATCACCTTTGAGGGTACGGTCGTCAACGGAAAAAAGACGGATATCAACGCCGTTCGCCGCCAGATGGGCATGGTCTTCCAGCACTTCAACCTCTTCCCCAACATGACGATCCGGAAGAACATCACCTTGGCCCCCGTCCGCACCGGGCTGATGAAGCAGGACGAGGCCGACGCGGAGGCCATGAAACTTCTGGATCGGGTGGGCCTTGCCGACCGGGCCGCCTCCTACCCTGTCCAGCTCTCGGGCGGGCAGAAACAGCGCATCGCCATTGTCCGCGCCCTGGCGATGAAGCCCAAGCTTATGCTCTTCGACGAGCCCACCTCCGCCTTGGACCCCGAGATGGTGGGCGAGGTGCTGGCCGTCATGAAGGAGCTGGCCCACGAGGGCATGACCATGGTGGTGGTCACCCACGAGATGGGCTTTGCCCGGGAGGTGGGCACCCGGGTCCTCTTCATGGACGGCGGCAAGATTTTAGAGCAGAATACGCCCCAGGAGTTTTTCGCCAACCCCAAAGAGCGGCGCACCATCGACTTCTTGTCCAAGGTGCTGTAAGGAACGCAGGAAAATCAGAGGAGGACCACCGGGGATGGTGGTCCTCCCTTTTAAATGGAACTCAGCTGAAGAATCCCACCGTTGCCGGTTCGCCCTTTTGCAGGACGCCCTCATCAGAGCGGAAGTACATGCGGAAGACCGAGCCGTCCGGCTTTGTATAGTCAAGAATGAAGACCTGACCGGTCTCCACCGGCATAGGGTAGTCGCCATAGGGAAGGAAATTGCCCGACTCCAGGCTGTCTTTAAAATCGTCATATGCACCCACCAGCCGCCAAAACTCCCGGTGTATGTAGAGAGGAGAAACGCCTAAAATATCCTCCCCACCGAAGTAGGCCACCTCATATTCCTTGCCGTTTATCAAAAGGGTATCCGTTCGGTCGGGCTCGGTCTTCCGGGGCATACGGGTCAGGTCCACCGAGTGGACAGCGGCGCCATAGCGGGCTTTCAGTTGGTTTGCCATGGAGGGGACCGAGTGATCAATGCTCATCGCGTCAAGGCCCGTGTGCATGAAGCCGTAGATGCCCATGACGTTCTCGCCTTTGAGCTTGTCGAATGCGCGGATAAAGTTCTCCGCCATCTTATTTTCCCGATAGGCGGGGTCCCCGGCATGGTCATAAAAATAAACGCCCTGCTCAATGGCCTCCTCGGTCAGACGGTACTGCTCGGTGTGCTCCAGACCCTGTTCCCGGAGATAATCCAAAAAACATTTCCCGTCCTCATATCCATGGCCTATGTCGGTTCCGTGGAAAATGGTCTCGGGGCACTGGGCTTTGATGTTCTCGAAGAGTGTCCGATAAAACGGGCTGCCCAGGTCGGCCCCGGCTGCCCCCCTAAAAAAGGCGTCCAAAATCTCGTCATGGTCCGAGGCCATCCACAGGTTGAGAAGCTGCGCGTGAAAGTAGGGCATTTCAAAAAATAAATGCCGCATGCCCTCCTTGTGGTAGTAGTCGTTCCACAGCTCAAATTCCCGGACCTGAATCGTTTCTACCGCGTGGCGCTCCCCATACAGGTAGATTTGCCCCTGCTCCCGGGGCCTGAAACAGACCCACAGGCCCGCCGCCAAAATGAGTGCGGCGGCCAGCGCGGCCGGTATTCTCAGGCGTTTCATTTTACAGCTCTCCCCTGCCATAGGATTTAAAAAAGCCGCGGGCCTTTATAAAGGCCCGCGGCAGTGTTGTATCTTTGTGGGCCGGAAAGCTTATTCCGCCGAGATCATGTAGTAATACACCGGCTGGCCTCCGGCCAGGAGGGTGACCTCGGCCTTGGGGCAGATCTTCTGAAAAAGCTCCAGCGCGCCCTGGGCGTCCTTCTCGGACACGTCGGCGCCATAGAATAACGTGATAAACTCGGCGCTCTGCTGCCGCTCGGCCTTGGCCAGGCGCTTGAGGAGCTTGTCGATGCTGCGGTCGGTACCAAAGAGCTGGTGCTCGGACAGGGCCAGATAGTCCCCGCGCTTGATGGCAAAGCCGTCAAAGTCCGAGTCCCGGGCGGCATAGGTGATCTCGCTGGTGGACACCCGGCCCAGGGCCTCGCCCATGGCGGCGGTGTTGGTCTCGGCGTCGGCGTCGGGGTCGAAGGCCAGCAGGGCAGAGATGCCCTGGGGAACCGTCTTGCTGGGCAGCACCACCACCCGCTTGCCCTCCACCAGGGGGATGCACTGCTCGGCGGCCATAATGATGTTCTTGTTGTTGGGCAGGACAAAGACCACCTCGGCGGGGGTAGCGTCGATCTCCCGCAGAATGTCCTCAGTGGAGGGGTTCATAGTCTGCCCGCCCGAGATGATGCCGTCGCACCCGAGATCCTGAAAAACGGCGGACAGGCCGTCACCGGCGCAGACTGACACAAAGCCAAAGGCCTTCTCGGGCGCGGCGACCGTCCGCTCGTCACTCCCGTGGGACACCTCGGCCAGAATTTCCGAGTGCTGGTTGCGCATATTCTCGATCTTCACAGTCTGGAGCGCGCCGTAGGTCAAAGCCTCCTCCAGCACCCGCCCGGGGTTGTTGGTGTGGACGTGGACCTTGATAATGTCGTCATCGTCCACCAGCACCAGGCTGTCGCCCAGCGCGCTGAGGAAACCCCGCAGGGCCTCCGGGTCCTTCTTGGTGTCCCGGGAGCAGATAAACTCGGTACAGTAGCCAAATTTAATTTCCTCGGTGGAAAAACCGCCGAAGTCGGCTTTCTCCTTGACGGCGGGGGCGTTCTCCACGGCGCCCTCGGGCATGGGCTCGCCTCTCAGCTCGTCCAGCATTCCCTGGAGGATGACGAGAAACCCCTTGCCGCCCGCGTCCACCACGCCGGCCTTTTTCAGGACGGGGTTCTGGTTGACGGTGTCCTCCAGCGCCACATGGCCCTGGCGGATGGCGGCCTCGAGGACGGCCTCGGCGTTGTTGTCCTCCCGGGCGGTGGCGGCGGCCTGGGCGGCGGCCAGCCGGGAAACGGTGAGAATGGTGCCCTCCGCGGGCTTCATCACCGCCTTGTAGGCGGCGGCCACGCCATAATCGAGAGCGACGGCGAAGTCCCGGCCGTCGATGGTCTCCTTGTCCTTCACTGCCTTGGCAAAGCCGCGAAACAGCAGGGATAAAATGACGCCTGAGTTGCCCCGGGCGCCCCGCAGAAGGGCGGAGGCGGTCATAGCGGCAGCCTCGCCCAGGGTATCGGCCTTTTTCTTATGCATCTCGGCGGCGGCGGTGGAGATCGTCATGCTCATGTTGGTGCCGGTGTCGCCGTCGGGTACGGGGAAAACGTTCAGCTCGTTGATGTGCTGCTTCTGTATGTTGATGGCGGCCGAGGCGTGGATGACCATACGCTGAAACGACACGCCGTCAATGGTCTCTCTCATGTCGGTAATTCCTTTCTTTTCTGGTTGGCGTGGGCGCAGGCCCTCAGCCAAGCATCATGGAATCAATAAAGACGTCCACGCTCCGAACCTCTACGCCGGTGGTGCGGCTGACGTCGTACTTGACACGTTCCATGATCGCGCGGGAAATGGCAGTCAGGTTCACGCCATTGTCCACAATGATGTGGAGCTCAATGGAGACAGAATTATCCTCGTGATAGGCGACCTTGACGCCTTTTGCCATAGACTCCCGGCGCAGCAGGTGCACCAGGCCGTCGGTGGCGGAGCGGATGGCCATGCCCTTTACGCCGTAGCAGTTGGTGGCGGCGCCGCCTGTGATGTTGGAAAACACATCGCCGCTGATGCGGATCTCACCCTTTTCGGTTCGCAGTTTCATAGGAGACCTTCCTTTCTGTGAGGGGTAGGGGCAAGTAAATTTCTTTTCATTCGTTTTTATATTCTATTCTATTTCCATGGAAATTACAAGGGAAAAAGTTTACCGAGGTGATTGTAATTTGCCGTGAAAACGTGTACACTATACATATCTATCATCATAGGAGGCGACCATCTGTGAAAGTTGCCCGTTTTGTGTTGAAAATTGTTGCCGTCTCCCTGGGCGCGGCGGCTGCGGCCTGTTGTATTATCGCCTATTGGGATAAAATCGCCGGGTTCCTCGGCGGGGTCCATAATAAGCTGACCGAAAAGCGCGTCGGCTGCTGCCACCGCAGCGAGTACGACGACTACGCCGACTGGGACGAGGTCTGATCCGCAAAAAAAGAGTGCCGGAGTTTTTGCTCCGGCACTCTTTAAATTACTGCAGGAATCCCGCCAGAATCCGCTCCTCGGCCTCCTCCGCGGTGAGGCCCAAGGTCATCAGCTTCATGATCTGGTCCCCGGCGATGCGGCCGATGGCGGCCTCGTGGATGAGCTGGGCCTCCACATGCTCGGCCACGATGGCGGGGATGGAGGAGATCTTGGCCGTTCCCATGATGATGGAGTCGCACTGGACATGGCCGAAGCACCGGGCATTGCCCGTCACCTTGGGGTAAAAAATCTGCTGGGAGGCACCCTGGGCCACGCTGCGGGAAATGACCCGCCCGCTGGAGCCCTCCCCGTCTAGAACGATCTCCATGATGCTCTCGGCGGTCTGCTCCCCGTGGGTGAGGAGCTTTTCGTTGATGACCACCTCGGCCCCCTTGCCGACGGTTATCTTGGTCTCCCGCTTCGTGGAATCCACGCCCCGGATCTGGGTGGTGTCCAGCTGGATAAAGGCCCCCTCGTCCAGATAGACGACGGTCTGGGGGTTAAGAATGCGCTTGCCGGTGCCCTCTCCCTCGCCGTAGTGCTTTTCCACGTAGCGCACCCGGGCGTTTTTGCCCAGATAGAAGGTGTGGATGCCGTCATGCTGGGCGGTCTCGCAGCCCGAGTTATGAATGCCGCAGCCGGCGACAATATCCACATCGCAGTTCTCGCCGATATAAAAGTCGTTGTACACCATGTCGCTCAAGCCTGACTGAGTGAGGATGACCGGAATGTGTACGCTCTCGCGCTTGGTGCCGGGGGCAATGTGGATGTCGATGCCCGGCTTGTCGCTCTTGGTCTCAATGACGATGTTGGCCGAGCTGGAGCGGCCCTCCAGCTTGCCGTTTTTCCGAATGTTGTAGGCCCCCTGAGGGGTGCTCTCCAGGTCGGCAATCTCCCGGAGCAGGTGCTGTTCCATCTGGTTCATCGTACTGCCCCCTCTGCCATATAGCTGCAGCCCGACATGGTGTTGGCCAGGATCTTGGGAAAGATCTCGCTCTTAGGGCCATACTCGGTAATCTTTCCGCCTGACACCATGATGATCTCGTCGGCCAGGTCGATAATGCGCTCCTGGTGGGAGATCACCATCAGCGTGGCGCTGCGCCTGTCGTGGATGGCACGGAAGGTCTCGGTCAGCTTGGCAAAGGACCACAGATCAATTCCGGCCTCGGGCTCGTCAAAAATCATCAGGCCCGCGTTCCGGGCCAAAATGGTGGCGATCTCGATGCGCTTTACCTCGCCGCCCGAGAGGGAGGCGTCCACCTCCCGGTCGATGTAGTCGTTGGCGCACAGGCCCACCCGGGTCAGGTATCGGCAGCACTCCTCGTGCTGCAGCTGGGGCTGACCCGCCGCCAGACTCAGCAGGTCCCGCACCCGCAGCCCTTTGAACCGGGGCGGCTGCTGAAAGCCATAGCTCACGCCCAGCCGGGCCCGCTCGGTCACGCTCAGAGCGGTGATATCGGTTCCATTCCACAGGATCTGGCCCGACGTGGGGGTCACAATGCCCATAATCGCCTTGGCGAGGGTGGTCTTGCCGCCGCCGTTGGGCCCCGTAATAACCACGAACCGGTTGTCAGGAATGGTGAGATCAATATTTTGCAGGATTTCCAGGCGATCCTCGGTATCCTCCACCTGGTAGCACAGGCCTTTAATTTGCAGCATAGCGCAGTCTCCTTTGTATAGATGGTGCCTTTTAGTTATACCACTAAGCACCTATGAATACAAGCGTTTCCTGCCCCCATAGGCGCATTTTGCCCCCTGGACGCATAGAATGGGCCGAAGTCTATGGAATGAATGACAGGAGGCAGACCGATGGAACAGGAGAGAAGCCCTGGTGTGCGTCAGGAGACCGATGAGGAGCGCTTTGCCAGGATATGGCGGCGGGTCATGCCCCAGGACCGGCCCGACTGCCCCTTTACGCTGTGTGAGGAGGCCCCGGATACGGCGCGCCGCCTGATGCCCAACGCCGGGGATCGGCCCAACCAAGCCGCCGTCCCGGCCTTCGCCCCGGCACCGCCGGCCCCGGCCCCCGTGCGGGGGGCGCCCGCCGCCCCTGCCGGGGAGGAGGGTGGAGTCACCATGGGCGTGTTTCTGCAGGGGCGGATCACCGTGGAGCTGACCGCCGCGCATACTTACCGCAGCATGGCCCGGCAGGTGGGCGGAACGGCCGCCCAGACGCTGGCCGCCATGGCGGCCGACAAGACCAGGAACGCAAAGCGCCTCTCGGTGGCCTATTTTCTCCTCTCCGGGGTGCGGCTCCAGGTCGCTCCCCCGGCCGGGGGGCCCAAGGGTACGCTGGTGGGAAACCTGCGCCAGTGCTTCCTCGGCGAGCAGGCGTCGGAAAACGCGTACCGCGCGGCCGCCGAACAGACCGACGACGTGGGCCTGCGGGAGATCTTTGACGAGCTGGGCGCTGACAATGCCGCCCACGCCGGGCTCCTCCGGGGCATCCTGGAGCGGCTGTAGAGGCGGCAAACCGCATTTTCCGCTTGGCAAGCCTTCCCTGGCCGCAGTATAATATGGGAGTATACAGGTAAGGTCCCACAGGGAAAGAAGGCCGTACCGATGAAAAAGAGCAAGACCCTCAAACGGGACCGGGTCAACCGCGCGCTTGCGGGCATACTCGAACACCCGCTGACCATCGTGGAGGCGCCCATGGGCTATGGCAAGACCACGGCGGTGCGGGAATTTCTCGCGGCGTGGGGGGTGCCCGTCCTGTGGACCTCCTTCTATTCGGACAGCGACACGCGGGAGGCCTTTTGGGACAGGGTGGCGGCGGCGGCCGACGGCTTGGACGAGACGGCGGGCAGGCGGCTGAAGGGTTTTGGCATCCCCTCCGACCCATCCCACCTCAGAGCGCTGGTCACCCTGCTGGAGGAGATGGACTATAAGCCCGATACCACGCTGGTCATAGACGACGCCCACCATGCCAAGGGTATCCTGCGCACCGAGCTGTTCGGACGGTTTGTCGCCGAGCTGCCCGATGATTTTCACATCGTCCTTCTCACCCGGGACACCTCCTTTCTCGATCTGGCCGAGCTCAACGCCAAGGGGCTGTGCAGCATCGTATCCCAGCAGACCCTGCGTTTCACCGACGAGGAGCTGCGGGCCTACTGCGCCTTGATGGAGTTCCACCCCAATGAGGAGGTACTGAAAAAGGTCAGCAGATACACGGGGGGCTGGATATCCCTGGCCTACCTGATTTTGCTGGGGCTGGAGCAGGGCATCCCCATGGGCCGGAGCAGTGCCATCCATGAGCTGGTGGAGAAGATCCTTTACAACGCCTACGACGAGGCCGTCCGGAGATTTCTTCTGCGCCTCTCGGTTATGGATGCCTTTACCGAGGAGCAGGCCCGATACGTGACGGGAGAGGACCGCACCGGCGAGCTCCTGAAAAAGCTGCGCCAGGAAAACGCCTTTGTCTTCTATGACGAGGCGGCGGGCCTCTACCGCATCCATCATGTGCTGCTGGATTTCCTGCGGACCAGACAGACCGACCGGGGAGAGCTGGCGGGTCTGTACCGGCGGGTGGGCGAGTGGTTCCTAGAGAAAAAAGCGCGGGGGCCCGCCTATGCCTATCTCTGCCGCGCCGGGGAGCGGGAGCGGGTCCTCGCCCTCCTGGACGAGGAGGACTCCATCACCAAGAACGCCTCCGAGTTCGAGGGCGCGGCCGAGATGTTTGCCGCCGCACCCCGGGCGCTGCTCTTTCGGTATCCCTTCGCCTATCTGCAGTACATCTCCGCGCTGCTGCTGCTCAGCGGGGAGAGCGCCGCCGCGCGGGATGCGGTCTCCCGGCTGGACGAGCTGGAGGTGTACTACGAACATGCCCGGGAGCTCCACCCAAACCGCCGCAGCCGCGTCCTGGCCGAGATCAGTGTGGCGCGTATTTTTATCGTGTTCAATGACGCGCGCCAAATGCTGGATTGCACCCACAGGGCGCTTCGGCTTTTGGAGGGCGGCGTCTCCTGCCTGGTGGGGCGGGACGCCGAATTTACCTTCGGCTCGCCCCATTTTCTGTACACCTATTACAGGGAGCCGGGCAGCCTGGAGAAGACGTCCCGGCTCATGGCCGCCGAGTTCCCCGTTTTTTCAAGGATTTCCAGCGGCTGCGGCACGGGCTGCGACTATGTGACGCTGGCCGAATACGCGCTGGAGACGGGAGATTGGCAGGGGGCCGAGCTCAATGCCTTTAAGGCAATCTACAAGGCGCAGACCATGGAACAGACCGGCATTATCCTCTGCGCCGGACTGACCCTCGTGCGGCTTTACCTCTATCAGGGAAAGTGCGGCGAAGCGCTGGAGCATCTGCGGCAGCTCCGGGCCGACGTATCCAGAGAGGACAACGCAGTCTACAACACCACGCTGGACCTGATCGAAGGCTACGCCTACGGCTGCATGGCCCGGCCCGACCGCATCCCCATATGGCTGCGGACGGGGGATATCTCCCCGGCCAATTTCATGTATGAGGGTCTCGCCTTTCACCTCATCGTCTACGGCAGGGCCGTGCTGCTGGCAAAGGACTACATCCGGCTGGAGATGCTGACCGAGACCTTCCCGCAGTTCTTTGGCATCTTCCAAAATCAGCTCGGCTTTCTGCACAACCATATCCTCGCCGCCGCCGCTAAATACCGGCTGTACGGGATGGAGCGGGGCTGCGCCCATCTGGCCGGGGCCATCGACCTGGGGCGGGCCGATCACCTGGTCCTGCCCTTTGCGGAGTATGGGCCCGAGCTTGTGGACATGCTGCGGCATCTGGCGGGAAGAGACCCCCGAGACGGCTATCTCCTGGAGCTGCTCCGGGCCTGCGAGCACTACCTGGAGAGTCTCGGGCGCGCCCGGACCCATACCGTGACCCTCACCGAGCGGGAGCTGGAGGTGCTGAGCCTCGCGGCCGAGGGGCTCATGCGGGAGGAGATTGCCGCGCGGCTCTACGTGTCCGGGGCCACCGTCAAGACCCACCTGGAGAATGTCTACCGCAAGCTGGAGGTCAGCGGCAAGGCGGCCGCCGTGAAAAAGGCCGGAAAGCTGAAGCTGCTCTGATCCATCGGGGCGGGCAGTCGCGACTGCCCGCCCCTTTTTTATCCCTTGACAAAAGGGAACTGCCTGCCTATAATATAGGTAACCAGTTACCATTATAGCACGGGAGAATGATTCATGAACAGTCTGCAGGAAAAGGCATATATCTTCGGCACCATTTTCATCCTGTCCAATAAGCTGCAGCTTTTTGGAGATCGGCTGGATGCAAATCTGACCGTGAAGCAGTGGCTCTTTCTCGCGGGGATTACGAAATGTGAGAGCGGGGCGCCGACCCTCTCCGAGCTGGGGGCGCGGATCGGGAGCACCCGGCAGAATGTGAAAAAGATGGCGCTCATTCTCGAAAAGCAGGGCTTTATCTCCCTGAACCGGGACACCCGGGACGGGCGTGTGCTGCGGGTCAGCCTGACCGACTCCTGCAGGGAATACCTGGGCCAGCGGGAGAAGATTGAGCTTGGCTTTCTGGAGGAGCTGTTTAGCGGCTTTGAGCCCGGGGAGCTTGCGGCCCTGTCGGGCGCGATCCGCAGGCTGGAGGAGGCTGTGAACGGCCGGGCGCGGAAGGAGGCGGAAAAGGACGCATCAGATGTGGACTTTGTATGATTGGCGGACGAATGACTGGGGGGAATCACCGTGAAAAAACACAAGATATCGGAGTACTGGAACCTGGGAACGTCCATCGGCCTATGCGCGGCGGTGGGCGTGGTCCTGGGCGCGCTCCTTCAAAACCTGGTTTTGTGGCTCTGCATCGGCGCCGGGGCGGGCGTCGTCCTCGGGGCGGTCTCCCTGCTGTACCAGAGGAAGGACCAGTAAAGCGGAGCATGCTCTGGTTTTGCGGCACAATATCCGCCGTATGGCCGATACCAATTAAACGATAGATCCCCTATACTGAACAGTATGGGGGATCTATTTATTTCCATATCTCCGGGGAGAGGAGGCAGACTTTCATGAGCAGAATGCTCAAGGTAACGCCGGGAGACGATTATACCTTGCTGGTGGAGTTTGAACACGGCAACCGGATCCTCTTTCACATGGGGGATCTGATTGAGACCATGCCCTACAACAGCCTGAGAGACCTGCGCCGTTTTAAGGACATCACATTGGAGGAAAAGGCCATCCGCTGGCCCGCCCCCGTACCGGGGCGGGCGCAATACCCCATTCGCCTGACGGTGGACAACATTCTGTTCGCCATCCGGGAGTAAATCAAAGGAGCAGCCCGTCCCAACATTCGGATAAAGGAGTTTTGGACCATGAGAAACAGAGGTATACGCCCCCGCCCTTCCAGACTGATCTCGGTACTGCTGGCCGCCCTCGTGGTGGCCGGCGCGCTCCCGCCTGTCCCCGCCCGCGCGGCAAGCGCCAACGGCGACCTGACACTGAACGCGGATCAGGCCGGGCCGGTGACGGCTTTGGGCTTCTCCACCGACCAGCCCCAGCGCTATACCCCCAGCGGCCAGCTGGTGGACCGGAGAAAGAGCCCCTTCGGCGTCAATAAAATTACAAAGTTTGGCGTGAAGCAGGTATTTATGACCGGCGTCCCCGCCGGTTATGCGGGCTGGCTGTTTAAGAGCAGCGGCGATATCAAGGTCGGCGCCGTTACCACCGGGTATAAGAGCGCGATCCTGAATGGGGTCACGACCGTGACCATGACGGACACGGATTTTGTCTCGGCGAAAGAGCGGGTGAGCATCGCGGCCGACACCGACGGCGACGGCATGGACGAGACCGTCACCGTGTTCTGGGTGCCGGGGGCCACGGGGGCCAACGGCAGAGTGGGCATCGCCATCACGAAATACGCCACCACGCGGGAAGGCAGCAAGATAGTCAAGGTCGAACCGACCACCACGGTGCACTTCACGACGACCACCAGCTCAAGCCTGTTCGCCTACTCCGCCACAAACAACGACTATGAGAGAAGCCTCCATGCCGTCTCGGGCGACTTTGACCACGACGGAAAGGACGAGGTGGCCGTCGGGCGGGGCAAGGCCATCGCCCTGTACCGGGTCACCACCACAAAGCTCACCGAGCTGAGCAGGCAGGAGCTGAAAGCGGGCAGCGTCTCGTGGGACGCCGAGACCAAGACCAGGCTGTTCGGCGACAATATGCCCCTCTACGTAAACGGCATGGCCTCGGCCGACCTGGACGACGACGGTTTCCAGGAGCTCTTCATCACCGCCGGACGCGCCTACATATCCCAGGTGGACGAGGACTCGGACGTAGAGGACTATGAGAAGGGCCTGCGCTCCTTCCTGCTGATCTACCGCTCCACCACCAATGTGAAGAAGCCCAGCGCGCCGCCGGTGGAGCTGGTGACCACCGCCGGCGAGAACCCGGTGTACTTCGACCGGCCCGCCATGGACATGGGGGATATCTTCGGCTCCGGGGAGAAGACGCTGGTCATCGGCGGCAGGCTCTTCGGCCGCAAGGACGACAACAACGTGGGACTTACCACCTTCCACTACGACCCCGAGAGTGACAGCTACCAGACCGGACTGAAGGACAATCGGCTCTATACCTTTGTCTCCGAGGACTTCAAGGCGGTGAAGAACACTTTGGGCGTGAAGTGCGTGAATTTCGACCCGGCGGCCTTCCTGTCCTATGTGGTGCTGGGCGGCTTTATCTATAAATATAACGCCGAGAGCGACGTGTTCGACCGGCAGGTGATCACCAACGTATCCCTCCCCGGCCTGGACGTCAACAAGGAGTCCAAGTCGAGAAACAACCTCACCAACGCCAACACCAAAAAGGACCAGACCTACATTCTGGACATGGCGGCGGGTAACTTCAACGAGGCCACTTTGGACGATCTCGGGGCCGACGTCTCGGAGCAGCTTGTGGTGCTGCACCACAACAACTGGCACGACGGCCGCCGCATCTATGTCACCACCGTCTCCATGAAGGACGGCGTGCTGTACGCCTATATGCAGCAGCAGGTCAACAGCAAGGACAACAACTACTATCTCTCCCTCTGCGCCCCCGACATCTGGGATCGGGGCCTGCAGATGGAGTACCTGCCCGCCAACAGCGAGTTTGTCTTCTCCGACCCGACAGTCCTGGCCGTCCTCGCCGCCACCCCCTATTATTCAGAGCTTGAGGATGAGTACGAGGCCCTGGGAAACGCCAGCACCCAGTTCGGCACCGGGAAGGGCAGGTCGAGCTCGGAGAGCCACGGGCTCTCAGTGGGGGCCAGCTTCATCTGCGGCTACGAGTTCTCCCTGAACCTGCTCTACGGGAATATCGCCTCGGCCAGCTGGGAAATGGAGATGGGGGCCGACTTCACCGCCACCTTTGAGAAGTACACCTCGGTGTCCAAGCAGGTCTCCTATGAGAACTACTACAACCAGAACGCGGTGGTGGTCTCGGCCACGCCCTACGACTGCTACTATTTCAAGGTGACCAATACCCAGAGCCAGAAGTCCGAGAACACTACCATCATGGTCCCCTTCTCGCCGGTGACGCGGATCATGTCGGTCTCGGCCTACGAGAAGGTGGCGGGGACCCTCTCCACCGTCCCCAGCGTAAGCGGGGTATTCAAGCACACCATCGGTGACCCCCGCACCTATCCCTCCGCCAAGACGAGTCTCTCCAACGTCACGGGCGCCGAGGTCCTGCTGGGCTCCAGCGGGGACGACTACGGCAATTTCGTGGGCGTCGGCATCGGCAACAATGTCACCGGGGAGGAAATCTCCATCGCCCAGGGGAAGTCCCGGACCCTTGACCTGGAATTGACAGTGAAATTCACGGCCAAGGCCGGGGCTGGGGGCGCCTATGTGGGCGGCAGCCGCAGCCTGGGCTATACCTACAGCAACACCAAGGCCAGCGAGGAGACCGCCATGTACGCCGGGTCGGTGGCGGGCCTGCCCGAGGAGAGAGGGGATTACAGCTACAAATGGAGCCTGGCGGCCTACCCCTACGACCTGACGGTGGGGGACTCCAAGCAGCGCTGCATGGTCGTGGGCTACCTGTGCCAGCCCGTGGGGGCGAACTACCCGCCCGCCCCGGTGAAAAATCTGCAGCTGGACACGAGAACGGCCACGTCTGTCAAGCTCAAATGGGAGAAGCCGGTGACAACCGACGTCCAGACCAAGGGTCAGGCGACGGGATACACCCTGTACCGCGCCGATTCGGCGGAGGGGGAGTACAAGCAGATCACCTCCATCACGAGCAAGAACACGGTCACCTATACCGACAGCACGGCCACCGGGGCCAGCCCGTACTACTACAGACTGGTGGCCGTCAATACCCGCCAGTCGGTCCCCGTGACGCTGGAGGTCCCCCGCGTCAAGGCCACGGCCATGACCCTGAAAAAGGCACCCACCCTCTCCTACACCGAGGGCGCGTCTCTCGACCTGTCTTGTCTGGCGGTGACCTTGACCTATGAGGGCGGCATGACAAAGGAGGTGGCCTTCTCCGGCTTTGGGGGCGAGTTCCTCACCAGCATCGCGGACAAATCCACGCTGAACGCGGCGCAGCAGGGGAGCAGCCTCACCGTCACCTATGTCCCCGGCGGCATCACCCTGGACGTGGGCACACTGAACGTCAGCGCCGTGGCGGCCTACGACATCGGGCTCACCGCCTCCTTCACCGTGGGCGTCACCGCGAACGCGACAAAGCTGGAGGCGGGCAAGACGGTGAGCGCCACGGCCTCCCTGAAGAACAACACCGCCACGGCCCAGCCCGTGCTCGCCATTTTGGCCCTCTACAGCGACAAGGGCACCATGGTGGCCTCCAGCACCCAGACGGTCACCGTGGCGGCGAGCGGGACCTCCACCGTCGCCTTTACCGGTGCCTTTACTGTTCCCGCGTCAGCGTCGGGTTACACCGCCAAGCTCTTCGTCTGGGACGGCACGAGCATCGCCGCCACCAAGCAGATCCCCAAATCCAATGTTATCACACTGTCCTAAGGCCGGTCCGGCCATAGGACGAAGGGAGGCAATCATTTGAAACGGAGCGCGTTGCGCGTGCTATGTCTTCTGGCGCTGCTGGTTTCCCTGGCCGCTCCGGCCCATGGAGAGGATTTAAGCTCGGTCACGGCCACGGTGGACAGCAATCAGCACGTCACCATCAGCGGGAGGATCGACGGCGGCGGCGGCCAGACCGTCAATATCCTGGTGCGCGACCCCAATGACGAGCTTGAGTACCTGAACACCTGCCTCAGCGCCGCGGGCGGCCTGTTCCGCGTATCCTACACCCTGACCAACACCGCCGCCGGCCGTTACACCGTAACGGTCGGCGTGGCGGGGGTGGCAAACGTCGCCGCCACCTCCTTCCTCATCGGGGTGAACAGCCTTGACGCGTCTGCCGCACTGGTGGACGGCCTGGTCAGGGTCACCGGCGCCGCCGGGACGGGCCCGGGGCGACTCATCACCGTCCGGATCACCGCGCCCGACGGTGGGGATGAGTACGCCGGGTATGCCATGAGCGGCGCGGGGGGCGGGTTCAGCCTCTCCTACGCCCTCGCCAACACCCAGACGGGGCGGTATACGGTGTATGTGGGCGCCGCCGGCGTCGATACGCCCGCCGTCTGTTACTTCCTCGCAGGGGTGAGGACCGAAGTCAAAGCCTCCATTGACAAGGAGAAACTGGTGACGGTGGACGGCCTCACCGAAGTTCCAGACAGGCCCCTGTCGGTCCAGATCACCGACCCCGTGGGAAAGCCCGAGTATCTGGCCGGGCTCTTTCCCAGGAAGGACGGCACCTTTGCCCTCTCCTATACCATGGCGAACGAGACCAAGGGGCGGTACAAGGTCTCAGTCAACGCCAAGGGCCTTGACGCCCCTGCGACGGCTGAGTTTGTCTACGGAAGCGGGCTTACGAATCTGACCCTGAGCACGGGCGCCCTCTCCCCCGCGTTTACGGGCGATACGACGCAGTACAGCGCCGAGGTAAAGTATGAGACGGGCGAGGTCACGGTCACGCCCCATGCCGTTGATTCCCTTGCGGTGATTTTGGTCAACGGCGCCGCGGTGAAGAGTGGAACGGCCTCGGGCGCGATTTCGCTGAACGAGGGGGACAATGCCGTACAGGTGCAGGTGACCGAGGCGGACGGGAGCCAGAGAACTTACACCGTCAACGTTGCGAGGGCCCATAAGCCCCTGATACCGCCGCCCGAGCCGCCGCCCCTGTCGGCAAACGCCAATCTGAGCGGCCTGACGGTCAGCGCCGGAGCCCTGAGTCCCGCATTCTCCTCCGCCGGAACGAGCTATACGCTGGCGGTGGGGAGCGGCGTGAGCTCCCTCGCGGTGACGCCGCGGGTAGCGGATGGCTCCGCGGCGGTGAAGGTGAATACCGTAGCGGTGGCGAGCGGAAACGCCGCGACGGTTGCCCTCAACCTGGGGACCAACACCATCCATATCGCCGTGACGGCGGAGAACGGAGCCACGAAGACCTATACCGTGACGGTCACGAGGCAGAGCGTATACACCGTGACGGTGGGGAGCCTGACAGGGGGCACCGTCACGGCAAGTCCGACAACGGCGGCGGCGGGGACGACGGTGAATCTGACGGTCACGCCGAATCCGGGCTGGCAGCTCAAGGCCGGGACGCTGAAGTACAACGACGGCACGGACCATGTTATCCCGGGGAGCAGCTTTACCATGCCCGGGAAGAATGTGACGGTGACGGCGCAGTTCGAGCAGCTGTACACGGTGACGGTAGACGGCGGGATTACCGGCGGCACCATCCAGGTAAGCCCGACAACGGCGGCGGCGGGGACGACGGTGAATCTGACGGTCACGCCGGATCCGGGCTATGGACTGGTGGCCGGAACACTGAAATACACCGACGGGACGACGGAGTATGAGGTTTGGCAATGGAATGCAGAGGGACGTTGTTTCATCATGCTGCCAGCCGATGTGACGGTAACCGCGCAGTTTGCAGAGATCCCCTTCTTAGCCGACCTGGAGATAAAAATAGGATATGATACCTATCCGGCAGGAGGGCGGCAGGAGTACACGCTCTCCCTGGAGAAAAGAGGCGAATGGCTTGAGGGGCAATACACCGGCATGAGCTATCACGCGGAGTTCTCACGGCCCGACCCCGTGTGGCACTATGCTTACCCCTATGTTATTGTGAACGCAGAGCCAAGAGAGGGCGACTCAAGCGTTGAGATCAGGTACTCGTTCTTACAGGGCGAGGAGGTTGTGCTGACAAGCGGAGTAAGGCATCCCATCACCGGCATTTCGGTTACTGATCCGAACCCGATCTATCTCTATATTGAAGTCACGCAGGGAGACCATGTGCACATGTATACGGTGGACTTCACATATACCCATTAAACAAACCCCCGAGGCCGCTGAAAGAGGACCATTCCCCGCCCAATAGAAGGGGCCGCAACGTAGGGGCGACCTGTGGTCGTCGGCGGGCGGTCGGAGACCGCCCCTACAAGGGCAGGAGGGTTAAAAGGAACGGGCCGGTGAGAACATTGGCCCTACAGGAGCCATCTGCAGACGAAATCTCCCCGCCCGGATGGGCGGGGAGATTTTTTACCTGTGTTTACTTGTAGAACTCCTGGAGCCGGACCAGGTGCTCATACCGGGCCTTGGCGGCCCCTCCCCGGCGGACGGTGTCCTCCGGGGACCCCGGGAGACTACATCTGTGTGGGCGGAGTGAGTCCGCCCACACATTAAGGTTTTGCTGCGCAAAACGCTTGTACGCGCTTGCGCGCGGGCTCGTTGGCCGCACGTAGACGAAAGTTCCCCCGCCCGGATGGGCGGGGGAACTTTTTGCTTGTTCTTACTTGTAGAGCTCCTGGAGCCGGACCAGGTGCTCGTACCGTGCCTTCGCGGCCTCCTCGCTCTTGGCGAAGAGCTCCGTAGCCCGCTCGGGGAAGGAGCGGGTCAGGGAGGAGTAGCGGGCCTCGTTCATCAGGAACT
>JBLJBF010000037.1:0-8217 GCA_047637855.1 Pseudoflavonifractor sp. | reverse complement strand
ACGGCACCCCCGCCGCCGGCGTGGGCGACGAGGGCGGCTACGCCCCCAACCTGAAAAAGGACGAGGATGCCCTCAAGTGCATCGTGGCCGCCATCGAGAAGGCCGGCTATAAGCCCGGCGAGGACTTTATGATCGCCATGGACGCCGCCGTGTCCGACTGGTGGAACAGGGAGACCGAGTGCTACGACCTGCCCAAGGCCAAGAAGTCCATGACCCGCCAGCAGATGGTCGCCATGTGGAAGAAGTTTGCCGACAACTACCCCATCATCTCCATGGAGGACTGCATGGGCGAGGACGACTGGGAGGGCTGGGCCATGCTCACCAAGGCCCTGGGCGACCGCGTCCAGCTGGTGGGCGACGACCTCTTTGTGACCAATGCCGCGCGGGTCCAGAAGGGCCTCGACCTCCATGTGGCCAACTCCGTGCTCATCAAGGTCAACCAGATCGGCACCCTGACCGAGACCCTGGACACCATCCAGAAGGCCAACCGCGCCGGCTATACCGCCGTGGTTTCCCACCGCTCGGGCGAGACCGAGGACGCTACCATCGCCGACATTGTGGTCGCCGTGAATGCGGGCCAGATCAAGACCGGCGCCCCCAGCCGCACCGACCGCGTGGCCAAGTACAACCAGCTCCTCCGCATTGAAGAAGAGCTGGGCGAAGCGGCTCAGTACCTGGGCAAGGACGCCTTCTTCAACCTGAAAAAGTAATTATAAACCGCAGATCAAAACCCGGGGCCAGCCTTAAGGCTGGCCCCGGGTTTTGATCTGTCCATCCTTTCCCACATCCTCTGAGCGCCAATTCCACGCAGACCGAGCAGCAGCAAAAAGCGGGGCGCCGCGCGGGCAGCGCCCGCCGCGGGAGAGTGCGCCGACCCGCCCGCAATGAAAAATTCCCCCTTGACAAAAAGATGCGGCATTGCTATATTCATATAAAACAGATAGGTAATATAGGTAAAAAGAGGGGAGGGCAATATGGACGCGATTTTTGGCAGGCTGCTGTCAAACAAGTTTCGATGTGGACGAATGCTGAGCTCCCGGACATTGGAGGTGGCTGGGCGTTTCGCTGCGCCCGTTTTATGCACACGGCGGTAGCGCCGCCGGTGTGCAGCCACAGCCTCTGTCCGGGAGCCGTTTTTCAGGCTCCCGGTTATTTTATTCCTGGAGCCGTTCCCCGGTTTCCTGCGCTGTTTCCCTATTTTTTGCGGTATTCCTATCTGTTTAAAGGGCCTTTTGCGGTCTGTATCAAAATGAAACATTTTTATTTTCCGGCCTGTTCAACACGTGCAATTCACCCCGGGAAAGCTGTTTAAACCGTCATAAATAATGAATGGTGGTTGAAAATCTCAAAATGCTTGCTATAATCTCAACATCAGAGAGAATTTCGGAATGTCTCATTTTGAGATATTTTGGGAGAAGAGCAGGGAGTATTGCAGCGCTATGAACCATGAACTTTATCAAGACTATCTTCGCATCCTGGAGGAGGAGCTGGTTCCCGCCCTGGGCTGCACCGAGCCCATCGCCGTGGCCTATGCCGCGGCCAAGGCCAGGGAGACGCTGGGCTGTTTCCCCCAGAAAATGACCGCAGCGTGCAGCGGCAACATCATCAAGAACGTGAAGGGCGTCATCGTTCCCACCACGGGCGACCTGCGGGGGACCCGTGCCGCCGCCATTTTGGGTGCCGTCGGCGGAGACGCCGCGCGGAAGCTGGAGGTGCTCACCACGGTAAAGCCCGAGCATGTGGAGCGGGTCCGGGCCCTTCTGGAGGAGGGCCTGTGTGAGGAAAAACTCCTGGAGACCCCCGCGAAGCTCCACATCATCATCAGCATGGAGGGCGGCGGGCACAGCGCCATGGTAGAGATCATCCACAGCCACACTGGGATCGTCCGCATCGAAAAGGACGGCCAGGTGCTCCTGGACATCCCCCACGACGAGGAGGAGACCGACACGGCGCGTACCGACCGCACCTGTCTCTCCATTGCCGATATCCTGACCTTTGCCGACCAGGTGGACATTAAGGACGTCTCCGATATCTTAGACCGCCAGATCGAGTATAACACCCAGATATCCAAGGCCGGCCTGGAGGGCGACTACGGCGCGGCGGTGGGGGCCACCCTTCTGAGCGCCTACGGAAACGACATCAAGGTCCGCGCCCGGGCCGCCGCCGCCGCCGGCAGCGACGCCCGCATGAGCGGCTGCGAGATGCCCGTGGTCATCAACTCCGGCAGCGGGAACCAGGGCATGACCGCCTCCCTCCCCGTCATCGAGTATGCCGAGGAGCTGGGCGCGACCAGGGAGAAACTCTACCGGGCCCTGTGTGTGAGCAATCTGGTGGCCATCCACCAGAAGACCGGCATTGGCAAGCTCAGCGCCTACTGCGGCGCGGTCAGCGCCGCCGCGGGCGCGGGCGCGGGCATCACCTACCTCTATGGCGGCAGCGAGGAGGACGTGTCCAAGGTCATCGTCAATACCCTGGGCAATGTCTCCGGCATCGTGTGCGACGGTGCCAAGCCCTCCTGCGCCGCAAAAATAGCCTCCTGCGTGGACGCCGCCATCCTCGCCATGAATATGGCGATGAAGGACCGGTTCTTCCGCCCCGGCGAGGGCATCGTGAAGAGCGATGTGGAGGCCACCATCGCCAGCGTGGGCGAGCTCGCCCGCGACGGCATGCGGCAGACCGACACCGAGATCTTGAAGATCATGGTGGCCGACTAAAGTCATTCCGGCGCGCCTGGCCGCGCCTGTGTGAAGCGTTCCCTGGACTAAAGTTCCCCAAAAATTGAAGCAAAGAAAGGAGAAAGGCTGTCAAATGAGTCCTGACAGCCGAAACAGACGATGAAAAGAAACACGAAACGCATCCTGTCCCTTGTAATGAGCGCCGCCCTCTCCCTCTCTCTTCTCACTGGCTGCAGCAACGCCCCCGCCGGGAACTCCAATCCTCCCGCCAGCGGCAGTCCCCAGGCCTCCCCCTCCGCGGCCACCGGCGGTACCGTCAAGATCGCCGTCGCCGCCCCCATGACCGGCGACAATGCCGAGTACGGCCAGGGCTTCTACAAGGCGGCCACCATGATGGCCGAGGAGTGGAACGCCAAGGGCGGCGTCCTGGGCAAGCAGGTGGAGATCATTCAGTACGACGACAAGAACTCCTCTGAGGAGGCCGCCTCCATCGCACAGAAGATCGTCTCCGAGAAGGACATCGTGGGCGTCATCGGCCACTTCTCCTCCGGCGTGTGCATGACCGCCGCCCCCGTCTACAACGAGAACAAGATCATTGAGATCTCGCCCTCCGCCTCCCACCCCGACTACTCCGGCATCGGCGACTACATCTTCCGCAACAACACCGTCATTACCGTGGAAGCCGCCGCCGCCCTGGATATCGCCGTGAAAGATCTGGGCAAGAAGAACATCGGCATCATCTCCATCAAGACCGACTGGGGCACCAACACCTCCAAGATCGTCACCGACCTCATCGGTGGCATGGCCAGCAGCGGCGTCAAGGTTGTGGCCCATGAGGAGGTCATGGAGGGCTCCGACGACTACAGCCCCGCCATCACCAAGCTCAACGCCGCGGGCGCCGACGTGGTCATCTGCGTGAGCATGTACTCCACGCTGGCCCCTGTCGCCAAGCAGTATAAGCAGGTCAACCCCAACATCGCCATTGTGGGCTTCTCCAACGCGTACAGCCAGCAGCTCCTGGAGCTGGGCGGCTCCGCCGTTGAGGGCATCTGTTTCCCCGTTATCTTCTTCTCCGGCTCCAATGACCCCGCCATCAAGGGCTATGTGGACGCCTACACCAAGAAGTTCGGCTCGCCCCCCAGCGCTCTGACCAGCCAGGCCTATGACTCCGTGGGTATGCTCCTCACCGCCATCGAGCAGGCCGGCTCTACCGACGCCGCCACCGTCCGCGACAAGCTGGCTGCGATCAACTATTCCGGCGTCACCGGTCAGACCACCTTCAACAGCAAGGGCGACGTGCAGAAATCCTTCGTCAAGGTCACGGTGAAGGACGGCAAATTTACCGAGGCCAAATTCTGATCTAAGCACCTTCAAGACGGAGCGCCGAGCCGGGGGCAGCTTGCCTCCCCCGGCTCGCGCCGTCGTTCTACCGCTCAAATAGCAGAAGAAAGGAATTGTGGCGGAAGTGATCGTACAACAAATTTTCAACGGCCTCGCCCTGGGCATGGCTTATGCGCTCATCGCTGTGGGATATTCCCTGGTTTTCGGCATTCTGCGTCTCATCAACTTCTCCCATGGCGCGATCTATGCGTTCGGCGCCCATGCGGCCCTCCTTTTTGTGGGCTTTCAATTCGGCGTGCTCCCCGCCATTTTCCTGAGCATGATCGTCACCGGGTTTGTCGGCATCCTCATCGACAAGACGGCGCTGGCGCCGCTGCGCAAGAAGAACTCCATTCCCATCGCCGCCCTTATCACCACCATCGGCATCTCCAACATCATCCAGAACCTTCTCATGATCTGGTTTGGCAGCCAGAAAAAAGCCTTTCCGGCCCTCTTTAATTTCGGCATGGTCAGCATCGGCGGCGCGCAGATCAACTCCACGCAGCTCATGATGTGCGTCGTGTCGCTGATCCTTCTGCTGGTGCTCACGCTGGTCATCAACAAGACCAAGATCGGCCTGGCCATGCGCGCCACCGAGCAGAATCCCAAGGCGGCCCAGCTCATGGGCGTGAACGTGAACTTCGTCATCTCGTTCACCTTCTTCCTGGCCGGGGCCTCGGCGGCCATCGCAGGCGGCCTCATCAGCGGCTACTACCAGATCGTATACCCCGGCATGGGCTTTATGGCCGGCCTGAAGGCCTTTGCCGCGTCGGTCCTGGGCGGCATCGGCAGCCTGCCCGGCGCCGTGGTGGGCGGACTGGTGGTCGGCGTGTCGGAGAGCCTGGCCGCCACCGCGCTCGGCTCCACCTACCGCGATTCCATTGCCTTTATCATCCTCATACTCGTGCTGGTCATCCGGCCCACCGGACTGTTCGGCAAGAAAGGTATTATAAAGGTGTAGGGCATATGAAAATGAACAGGAAAAATACCGGGAAAACGGGTTTTATCTTTACCGTGGAATCCTTTCTCGACAAGTATAAGTTTCCCGCCTGGGCGATTTTGGCGGCCATTCTCGTGGCCGTCCCCTTCCTCGGGTTTTCCCAGTACATCATGCGTATCCTCATCATGATCGGCATCTACTCCATGCTGGGCATCGGCCTGAATATCCTCACCGGGTATACGGGCCTGGTCTCTTTGGGCAACGCCGGCTTCTTCGCCATCGGGGCCTATACCTCGGCGCTTTTGATGCTGCGGCTCAACCTGCCCTTTTTGGTGGCCATGCTGGCGGGGGCCTGCCTCTCGGCGCTGTGCGGGCTGCTGCTGGGCCTCCCCTCCCTCCGCCTCACCGGCAGCTACCTCACCATCGTCACTTTGGGCTTTGGCGAGATCGTCAAGATGGTCATCATCAACTGGGACCCGGTCACCAACGGCACGCTGGGCCTGAAGAATATCCCCAAGCCCTCCTTCTTTGGGAATACCCTCACCCTGGCCAACAACGGGCTCTACTACATGATGCTGGGGCTGCTGCTGGTCATCTCGCTGGCCGCGGTGTGCATCATCCGCTCCAACACCGGCCGCGCGTTCCAGGCCATCAAGGAGGACGAGATGGCCGCCACCATGATGGGCATCCGCACCATGCGCTTTAAGGTGCTGGCCTTTGTGCTCAGCGCGTTCATCACCGGCATCGCCGGCTCGTTTTACGCCTCCATGGTGGGCTATATAGACGCGAACTCCTTCACCTTCGACGTGTCGGTGCTCATCATCTCGGTGGTCATCGTGGGCGGCATGGGCACCATGCGCGGCATGTTCCTGGGCGCGGCCCTCCTCATCGCGTTCCCCGAGGTCTCCCGCGCGCTGATGGACTACCGTTTCGTGGTCTACGGCCTCCTGCTGGTGGTCATGATGCGTTTCCGCCCTCAGGGGATTCTGGGCTGGAAGAGCCAGATGCCCTACCGCCTCTCCAAGCTGACGAAAAAACTCCTCGCGGCCAGACCCACTGCCGCCGACGGCCGGAAAGGAGAGTAAGCCATGTCTTTTCTTGAGGTAAAGGATATCACCATCCGGTTCGGCGGCCTGGTCGCCGTAGACCATGTCACCTTCCATGTGGAGAAGGGCGAGATCGTCAGCATCATCGGCCCCAACGGCGCGGGCAAGACCACGGTGTTCAACATGCTCACCGGCGTCTACCAGGTTGATACCGGCGAGATCCTCTTTGAGGGCAAGCCCATCCACAACCACGCCCCCCAGGAGATCGTCAAGGCCGGCATCTCCCGCACCTTCCAGAACATCCGCCTGTTTCCCAACCTGCGCGTCATCGAAAACGTGCTGGTGGGCACCCATATCCGCACCAGGTACAAGTTTTTCTCCTCGCTGTTTCGCACGCCCAAATACCGTGCGGAGGAGGCCGAGCTCACCGTCAAGGCCATCGATATCCTAAACTCCATCGGCCTGGGCGGACAGCTCAACAATTACGCCTGCAACCTCCCCTACGGCGACCAGCGCAAGATCGAGATCGCCCGCGCCATCGCCACCGACGCCAAGATCATCCTCCTGGACGAGCCGGCCGCCGGCATGAACCCTCAGGAGTCGGAGGAGCTGCTGCGTTTCATCCGGGAGCTGCGGGACAAGGGCTACACCATCATCCTCATCGAGCACGACATGAGCGTCGTCATGAATATCTCCGACCGCATCTATGTCCTTGACCACGGCAAGCAGATCGCCCAGGGGCTCCCCTCGGAGATCGCCACCAACGCGCAGGTCATCGAGGCCTACCTGGGAGGTGCCAAGCAAGATGCTTAAAATCGAAGGGCTGCACACCTGTTACGGCAACATCCACGCCCTGAAGGGCATCGACATGGAGATCGGCGAGGGGGAGATCGTCTCCCTCATCGGCAGCAACGGCGCGGGGAAGTCCACCACCCTCAACACCGTCGCCGGGCTGGTCCGCGCCTCAGAGGGGAAGATCACCTTCCAGGGCAAGGACATCACCAACGTAGCCCCCTACAACCTGGTCAAGCTGGGCATAAGCCTCGCCCCCGAGGGCCGTGAGGTCTTTGCCGCACTCACGGTGGAGGAGAACCTCCGCCTGGGGGCGTTCATCAAAAAAGACAGGGGCCAGATCAGCGCCTCCTTCGGCCGCGTCTACGACCTCTTCCCCCGCCTGAAGGAGCGTATCTCCCAGCTGGCCGGGACCCTCTCGGGCGGCGAGCAGCAGATGCTCGCCATCGGCCGGGCCCTGATGAGCGAGCCCAAGCTCCTGTTGCTGGATGAGCCCTCTCTCGGCCTGGCGCCCAATATCGTCCAGATGATCTTCTCGCTTATCACCGACATCAACAGGCAGGGGACGACCATTCTGCTCATCGAGCAGAACGCCAACATGGCGCTCTCTGTCTCCAACCGCGCCTATGTGCTGGAGACCGGTAAAATCACCATGAGCGGCGACGCCAAGGACCTGGCCGACGATCCGCGGGTCAAGAAGGCCTATCTGGCGATGTAGCCACAACTTTGAAACAGGAGGAAGGCAGGAATGAAAAAAATCATCAACGACCCCAGTAAGGTTGTCTCTGAGACCCTGATGGGCATGGAAAAGGCCCACCCCTCTCTGAAGTACACCCCGGAGCTCGAGGTCATCTCCCGCAGAGTGAAGACCCCCGGCAAGGTGGGCGTCGTCTCGGGCGGCGGCTCAGGCCACGAGCCCGCCCACGCGGGCTACGTGGGCACCGGCATGCTGGACGCCGCCGTGGCGGGCAATATGTTCTCCTCCCCCAGCCCCGACCGCATCATCAAAGGCATTGAGGAGGCAAACTCCGGCGCCGGCGTCCTGCTGGTCATCAAAAACTACTCGGGCGACATCATGAACTTCGAGATGGCCAAGGACATGGCCGAGATGGATGACGTGGCGGTTGAGACCGTGGTCGTGCGGGACGACGTGGCCGTCCCCGACAGCACCTACTCCACCGGCCGCCGCGGCATCGCGGGCACGGTGTTCATCCACAAGATCGCGGGCGCCAAGGCCGAGACCGGCGCAAGCCTTGCCGAGGTCAAGGCGGCAGCCGAAAAGGCCATCGCCAACATCCGCAGCATGGGCATGGCCATGACCCCCTGCACTTTGCCCGCCGTAGGCAAGCCGGGCTTCACGCTGGGCGAGAATGAGATCGAGATC